>CACXUY010000078.1 GCA_902770965.1 uncultured Lachnospiraceae bacterium | reverse complement strand
GTGGTCGCCTTTTCATATTGGAGCAAGTCGGCCAGAATCTCAGCATTCATCTCAATATCTTCTACAATAAGTATGTGTCTTCCTTCTATAGAGGTTGTTGCGGGCGTGTCATCGGCCGCGGTATCCGCATTGACTGAAGGGACGACGGTCGGGCTGATGTCGCTATCCGTTATACCATGCCGCGAATCGTCTGCGCCATGCCGCGAATCGTCTGCGCCATGCCGCGAACCGTCTGCGCCATGCCGCGAATCGTCTGCGCCGTGTCGCGAAGCATCTGCGCCGTGCCGCGAATCGTCTGCGCCGTGTCGCGAACCGTCTGCAGCATGGCTCGACCCCTCCGCAGGGCTGTTTATGCCGATGATCGTGGATGAAAATGAATCACCGCCCACGGCAGTGGAAGGTTTTGCCGGAATAAGGAACAGGGTAAGGGTAAAGGTGCTTCCTTTGCCCTTTTCGCTTTCAACCGTGAGGTCGCCGCCCATCAAGTCAACGATCCGCTTTGTGAGTGACAACCCTAATCCGCTGCCTCCATAGCGGTTGGTGGTTGTGGAATCCTCCTGAGAAAATGGCTCAAATATCTTAGCGAGAAATTCTTTCTCCATTCCTATGCCGGTATCACGGATGATAAAGCGAAGTGCCTGTGATGAGTAATCCGTATCAGCGGACAGTGCGGCATCGGCGGACGGTGCGGCATCAGCAGAGGCCGCGTTGCCAGCAGAAGCCGTAATTCCAACAGGAGCTTTATGGGCAGCGGAAGACACAGTAATAGAAGACGCGGTAATAAAAGACGATGCGGTAATAGAAGACGCGGTAATAGAAGACTCGGCAATATCAGAAGATTTGTCGACAATGCAGGTGGCGATAGCAGAGGCGGCTTCGCTTTCGGCAGTACCTGACATATTATCTACAGAAAAATAAACGAATCCGGAAGGCGGGGTGAACTTGACTGCGTTCCCAAGGATGTTTATCAGCACTTGACGAATCTTCGTCGGATCACCTATAAAACAGCCGTTAAGCTCATCGACTGAACTGGTGACATAGTTCAGCTTTTTATCATCACATTGTCCCTGAATGATCACATTCACCTGCCTGATCAGTTCCGGAAGAGAAAAAACTTCTTTTTTCAGTTCCATCTTTCCTGATTCGATGCGTGTCATATCAAGGATGCCGTTGATAACGCTCAGGAGATGTTGAGCGCTGGTGTGGATTTTTTCGAGCTGGTCACGGGTCTGCGGCGGCAGAGAGGGGGTCCTCAGGGCGATATTGTCAAGACCGATGATGGCGTTCAAAGGAGTCCGTATCTCATGGCTCATGTTGGATAGAAAACTGGTCTTCGCGCGGTTGCTTTCCTCGGATGCCATCAGTTCTGCCTGAAGACGTTCGTTTTCCTGTATCTTTTGCGTTATGCGATGAAGAACGTGTACGATGATGGCGACATATACGCTGCCGAAAAACAGAATGGATGACATGACAAGATCAGGCTGACCGAATATGCCGACCACAAGATAGCCGACAAGGAACATAACGAGTAAGAACAGGGGGGAGTAAAGGGTTACTTTTTCTGTTTCCCATTGGCCTCTTTGACGTATGTTTTGTATATACTTCGCGTACCAATATATATTGTTTACCATCAGAATGCTTCCGAGGTATATCATGCCATTTATCAACAGAGATAACATGTGGTCAATTTCCTTATCCTATAGGTGGCAGATCCGTTGGCTTTGATACGGGACAATATTATTGTCTCAACCAATGGCCGTGATAAAATCAGCATCTATACTTAAATAATGGTAATTGTTATGATATGTCCGAAGTGCAAGCACTTAGTCCTGTATTCTAACAGTTATCTTGGGGTGCTGATTGATTACAAATCATGATTATTATGAAAGATGAAGGGTGATCTTAAACTAATAATTACATTAGGCTATTTTCGTTTTTGTGGTTGACAAAAGAACGGACGTTCTGTATGATATAAGTATCGAACATTTGTTCTTTTGGAGGCAATGCATATGTCAGAGCTA
>CACXUY010000077.1 GCA_902770965.1 uncultured Lachnospiraceae bacterium | reverse complement strand
GCAACACCCACAGCATTGCGGCTGTCCCAGTCCATCATGAGCTTGAAAAGGTCATAAGCCAGGCGCGTATCGTGTCCCTCCGGAGCCTCGCCGAGAAACATATTCTTTACGTCTTCCCTCTGCTGCAGTCCCACGGCTGTGAACGTACCGATGCGGCTGTAGCCTTCAGGGATCCGGAGAGAAAGGAGCTTATCCTTCTCGACTGCGAGCATAAAGTTATCCTTGAGATTGGTCGGGGTGTCCTCCGTCACTGTACCGTCGAGGTCGATACACAGCCAAGGGGTGCCGCTTGTGTAGTCAGGCTCATCGGCGAAGGCCTGAACACACAGCGAGACAAGCATTGCGATTGTCAGTAGGATACTGAGCAGTTTTTTCATCTTTGTATACCTTCAATTTCAATTTCAGTTTCACTGAATTTTATACCAAATCCTCTTTTCATGTCAACCGACAGAAAAGAGGATTTGTAAAGAACATGTGTTATTAAGATCAATGCAGTCCATAGCATCGCATCCACTCAAAATTCAATAGCAGTGAAGCCTCACACGAATTAACAGAGAAAGGTGGAAAAATGATGAAAACAGGAAGAGCGTTGCTGTCTTTTCTTCTTGCCGCAGTAATGGCATTTAGCCTCAGCATTGCCGGCGGCGCAGCTGCTTTCGCTGAAGGCGGGAACCCAGCCGAAGCGGCACAGGAGTATGACTTCGTATGTACAAGAATGAGTGTAGAGTATTTGCGGTATGCAACCGGATACACAGGTGAAATGCAACCGGTGAAGGATCATTATGTTGCTGCGGAATATGACAGCTATTATGTCAAACTGAATGCCGATGGGACAGGATATCTGTTCCTCGGAGAGAACAATCAGGGCCCCATCGACAACTGGATCATAGATGGTAATTTGCTGTCATTCCAGGCAGGTGTTTCTGCATTTGACGGGACAATCCTTGACGGCATTATGACTCTTGATTTTGGAGAAGGGCTTTTCCTCATTTTCGCGATTCCCGGAGTGGATACAACGGAGATTAAGAACCAGATCATTTCACTACAGGCTTTTGCTGATCTGGTTCTCGGAAAGACAGAGGGTGTCTATTCTATGTTCGCCATGGGTTTCGGTGGCCAGGTCAAAGGCGTTTCAGAGCAGGAAGGAAGCTCTGTCCTGACTCTCAACGAAGGTGGAACCGGCAGCTTCAGCTTCGATGAGGATACCATGGACATCAGCTCCTGGACCGTTGATGGGAACGCCGTTACCATCACCTTAGCTGATGGCAGTTCCTCTGCTGGCGTGATTCATAGAGAACACGGCGTGATTGAGATGGATATTTCAGGCTATACCGTTTATTACGGCAGGGAAGGAGCAGATACGGAAGCCTATCTGACTCCGACTTCCCGCCTGTCTGCTCTGTATAACAGTATAGACGCCCTGGCCGGTGCCCATCTGAGCTATCGTCTTCACACTGATTTCATGGATGCCAACAGCGTCTATGACGTGCATGCGAAAGACGGTGCCTACTATTCTGCTGCGACCGTGCAAGCTTCCGGTTTTGAGAATACGACCGCGACCTTCTATAAGGACGGCACTGTCTATTCGCTGAACCTCGGCAGCATGACCGGCAAGTCTGTCATGAGCGTGCCTTCCGGCCTTCTGGCGAATAATCCGCTGACAATGGATACGCTGTATGCCGCCATTCTGAGCCGTGCCGTCCGTTCAGATTTCACTACCGAGACTCGTGAAGTTGATGGAGTCACCTATACTGTCGATATTTACCCGGCGGGCAGTTACGAAGAGGAAGGGGCATTTTATTTCGACGATGCCGGCAATCTGGTTCGTTATGTTGAAGGCCCTCCCGTGATTGAGACAGGAATTGACATCGGCGAGTCCGTCTATACGATTGAAAGCATCGATACGGCTGTGAACGAGGCTCTCTTTGACATCTCCGGTTATCAGATTTCAAATTAACAGCAAAATAAAGAGATAATTGAAAGCTGACCACTGCCTCGGGTATTCCGGAGCGGTGGTCAGTCTTTTTT
>CACXUY010000076.1 GCA_902770965.1 uncultured Lachnospiraceae bacterium | reverse complement strand
TTTTCTTTCGTTGGTTCTGAACAGCTGTTTGGTATCGGCTGTGCCGAACATGCCCGAATCAAGCAGATAGTCGGAGTGCCACCTGATTTCATCAGCATGCTCCTGCATCATCTGCCTGTGGGCATAGGCATCAGACGGGAGCATGATGACGTACTTCCAGCCATAGCTCTCAATGGAATCGAACACAGCCGGGACTGCAAAGCCCCTGTCCAGTATCACTCCTTCGATTTCAATGTGGAAGCTGTTCAGGAATACGGAGATTTTCTGGAACGCCTGACAGTCAGGCACGCTGCCGTTATAGGCGAAGTAGGTTACCGGCTCGCCGGTGGCCGCGTCCACTGCATACATATACCCGACCACGGTCTTGGATTTGTTATGCGATTTCGGGAATCCGAACTGGGCAAGCTCGCTCTGTCTGGCCTCGCAGTCATTGTTGGAGCCGTCTATCGAAAGCCATACCTTTTTCAGTCCGGCCGCAACAAGCCGCTCAATCCTCCTGATGCGGAACGCATGGTGCTGGTCCTCTGAGATTTTCTTTGAGAAGAAGTCCGAGTACCAGCTGTCGCTGTGGAGCTTATCTGAGAACAGCACATCCCTTGCCATGGCACGCTCAAAGACCTGGGTGACATTGCTCTGGTGCTGAACGCAGAACATCGCATAGTCCAGAATCGCGTTCACGTTCTGTGTTCCGTAGATATTCCGCAGGTCATCGTACAGTCCGGTTTCCGTGGCAATCCCCAGTGTCAGCGCGTACATTCCGACGCTCATTTCATGAGCCGGCAGCTTTCTTTCAGGGTATGCATTGGAATAAAGCTCAGGGTAGAAGTCGCGGAAGTACCTGTTCGGGACCATCTTCTCCTGCCCGCGGGTACTGTCGGTCATATATCCGATCGTCCTCTTGGATACCTTTCCATTCGGGCCTCTGTGACGGACAAAAACTCTTCCGTCATGACGGTCAGGAAATGCAAACTCAGGGACTGGCATGCTCGGCAAATTGCGGTCTACGCGGCTCATTAAATCACCATTTATAAAGAATCCCAAAAGTGCTAATATTATACGATATTTTAATTATAAAATCAAAGGGTAAAATAAAGAAAAACCCTTACAACGTAAGGGTTTTCGGAGAATAGAAAGGATTAAAACCTGGAGGTAATTTCCCAGTTTATAGGAAACTCACGTCATTACGGCCATCTGATTCTGAAGCCGATATGGGACAAACTGGGCCTGAACTACAAGCTCAGATATCTTCAGGACAAACATACCAAGGTCGAGGCATACTCCCTCTCAAAGCTGCTGTTCTATTTTGTTGCCCACAAAATACTGGCTCCCGGGGCTTACCTGAGGGCATGGAAGGACCAGAGCACCTGGCTCTGCAACCCGATTGAAGGAGTCTGCCTGGACAACGTTTATGAGGCGCTCGATTACTTCGATGCATTCAGTGAGGAAATTATGACCCATGCGGTCAAAAGCTCCTACTACACGAACAACAAGGGCGCGGACACGCTTTCCGCTGACGGCCCGAAGATGGTGTTCTTTGACTGCACGAACTGCTACTTCGAGACTGATTCAGATGACCGCGAGCAGTTTATCCGCAGGTTCACACAGAAGATGCGTGAAGGACTCGCCGCTGAAGGAAAGTCATCCGCTGTTATTGAGTCGGTACTTGCCTCAAAACAATACACTGAAGCACTGCTGCTGGCTGTAGAGGAGAATGAGGATGAGTTCCTGCGGATGCGAGGACCGTCAAAAGAGGGAAGGTTCTCACTGCCTATCGTTTCTGTATCGCTGGTCATAGACGAGCGCGGTGTGCCAATCGACTTCACCGTATTCCCGGGAAACAAGTCAGAATACCATCAGGTTCTTCCTGCCATAGAGCGGCTGAAGGAGAAATACCATGTGAAGGACTGTTACTTCGTGGCAGACCGCGGCCTGAACTCGACTCTCAACTTTGATGCCCTGCTGAAGGGCGGCTTCGGCTTTATCGTTGCCCAGAAAGTCACCGGACAGAGCAAAAAGCAGGAAAAGATAATGCTGTCGGAGG
>CACXUY010000075.1 GCA_902770965.1 uncultured Lachnospiraceae bacterium | reverse complement strand
TGAAAAGCCCGTAAGTTGCAGAAACAGGTATGAATAATGGACACTGTCGGATAAGGCAGTATGAATCTTGTAGTTACCACCGCTGGCATTTGCCTTTGCTGTGCACATAATGATTACTGTTTTATGACAAAGCAATTCGCTACGCATTGAGTAGCGAATTGTAGTCTATGCGGATAATGGCAGAAACATGCACCAAATTGGTTAGATTCACCGCACAGTGCGCGGTGAATTTAAATGATTTTAATTCATGTCTATGACTCGAGCTTTGCGGCCGCGTCCTTCGGGGAGATCTCTCCCTTATCGACTGCCTCAAGGAGGGGCTCGGTGTCGTCAATGACCCGGAACGCCATCATGATTGACGCAAGAGTAGAGTCATCAGGCATGACGCCGCAGAGGCGCGAGTACGCCATGTAGCGCACGCTGCCTTTGTCAATGTCGAACTGCAGGCAGCCGAAGAGCATGTTCATGTTCACCCGGTGCAGAAACTCTGCGACATCGTTCCTGCGCTCATCCCTTATATGGAGAGGCGAGGTGCAGAACGCTATGAGGCTGTCATCGCCGCAGACGGCCGCAACGCCGGCGACACCCCTGTCATTCTTCAGCTCCATGCCGAAGCCGAAGCCTTTGAGCTCCTCAGAGTAATTGAAGACAAGGCCCTGTCTTTTAAGGTAGTCCCTTACGCAGGGGATGAGTGCGTCTGCTGTTATCTTTGACATTTCTGCTCCATTCTGTGCCGCCGGGGCGGATTCGGTGAGTATACCCCAAAGGCAGGCAGACTGTACCGGCCCTGCAGAGCGTGTCAGAAAAGGAGGCTGGGATATGAGAGAGTCCGGACAGAAAGTGAATATCCGGCAAAAGGCCGACCGCGATCCGCGACGGAGCCGGGTGAGAAGTGGCTGCTTATGATTTCCGTTTGTCAGGAGAGCTGTTCCATACACTTGAGAAATGCCTTGCGGCAGGCATCATTGGGGCAGCGGTACCTGAATTTTGATGAGCCTCTCTCAGAAGGCGCGAGTGTCAGAAAGCCCCGGTACATCCTTAACTTTTCCTAAAAATATACCCTAGCGACTTAAACCACTTAAAATGCCATGTTTTCAAACATGTGCAAATGTCAGAGTTTATCTATACAAGAGTCAATATCATCGATGGTCACACCAAGGCATTTCATAATGCGATTCTGCTTCCTTATTGGTTTGAAACGTCGTTTATATTTCCCTGTGTTAAGGTCCTCATCAGCAGAAATTTCCTCGAGCAGATTAATGATGGAACGTACAGTGAAACTCTTTCTGTCTTTTTCCCTGAGTTCCATAGTACGATTGAAAATCAATGAATGGAGTATCGCTGCCAAAAACCAGATAAGCATTTTGGTATGAATGGAATCATCGCTGTACACTCCAATTTTCTCCATGCCCAAAGTCGACTTGAGAGCTGAAAAGACCTTTTCCACGCAGTCACGTTTGGAATAGGCCTCCATTGCTTCCCTGGTGTCCATTTTTTCAGACGACACCAGGATGCGGAATCCGAACTTTTTTGCGCATTCATCGATGTTTTCAACATCACGCTCTGCTGAATTAATTACATATGATTCCTCTTCCTTAGTCTCGCCGGAGGCCTTGCGTCCTTTTTTATTATCTGGAACTGTTCCGGCTTTTGTTGAACTCAGCTTGAACCAGTCAGCGAAATCCATCATTTCATCGTAGGTTACCTGTTCTTTTCGCTCTATCTTTCTTCTTAACCTGAGTTCTTTTGCCGCAAGTTTGGTGAAAAACGTTTTGCGATCATCCTTTTCGCGATCCGATGACCAGACAATGTGGAAATACCTTGTCCTGGTGTCGCCAACAAAAAGCTGATCTGTTACAGTCATGCCATACTGGTCCGATTCAGGAATGTAATGTGCAGAGGAACGGACGGAGGCCGCGTATTTTTTTAGCAAATCCTTTGTAACGTTCATATTGCTTTTCAGCATCAGAAGAAAGTTAAGACTGGCATCATCCATCCGCTGCACGTTATCTTCAGACATATATCCGCGATCGCAGATAATTGTAATGGATGAATTTTTGAGGTCTTTCAGGGTA
>CACXUY010000074.1 GCA_902770965.1 uncultured Lachnospiraceae bacterium | reverse complement strand
TCTATAACGTCACCGGCGGCACAACAGCGGGCGGTTTGATCGGCAACATGAATGGTGGCAAAGCAGTATCCTGTTATTCCACCTGCTCGGCTTCTGGCACAACAGCGGGCGGCTTCGTCGGCACAGCAGCAAGCAGCACGATTAAAAACAGCTACTGCACCGGCCTTGTCGTGGCACCGGCAGATTTAAAAGAGAACCATGGCGCGTTTGCGGGAAGCGGCACTATCACAACAGATGATGGCAAACCGAATCACTACTTTGCGATTATCAACGAACTGAAGGACACTACAAACGGCGGATATACCTATCTACCAGCACTCGGTAGTGGAGAAGGAGATAATAACATCAAAGCTCTTGACGCAGACATTGAAAGCTACAACAGCTTTGTAGGCGATCAATGGCAGGAAGCCAAGCCTTATGACGACATACTGACTAAATATTATAATAGTAAGTATAATCTGCAAACTGTAAAGCAAAGATATGACTTGTACGACGAAGGATCATATCAGGATGACGAAAAGGTGACATTTAATTCTTCCGACTTCGATGCCACCCACATCCACTACGGCGACTGGCCCGCGCCCGAGGAATTCGTGTTCAACTGAGGGAACCATTCGCCTTAACTCCTTCCACCGCTTCGCGGTCAGCAGAGCGTGGAATGTCGCACGCTTCCCGCGCGTCGATAACCTCCCTCGGAGAGGGAGGCTATATAGCTGCCCCCCCTCATAGGGAGACAGCCAGATTCCCAATATTCCCTTACCCCCCCGACCCGTGAACTGCATCCCGTCAAGAGGACAGTGAAATAATTAAATAATCGTTCACAGCACAGCTGTGCTGTGGTACCCGCAGATTTCATATGGCTGCTGAGGCATCCATACGAAATTTGCGGGTTTCATTTATGCTGCTACCAAGTACTGCTCATGCTTTTCCATCGGCGTCAACACTCCGAGATTTCGTTGGAGACGCTTTTTGTTGTAGTACTCGATGTAATCCTCAATCATTTTTACAAGAGATTCCCGGTCTGTAAATCGCTTTCCGTAGTATCGTTCGCGTTTTAGAATGCCCCAGAAACCTTCCATCGGCCCATTATCAATACACTTGGCTACCCGGGACATGCTCTGCTGCATACCAGCTGCTTCAAGCATGCTGTGGAAGGTCCTGTTCGTGTATTGGAACCCACGGTCACTATGGAACAATGGATGCGCATCAGGGTTGGCTGCAACCGCTGCACGGAACGTGTCGAAGACCAATGGATTGTCATTGCTGTCACGGATTACAAAAGCTACAATACGCCTGTCAAACAGATCCAGGATGGCACTGAGATAGACTTTATGGACAATTAGGCCTTCATACCACTTAAGCTCTGTAACATCCGTCAACCATTTTTCATTCGGTTTTTCAGCCTTGAATTCCCGGTTCAGCTTATTCTCGGCAATAAACTGCGGATTTTCAGCATGCCTAGTACAGCCGTTGTTGGCATACTTGATGGTGGATTTAATCCCTTTCGCCCGACAGATCCGAAGCATCCGCTTGTCGCTAATTTGAATTTCATGGTATTTCTCAAGATCATCTCTGATGCGCCGGTGCCCTTTATCCGGGCTTTCATTGTGGATTTCTTCCGCCAGTTCCGCGATTCGTTCATTTTCTTGCTGACGGATGCTTTTCTTTCCACTTGTCCACTTATAATAGGCGGATCGGGAAACCCGTAGCTTCTCACAGCATACTTCAACCGGATATCCATACTCCGTAATGCACGTTCGAATAGCCGCATATTTATGGACAAGCTTTACTTGAGAAAGGCATTCCTCCTCTCCAACTCGTCCAATTTTTTTAGCAAATCACGCTCCAGCTTCGTCATATACAACTCGTGCTCCAATTGAGCGATCCGAATCTTCATCTCTTCCTCTGCCGTGCGTGGCTCCTGATCCTCTGTTCGTTTGCCACGGCGATCTTCCAGACCGGCGTCTCCAAATTTCTGGAATTTCCTCGTCCAGCTGTATACCTGCTGGTAGCTAACATTGTATTTCTTGGCGGTTTCCTCAAAGTTGCATTCATTCTCAAGGCATTCTTTCGCTATGACAATACGCTCTTCCTGGGTTGTCTTGCGTCCTGTTTTCATATAGCTTCCTCCTCGCGCCTTTTGGCTGAAGTCTCCGCCGCTATTATATACCTTTATCCACTCTCGAAGTTGCTTTTTTGATCGTAGACCGTACTTTGCCGCTACTACTGCAAGTGAACCTAACCCAGACAGGTACTCTTTGACTGCCTGGATTTTTATCTCACTGCTATACACACGCGGGCTTCCTTCCGCATCAAAAGCAACTATCCCTTTTTCTTTA
>CACXUY010000073.1 GCA_902770965.1 uncultured Lachnospiraceae bacterium | reverse complement strand
GCCGGACTTGAGGCTGAGGGTTATATCCAGCGGGCCGATACGATTGAAGAGCTGGCCGAGAAGCTGAATCTGCCGGTTGACGCATTCGTGAAAACAGTCGAGCGCTACAATGAGCTTGCCGCGAAGGGTGAAGACGAAGACTTCGGCAAGGAAGCCTACCGTCTGTCCACCATGGACACGGCCCCCTTCTTCGGAACGCGCCAGTGCGGCGGGTATTTCATCTGCACGATGGACGGCATCCAGATCGATGACAATCTGCATGCCATCCGTGCCGACGGCAGCGCCATTGAAGGACTCTATGTCGTCGGTGATTGCTCCGGCAACTACTTTGCAGGAAGCTATCCCAACCTCATGGGCGGTGCCGCCGCAGGCCGCAGCGTAACCTTCGGCCGCCTCGCAGGCAAAAACGCAGCCAAAGGAATCTGAACACGGGATTCTGTATACCAACACTGAGCAAACAGCAAGCCGGCCGGTGCATGATTGCACCGGCCGGGTATTTGTTTTCGTTTTGATGAGGACAGGGAAATAAAAAAGAAACCGTCTGTCTCGCATATCATGACTTTGTCCCTGTTCACACAGATCAGCGGGATCATGCTGCCGCCCACTAGATGGCCTTCTCGCCGGTGATCTCAGCAATGGCGGCAACGAGGGCCTTGCGCGTGGTTCCGTTCAGGTTCATCTTGGTTTTCATGGTCTGTACCTCCGAAAAGTGTGTATTCCCCGCTTGGGGTACTGTATTAATCACTCTACGGCGGCATGATAGCAAGATAATTCTGCGAGTATTCTGCACAATGTTTGAGGCCGGTATTTGTACACATTACAAAGCGGCCACACGGGTGACGTCCCGCGCAGCCGCCAGAAAAAAGTTATGCCAGAAAGGTAGATTCCTTCACTTTTTCGTGATACAATAAAGGCCGTAAGATGAAGCGTGTTTTCCAAGGGAGGACCATGATGGCCGTAACATATAAGAAGCTGTTCCATATGCTGATCGACCGGAACATGACGCCAGCCCAGCTACAGCAGCAGGCCGGATACAGCGCGAACATCTCCACCCGGCTCCGTAGGGACTATTATGTGTCCCTTGAGTCCGTGGAGAAGATCTGCCGGGTGCTGGGATGCAAGGTTGATGATATTGTGGATTTCGTGCCGGACGATCCTACACCGGAACAAGGCACCGGCACGAAATAATACGCTTATACATTACAAATAACAATCCGCCTCATGTGAGAGCGTTATCTATCTTATGGTCGTCTTTGATACGTCCCCTATATGTACGCTTAGCCCAGAAGCAGCCTGAAACGGCTTGTTTTCTGGGCTTTTTTGTTTTTACGGCGGTTTGCATCATGCTGCTCCCTCCCGCAAAATCGGTCGGATGGCTGTCAACCTCAGTGCCTCAGCCACACCGACGACAGCGCGAGCCAAGGAAAAATTAAATCGTTCAGGGATAATTAAAAGGTATGGAAACATTAAATGGTACTATCATCGCATTGAATCATAATACCTGCTTGCGCTCTTTTGAATCATCCGGTATAGCTGATCTCCATTTATCAGCTCAATCAAATCTCCCTGCCTTCGAGTAAATATAAAAGCGTCTCGCGAAAAATATGAAGATGTCACCAGTATGCCTTTATTGATATGAGCATCTGTCATCACGCCGTACAGCCCTCGAATAATAGGCTCTCCAACGGCATAGTCCGGGCCAAACCTTTTACATTCTATATAGATGACAATCGGTATCCTTGTACCGATATATCTTCTGGCAATGATGTCTTTCCCTCCATCGCGTGTAATAGGTGTTAGCTCAGTCATGAAACCTTTATCGATGAAGATCTGCTCTACCATTAGCTCAAAATCACGAGGATGGAGACCATACATATAATCCCTATTCTGTGCTGAATCCAATACTAATCTGCGGACATCGTTCGCTTCATCATAAGCCCAGCGATAAAAATCCCACTCGCCATTCTCCTCGATTAGCTGCATAAACGGCTGCTCAAGGAAATCACCACCTTTAATCACAGGTCTTTCATTGTGAATGTCATATGCATACGCGGATGCACACAGCTCAAAAGATATGGCGTTACCACAGTTGGGGCACTCTACCTCGTCTCGGATTGCCGCAATGCACTCTGTGCCCATGCTCCGCTCATAGTAACTCTCGGATGGGTCATACAGTTCCCTTTGACGATAGATGATTTCACCGCAGCTTTCACACCGTATTGCGACATCGTTTGCTAACTCTATCATATGCACATTCCTTTCAGTTTTCAGTATCAAACATCTCAGGATTCCAAACCATACCCACGAGCCTCACCAGAAGCTGTATCCGCTCAGAGATCTCCGCCTTACCAAAGGTGTCATATGGCTTAAAAGGCAGCGCATTGTCGTTCACGAATTTTATGAAGCGTGGATTGTTCTGATACGCCAAAGCGCCAAGAGACTCCGAGTAAATGTTTCCTTCGTTTGAGCAATACTTCGACAGCTTAAAGTCATACTTGGAATCGTTCAGGCTGGCATTGATGCTCTTGTGCAGAAGGAGCAGCCCACCGATGCTGTT
>CACXUY010000072.1 GCA_902770965.1 uncultured Lachnospiraceae bacterium | reverse complement strand
GATATGGAGCCGGGTAAAAAGTATCCCGTATTCCTTTATGTTTACGGAGGACCTCATTCACAGTTAGTTACGAACCAATATCTCTCCGGAGGACTGTTCTTGGAGTTCATGGCGCAGCAGGTGCCCGACACGAACGGATGCTACGTCGTCCCCGCCTTCACCGGCCTTGGCGCTCCACACTGGGATCCCTATGCCCGCGGTGTAATCACAGGCCTTACGCGCGGTGTCAACAAGTATCATGTCATCCGGGCAACACTGGAGTCACTCGCTTTCCAGGCCTATGATGTGCTGACAGCAATGGAAAAAGATTCCGGCATCCACCTCTCCTCTCTCAAGGTCGACGGCGGTGCCTCCAAGAACAATTTCCTCATGCAGTTCCAGTCAGACATCATCGCGGCCCCGATCCGCCGTCCGCAGTGCGTTGAGACGACCGCAATGGGCGCGGCTTATCTTGCCGGCCTGGCTGTGGGCTACTGGAAGAACAAGGAAGAGGTGCTCTCGAGCTGGGCGATTGACCGCGAGTTCACGCCATCGATGTCCGAGGAAGAGCGCGTGAAGCAGATCGCCGGCTGGGAGCAGGCGGTGCGCGCGACGTTCGGGTGGGCGAAATAACTGCTTAATGTTATTTCGTTCGGCAGCAGACATGACAACAAATCGATATGAAAAGTACTTGCCCCTCCGTGTCCTTGACACGGAGGGGCAAGCTCATTCTATATTCGATCTTTTGCATTGAAGCTGATTACGCCATTGGCATACATTGATCCTCACGGGGATCTCAGCTGACTCAATTTACATGCATGTGTATCCGCCATCGACCGGAAGGATAACGCCATTGACATAAGTTGAGGCCGGGGAGGAAAGGAAAATAGCGGCTGTATCAAGCTCGCCCTCCTCGCCGTAGCGTGCTTCCGGAATCATTGTCTTGGCATAGTTCTGGAAGAACTCGGAATCAAGAGTCTCTCTTGTGAGCGGTGAATAGAAGTAGCCCGGGCAGATTGCATTGACTGTGATGCCCTTGTCGCCCCACTCAGCAGCAAGTGCTCGCGTCAGGTTGACCACGCCGCCTTTAGCTGCATGATACGGAGAAGCCGGAGCAATCTTGTTTCCGACAAGACCATACATGGAAGCGATGTTGATAATACGGCCGAAGCCTGCCGGAATCATGGCATACTTGGCAACCGCTCTGGCGACCTTGAAGGAACCGAAGAGGTCGATGTTCATCTCGTTCGCGAACTGAGCATCTGTGATATCTTCAGCAGGAGCAACTGCGCCTGTGCCGGCATTGTTAATAAGAATGTCAATTCTGCCGAAGTGCTCAAGAGCTGTCTTTACGACATTATCAACCATTTCTGTGTCTGTAATATCGCAGCGAATCGGGAGTGCTTCTACGCCATATTTCTCTGTCAACATAGCAGCCACTTCCTTGAGCTTGTCTTCACGCCTTGCGATCGGAACGATAGCACATCCCTGAGACGCAAGAGCTTCTGCCATCTGAACACCGAGTCCTGAGGAGCATCCGGTTACTATAGCAACACGTCCTGTTAAATCAAAATAGTTTTTCATAAGTATCAACCTCCAGCCTTAAAAAGTTTGTGTCATTTAGTGAAATAGTGTGTCATCATGTCAAACAGACTACTATTTGATTGAATTATAAGGCATATTGTTGATAATTGCAAGAGTGATAAGTGCTGAGTCAAGACTGCGTCCCAATAAAATATTAATAAATCCTAATATTTCAGTTTTATATGAGTCTATTCTTGCTTCCTACTGTCCACCCGGCAGTCGTCATTCTAAAAACAAGAAAAAACTGTTACGCAAGCCAAAAAAGGCCGCCGACAACGCGGCAGCCTTTCTCATTCACACTCTTTTTACACCTTAGCCTTACCTGACGAAGCCTTCACTTGAAGCTCCGCCGGCATTATTATGTCCTTCGGATCTACGTTCTCCTCTATCATCTCAAAGAGATGTTCGATCGTGACCCTGGCCATCTCCTCGACCGGCTGGCGCACAGTTGTAAGTCTGGGATTGTAGTAATCCCCCTGCTCTATCCCGTCATAGCCGACCACTGACACATCCTCCGGTATCTTCTTACCTAAATCGAAGATCGCGCGGCAGGCGCCAAAGGCCAGCACATCGGAGATACTGAAAATCGCCGTTATCTCGGGATGAGCTGTTAACAGCTTAAAGGCCGCCTTGTAACCGTTCTCCATGGAATACGGGTCGTCCGTCGTCTTTATTTCATAGATAAGCTCCGGTCTTATGGGAATACCATGCTCAAGGAGAGCTTTTTTGTATCCCTGGCCCCTCAGCTGACCGATCGATGGGCGGTTCAGCCCCTCGGCGATCAACGCTATGTTCCTGTGTCCCTGCTCAATCAGGTATTCAACAGCCTTGCAGGAAGCTTCGATATCATCAACAGCAATGTTGGCGACTTTTTTGTCCTCAGTGGCATTCTCATTCAGGTTTCCTATGGTGCTGAACACATATTTCGCGTTCAGCTGGTCGAGGGCCTCCTGATCATGCGTAAACGTGCCTCCCAGAAATACGATACCTTTCACTAAAAGAGCAATCGAGTTCGTCTCCGTCCGCTTCAGGTTTCTTGCGGAATTATTCGGAGTGAATCCTTTTTCCGCAATAATATCCATGATTTTTTTTCTGGTCTCCGGGTTGATGTCAGGGTGATTGTTGATCGCGCGCGATACTGTCGACACACCAACTCCACACGCTTTCGCAATATCCTTTA
>CACXUY010000071.1 GCA_902770965.1 uncultured Lachnospiraceae bacterium | reverse complement strand
GCTTTTTATGCAGGTGTAAAAGCTCTTGATTGCCCTTTCCTGCAGGGCTGCGGAGGAAGCATGTCCGTGAAATGCCTTGCCCTCTGATGAAAGCGCATAGCTGGCAGGGTAGTCATATTCATCGATAATCAGGAAAAGCCTTGCGTCAGGACCGGCATGAAGCATGAAATTGCACATAAAGGCGATAAGCAGAGAGGAGGGGGAATCATAAAGATCCGGATTAAGCCTTTCCGGAGGCAGACCCATGTCTGGGTAGCTCACGGTGAAGTCAGTCAGACCTGAGATCACTGCCTCAATAAATCCTTGCGAGATCCGGTCAGGCAGCGGCGGCACCAGTGAGAAGTCAAAACGGAGACAGCAGAAGGAACTGGCCAAAGGCGTGCGGTGATCATGAATCCATGTACCGCTGAAGTTTGCATCAAACTCGGCAGCAAGGCTTCTGTCGTAGTAGCTCTGCAGTATGTCAGTGAAAAGGGTCTTCCCAAAGCGTCTCGGTCTCAGGAACAGAACAGCGTTTGACCCAAGGTCCTCAAGTGTCTGAACATATCTGGTTTTGTCAGCGAAAACCAGGTTTCTCTTGTTGAAGTAAGAGAGCGGTACGTTGCCCAGCCTTATCTTTCGGAATGCCATACTGTTCACCTCATGCTGCATAAGCCGCATTTTATCAGCATCAACCCTTTCCGCATGATCCACCAAAGTGCCAGGCAAATCAGCAGAGTCTGGAGCAAAGGCTGCGGCCTGACTGACAGCACCGGATGAAAATTGAGAAAGAGCGCATGATGAGGGGCGCGGTGACTGCCTCAGAAGTCCGTTCCGAACCGGACTTTGTATAGTCAGGGCAGTGAGAGGGGCACTACTGGCAGAGCTCAGGCTGCAGGCGTGCGCACAGGCCGATGTCCGGGCTCTTTTCCTTATGAAACACCTGCCGGAACGCAATCCTGAAGAGAGAAGCGGTGTATTTTGCATCCTGCCCGATAGCTGCAAATCACAGATTATGGATCTTATGTGTATTGCAATTGACAATACATTGAAATACAATACGATTACAGTTGAGTCAATATTCGGGGCAGTTACATGAAAGATTCTACCGTAAGTGTACGCGTTGAAAGTGATGTTAAAAATGAAGCAGAGGGTATCCTGCAGCGTCTTGGAGTACCTGTGTCTGTCGTAATAAATTCACTGTACCGTCAGATAATTTACCGCAACGGAATTCCGTTTCCGCTGACTGTTCCTTCTGAACCAAGAACATTGGATGTAATGTCTAATGCTGAGTTTGATGCGAAACTCGAGCACAGCTATGCGCAGTCTGTTGCTGGTGAGGGGAGGCCTCTCGATGACGTATTCAATGATCTTGAAAGGAAACTGCAAAAGTGAATTCTTACGACATCATTGTAACGCCGGATGCCGAAGCGGAGATTAGTGAACTGGCAGAATACATATCTGTTAACTTTGGTGTGCCTGAAGTGGCGTTAAATTACATTCAGTGCATTCGTAGGGAGATTAAAAAGCTTTCCTATATGGCTGACAGCATCGCACCAGAAACTCGTGAGCCATGGCATTCCAAAGGAGTGCGTAAAATCATCGCACAAAACTTCTACGTATACTATCGTATTGATGATGCATCAGGGAATGTCTATATTTTAAGCGTAATTTATGTCAGGCGAGACCAGTTAAGAGCACTCAAAAATATGAATCTCTATGAATGAACCTTTAAAACGGGTTTTCACAAAATACGCAATTCTTCCAAATCCAAGCCTTCCGCAGCCCATGATCATGCCTTCGGCAGATCACGTCAGCGTCCGCAGTCTGGCGCTGTCCTGAGGATTGTTCTGTGCTGAGCCGTCTGATGGACGCAGGCTTTCAATTCCGCGCCAGCGTCTCAATGGTTTCCTTGAGGTCCCCGTCAATGCAGACCGATCTCTCCCGGATCTCTGGAGGCGCGTACGCGTCATTGAGGCTGACGCAGGCATACCTGGCATTCTCTGTTCCGAAGGTCATCTGCCAGAAGGGGTATTTGATGATTCCCGGGGTGTTCCTGCCGACCCCGAGTTCGAGAAAGTGTGCTCTGCCGCCATAGGTCCGGTTTGTCTCCGCAATGCTCCATTATTTCCCAAACAAATCACTATGCGATCCCGTTCTGGCTAGCGTGAGCACAAGGACATCATCGTCATACCTATAGACCAAAAGCCAATCCGGCGTAATATGGCATTCCCGATGTCCTTTCCAGTTTCCAGACAGACCGTGATCCCTGTTCTGCTCTGGAAGTTCCTCTCCGTTGGCAAGCTTTTTGATGATTGCATCTATCAGTTCAATATCAAGATGCCTTTTCATAGCCAGCTTATAGTCTTTTTTTTTTTTTTTTTTCCACGCAATCTGATACTTCATCTTTCAGCTCCGCCAAGGCTTTATCCACATCCGAATATTTCTTTACACTCGGATCGTGTGCGATTCTTTCCGCTTCAAGCATTGCGGCTGCTGTTTCCTTGTTCGGTCTGTCAAGTCTTACATCAAAAGGAAATCCTCCGACTCTTAAAGACTCCTTTAAAAAGACGTTAATGGCAGTTGTAAGATTCATCCCCAGCTCTTTATATAACGCTTCGCTGTCCCTTTTGACTTCTGTATCCATACGGCAGGAAAAAGTTGTAGTAGCCATGCTCTCACCTCCTTGCATTGCATTCAACCACATTATACTGTGTTTGCAATGCAATTATAATATTTATTCATGCTAATCTGTTGATTTGCACTGCATATTTAGTAAACATTCACAACCATCAAAATCCCCTCTGAATGAACATAAAAACAGCCCCGGCTGCATTCCAGCCACCTGGCATCAGCAGGCTTTCATGAAATACTTGCCTTTATCGAAAGCATTAAGCACAACCTCCTCGGTAGTTAGGTACAGCTGAACGCTGACTTCGGATCGAACTCAGTACCAAGCGCGACATTTAGTGCCTCAAATAGTTCTCTTGCT
>CACXUY010000070.1 GCA_902770965.1 uncultured Lachnospiraceae bacterium | reverse complement strand
TGTTATCCACATCCGTCTTGTGCCAAACATGAATAATATTCTCAGAAGGACAAGCAACCCATGAGAGTGTCTCACCGCATTTGCATCCTAGTCTTGACACAGTGTCACCTTTCATTTTCTAATTCATAAAAATTCTAGTTTTGTCTGAAAATCATACTTCACCTCTCACCCAACCTTTACTGAGGGCTTCCTCAAAAACCTTCCGGGGCATATTCTCTTTGTACTGATTCCCGAGAAATAAATATATGCGTTTTTTCAATGGGATTATGCATAATTCAGAGCATGTAGATCCGATTTTTGCAGCCATTTATACGCAAAATAGCTAGGCTTTGGCTTTCTTGTTAACCGTTGCCTTTGGCCTCCCAGGTGTGCGCCCGGCCTTTTTTTCCTTGCGATGACCTCCCTGGTGCTCTGACAAAGTTCCTTCCGGTGATATCAGCGAAAATGCCTCATATATTTCAGTCTGAGGTGTAAGGACAGTAACATGATCCTCCCTGTAAGGATATTCTATATAGCGGATCGATGTCATTTCATCAATCACATCTTTGGAACAGCCATACTTTTATCTCAGTTTCGTGCTCCATATATTATTCCGGATGGCTCGGAAAACATGTCCCTGCCGGCCGGATCCGTTGTCAATCTGCACTTACCCCTGATAATGGAAGGGCATATGACGATTTTGGCAGGGCATTTGAAGGACAGCATATGAAAAGCGCTGCTGAATATCCCGAATATCAGGTGAACCCAGACAATATTCAGTTCCTAAGCACCGCGGCCAAACGGCTCTTCATCCCGCCGTCCAGCCTCTCGGCAGCCCTTAAGGAGGTCGAGGACGAGCTCGGCATCAGGATCTTCAACCGCGGCCGCGAGTTCTCCATTACGCGAGATGGAGAAGAGTTCCTGATCTACGCGAGGCAGATCATGGATCAGATGAACATCCCCGAGAACCGCTTCAGCAGCAAAAAGGACGCGAGGGAGCTCTGCTCGGTCTCCGCGCAGCACTGCATCTTCGCGTTAAAGGCTTTCGCGAAACTAGTGAAAAGGCTCAGCTTCAGCGAGTAAGAATTCACCTTCCGCGAGACCAGTACCTGGGAGATCATCAGAGACGTCGCGCAGATGAGACTGGTTGTCAATGCTCCCATGATCAACTGCTCCGGCGAGGTCCACGGCGGAAGCCTGGCGGTATTTATTACGAGAACTTGTTAATGAATATTTAATGTGAATTGTGATGACATTTTCATATTAAAACTTGCATAACTACTCTGTAATAGCTACCATTGCTTGTATAAAAACACCTGCTATATCAGCAATTCCATCTGAAATATATACGGTTGTCCTTTTGTCGTGACGGAGTGTCTGCTTCAAAGCCATGCGCAATGTCTGAATGGAGGTCTCAATGATTTCTGACGAATTAAAAAAGATTATCAGCACGTTTGAATCTCAGGGAGTAATGAATTTCCTTGACCCAGCTTCAGAAGAGCAGATTTCACAGTTTGAGAAGAAAAACGGGATCAGGCTGCCAGAAAAATACAGGGAGTGGCTCAGATTCAGCGATGGCGGTGAGTTTTTCCTGCCGGCCGGAACTCAGATGTACGGCGTTGCACATCTGCCGCTGATAGATGTCGCAGATGAAGGATGCCCCGACGATAAACATATCGTTGTAGGAAGAATGTGCAACGGAGATCCTGTCATGTACGAAAAAGGCAGCGAAACTTTTGCCATATATTTTCCTGATGAAGGAAAAATTGGCAACGGGCTCGTTTATAACGATTATTTTGATTTTTTAAATGACCTTTATGATGTACTTGGCATAGCAGAAGATGAAGATTGATCCTGTTGAACAAGCAAGCACGAATGCAAGGTACCAAGCAGTAAGAAAAGCATGGAAGCGCGAACAGCAGTTAGTATGGGAAGGCAAAGGCACAAGAGACTGGACCAGAGAACAGCAGAGAGACATCCTTAACCTCAAAAAGGGGAGGGCTTATGACGATCTAGGCAGGGCGTTTGAAGGTCAGCATATGAGAAGCGCTGCTGAATACCCCGAGGATCTGGGAAACCCGGACAATATTCAGTTTCTTACCAGAGATGAACACCTGAAGGCCCATAAGGGAAGCTGGAAAAATCCAACCAACTGGTACTATGATCCGTTAACTGACACTTACACTGACTTTGGGAATGATCAAATTGCACCTTGCAGGATAATAGAACTTAGTGATCCTGTAATAGCAGAGGGGCGGGCTAACTTTTATGTTATTGACCCGCTTACTGGCAGGAAATGTAAGCCTGCTGCCAGTGTGCGGAAATGCGAGGAGCCGGAAGTTATCAGACGTCTCAATGAAGGCCTGTTCGTAAGGCCTGCAGATTTGGCTATTGCAATTGCATATGAGCGCTTCAGGCTGAACAATGAAAGAGTTACCGCGGAATCATTCAAACTGTTAGCCGCTGACTCAGTGCATACAGTCGACTATTGTCTGAATCCAGAAGCTGTAGCAATTCCGATCAGAACCAACAGAACAATCAAATATTATTACGCAGTGTCGGATATCGATTTGAACAGACTTGAAGAAAGACTGAATCCAGAAATTGTTCAGCGTCTCAGAGCAAAGCTGGAAGGTACTTATGACACCAATGCCCTTAAGGGGGAATACAAATCGGTAAAGGCTGATATGTGGCAATTCATCAGGGGTCAGAATAACGATGAGGCCGAGTCAACAAGGATAATGCGCTCTGTTTACACATTTGGCCAAAAATCAATTTTTTCATTGTACAACATTATAAATAAGCATCCCAGAATATATTCAGATGGGCGGATTACGGTAAACAGAAATTCAGAACTTGTCTCGCTTAATGAAGCAAGGAAGCCGGATAAGACAATAATTCGGGGTTCGGATCAGAATAAGCCGAGCCGCGGATGGAGCAGGTAACTTTTCTTTATACACTACACTGAGGACGGCATGACAGTGCCGCTGTTATTTATGGAAGATAAAGATGAGAAAACATTAAGTCCGCTCGAGGCCCGTGTTGCCTTTGCCGGAATGCTCGACAATGCAGAAAAGTGGGCCAGAGAGGTCTGGAGAAAAAATCCGCAGCTCAGGGAATTCTACCGCATGAAGACCCTCGCCCAGATTGACGATGATCTTCACTCCTGGGACAAATGGGAGGATATCCGTGATGATTACAGAAATGGCAGCTATACAGCTTATTTCTACAACAAAGCAACAGGACGAGACATTAAAAAGGCTATTCACGCAAATTCAAGGGAAGAGCTGAAAAAAATACTTCTTGCTGAGGCACGCTCCTTCGAGCCGGATCCTGATGATCACCGCAAAGTAATGAGAGAATACTTTAACGATCGCGGGATTGACTGGATGACCAGGGGGCTCCCAACCTGCTGGCAGGAGTATGACGAGGCATGCCTCAATCCTGGTTACGACGGCTCGCTCTCCTGGGATGAGGATGAAGAATAGCCTGGCGTAAAAACGCCCGGAAATTGAGCTGGCTGCAACGCAGTCTATGAATGAGAGAGCGCCATTTCAACATAGGAGCTGCTGAAAATTCAGTGCGGCCTGACAGCAGCCGTACCCGCTCTGCTGCGCTGCCCTCAGCTCTCAGAAAACAGGTGCCTGCTAGGAAGCGCTCCGGAGATTTACCGGCACTGGCAAGGGATCCTTAGAGGCCCATGCCCAGGCATCTGACATAGTTCCTCTAGGGTAAGTGCATGACTCTTCAGCAGATAAGGTACATTCTCGCAATAGCTGAGTGCCGCTCGGTAAGCCTTGCTGCCAAACGGCTCTTCATCTCCCAGCCCAGCCTCTCTGCGGCCCTTAAGGAGGTCGAGGACGAGTTCGGCATCAGGATCTTCAACCGCGGCCGAGAGTTTTCCATCACCAGGGAAGGCGAGGAGTTCCTGATCTACGCGAGGCAGGTCATGGATCAGATGAACCTCCTCGAGAACCGCTTCAGCAGCCGTAAGGACAT
>CACXUY010000069.1 GCA_902770965.1 uncultured Lachnospiraceae bacterium | reverse complement strand
TATGTAATTATTCAGCACCCCAAGATAACTGTTAGAATACAGGACGAAGTGCCTGCACTTCGGACGTATTATAACAGTTATCTTGGGGCGGACAAGGCGCGCAGCGCCTCTGGCCGCCCCCGCAACGAGGGATGCGCAGCATCCCGAGTCTGGGGTACTGAATAATTACGACTATATCAATTCACCTTCAGCATCGCGTGGTTGGTGTACTCCCGGATGCTGCTCGCGTTGGCATAGGTCTCGACCTTGCCGTCTTTCACTACCACCAAGGTCGGCGCCATGCGTATCCCGAACTGTTTGGCAAGCTCTGGGTTCTCCTCCGCGTCCACGGTCTCGTAGGTTCCCTTCGGAAGGATCCTCTCCTTCACCATGCGGCAATTCGGGCAAGTCTTGGTCGTGAACAAATACAGACCATTGCCGATCTCCTTTGTTGATACGGCATCATCCTGCTTAGCCTGAGTTCCCATTGCCGCGGGCCTGACATCAGCGACGACCCTGCGGGAAACAACCGGATTGGAGGCAGTCATAGCAGCCGCGCGGGTCTGAGCCTGGCCTGCAGTCTGAACCTGTTCCGCTGCCTTTGCCGCTTCTGCTGATACCGGCTGCTTCGCTTCCTCAGCTGCCTTCACGGCTTCAACCGCTTCCGCGGTCTCAGCTGAAACAGCGGACGAACGGCGGACGACCTTGTAATATTTCCTGTCCCTGAACTCCTGCACCTTGCCGGCATTCCAGTTCTTTACAGGGCGATAATATCCGGTGATGCGGCTGTAAACCTCGGAGGGCTGACCGCATTCAGGGCAGACATAATGTTCTCCCGCCAAATAACCATGGTTCTCACAAATACTGTAAACCGGGCTGATCGTAAAATACGGCAGACGGTAGTTCTCCGCGATAGAACGCGTGAGCTTCATCGCCGACTTCCAGTTCGGCATCCTCTCTCCGAGGAAGGCGTGGAAAATGGTGCCTGACGTATACTCGACCTGCATGGGGTCTTCCATATCCAGGGCATCGAATATGTCCTCGGTATATCCGACGGGCAGATGCGTGCTGTTCGTGTAGTAAGGATCTCCCATCACGCCGCCGGCGGTGATGATATCAGGATATTTCCTCCTGTCAGCGCGGGCCAGCTTGTATGCGGTGGACTCTGCGGGAGTGGCTTCAAGGTTGAAGAGGCTGCCGTATTTTTCCTGATAATCCATCAGGCACTCCTTCATATACTGAAGGGTATCGACCGCCCACTTGCGGGCCTCAGGGTCAGTCAGGTCTTTTCCGAGCCATGCCGCGTTGAGGCAAGCCTCGTTGAAGCCGACCACGCCGATGGTATTGAAATGATTCTTGAAGCCCTGCTTCAGATAGTACTTCGTATAAGGATACAGGCCCATGTCCATGTATTTGTCAAGGACGCGCCTCTTGGTGTCAAGAGAGCGGGCGGCTACATCCATGAGGTGGCGAAGGCGCGAACGGAACTCATCGTCATCCTTTGAAAGATAGGCGATGCGAGGGATATTAATGGTGACGACTCCGATGCTTCCGGTGTTCTCACCGGCTCCGAAGTTTCCGCCGTTCTGCTTGCGCAGCTCACGGAGGTCGAGGCGGAGGCGGCAGCACATGGAGCGGACGTCACTGGGCTGCATGTCGCTGTTCACATAGTTGCTGAAGTTCGGCACGCCGAATTTCGCTGTCATCTCAAAGAGCAAGCGGTTGTTCTCGCTTTCGGACCAGTCAAAGTCCTTCGTTATGGAATAAGAAGGGATGGGATAGGCGAAGCCGCGTCCGTTCGCGTCGCCCTCGATCATAGTCTCAAGGAAAGCCTTGTTGATCATGTCCATCTCGGGCTTGCAGTCCTTGTAGCAGAAATCCATCTCTTCGCCGCCCACTACGCAAGGCATGTTCGCGAGGTCGTCCGGAACCGTCCAGTCAAGCGTAATGTTCGAAAAGGGTGCCTGGCAGCCCCAGCGGCTGGGCATGTTCACGCCGAAGACGAAGCTCTGGATGGCGGACTTGACCTCCTTGTAGGAAAGGTCGTCAACCTTCACGAAAGGAGCCAGATAAGTGTCAAAGCTTGAAAACGCCTGTGCGCCCGCCCACTCGTTCTGCATGATGCCAAGGAAATTGACCATCTGGTTGCACAGGACGTTGAGGTGCTTGGCGGGACCGCAGGCGGTCTTACCGCCGGTCGAAGGGATTCCGTCCCTGATGAGCTGCATCAGCGACCATCCCGCGCAGTAGCCGGTGAGGTAATCGTTGTCATGGATATAGAAATCCAGATTGTCAAAATGCTCCCTGATCTCCGGGTCATAGATCTGGGACATCCAGTAGTTGCGGACCACGTCTCCGCTGTTATGAAGCAGCAGGCCGCCCCAGCAAAGGCTCTGGCTGGCGTTGTTGTTCTGTGAGAGGGGATCCGCGTTGCGGCTCTCGCCGGTGTAGTCCTCGATCACACTCATGCAGAAATTGTCCTCCATCTCGCGGACTTCCTGCCTCTTGCGGCGGTACAGCGCGTAGGCTATGCCGACATGATCAAAACCGGGAGTGATGCACAATATGTGCTGGACGGAATCCTGTATGTCCTCAACCCGAATACCTCCGTCCCTGACCTTGCTCTGGAAATGGCCTTCAACCTGTGCCTCCAGCATGTCCAGCGTACTATCTGATACCGGCAGATGCTCGGCGTTGAAAGCCTTGCGAATGGCGGCAGTTATCTTGCTCTTGTCGAAATCGACAATTTCTCCGTTCCTCTTTATGCACTTCATGTCTTTTACTCCTTGGCTGTTTGATGATTTATAACAGATGCGATCTGCATCGGATATGACGCCTTTTTGGCGAAGACTTATACATTATATGGTATTCGAGCACTCTAGTCAACACAATATCATGATTTTTTATTCTTATTTGAGAAAAAAAGCGGCCGTTTCCGGCCGCTTTGAATGCTTATGACCTTGTTCCTTCATTATAAATGGTTACATCACATAACCCGATGTATCCATCCTTCAGGACCCTCGATCTCACCCATCTGAATGCCGGTCAGCGTGTCGTATAGCTTCTGGATGACCGGTCCCATCTTCTCCATGCCGCTGGGGAAGCAGATCTCCTTGCCGTGATCGACGACCTTGCCAACCGGGCAGATGACCGCAGCTGTGCCGCAGACGCCGCACTCTGCCATGTCCTTAAGCTCGGAGAAAGGAATGGCTCTCTGTGTGACTTTCATGCCAAGCATGTGCTCCGCGACGTAGACGAGAGACCGCCTGGTGACTGAAGGAAGGATGGAAGCGGACTTGGGAGTTACAATCTCTCCGTCCTTAGTGACAAAGAGGAAGTTGGCTCCTCCGGTTTCTTCTACATATGTATGTGTCGCGGGATCGAGGAACATGTTCTCATCATATCCCTGCGAATGCGCGAGCACATTGGCATGCAGGCTCATCGCGTAGTTCAGGCCGGCCTTTACCATGCCGGTTCCGTTCGGCGCGGCGCGGTCAAAATCACTGACACACAGGGTGATAGGCTTAGCGCCTCCCTTAAAGTAAGGGCCGACCGGTGTTCCGAAGATGCGGAACTGATAGCCCGCAGCAGGCTTGACTCCGATGACATTAGTAGAGGCATACTCAAAGGGACGAATATAGAAAGTCGCGCCGGTCCCATAGGGAGGAATCCATGCATAGTTGGCCTTGACGACCTCATCGACCGCGGCCAGGAACTGCTCCTTGGGGAAGGGAGGCATCTCTATGCGCATAGCTGATTCGCGGATGCGGTCTGCGTTCAAGTCAGGGCGGAAGGTATTGATGTGACCGTCCTTGGTGGTATAGGCTTTAAGCCCCTCAAATACCTGCTGGCAGTACTGCATGATTCCGGCGCACTCACTCATCGGGATAGTAGCATCCGCAGTGAGTCTGCCTTCATCCCACTTGCCATCCTTATAATCGGAGACATAGCGCATATCGGTGACATGATACTCAAATCCAAGATTTCCCCATTCAAGGTTTTTCTTTTCCATATTGTCATCTCCCATCTGATGACCCTTACGGGGCACGCCCGCTGCCTGAAAGCCAGACTCGCCGCCCGTTCAGATCTTTTTCAAAATTTCGACTCAAAATTGTTAGCGTAAAGTCTTCTTCATTATAGCACTTTGACATGCTAAGTCAACAAACTTTCAGACTGTCTCAGCTGTCTCGGCGTTTCACCATGGGGTACTCACCATGGGTTTCACTATGGGCTCATCATGGGTTTCACTATGGGCTCACCATGGGTTTCACTATGGGCTCATCATGGCTTTCACTATGGGCTGCTTCACCACAGAGATGCTTCGCCATGGATCTGTTTCATCATGGAACTGAGGGGAAACGCTTTGACTTATGGATAGGGTAGAGGGAGACTTTCGTCTCGCCCCTCCCATTGCACCGTACGTACCGGTCGGGTATACGGCGCTACATCAACTATAAATCAATATCAAGTAG
>CACXUY010000068.1 GCA_902770965.1 uncultured Lachnospiraceae bacterium | reverse complement strand
ACGAACTGTGAGCTGTGCCGTCCGGCAGCAAGCATCATCTTCATCGAAAAGCGTAAAGTCATCCCTGCGAGCTGTGCCGTCAGAACTGCTACAAGGTAAAGCGCGGTGATGCCGCGCAGGTTTAAATCCAGGGCGTGAGGAACCGGATGTGTCCGGAAGGAGAAAATTATGATTCTCGCAATCGATATGGGAAACACGAATATTGAGATTGGATGCGTCGATGACGAGAAGATTCTGTTCACAGAGAGAGTCTCGACAGACAGGCGGAAGACAGAGCTTGAGTATGCCGTCCTCATCAAGACGATTTTGGAGCTCCACGGCGTGGAAGCAAAACGGATTGACGGCGCGATTCTCGCGTCGGTCGTGCCGCCGCTCACGCAGATCCTCTGCACAGCAGTCGAGAAGGTCGCCGGGATGAAACCGATGACGGTCGGCGCAGGTCTTAAGTCAGGCATCAACCTGAAGATGGATAATCCGGGTTCAGTCGGCGCGGACCTGGTCGTCGATTCGGTGGCTGCGCTCAAAGTCTACGGCGCGCCCTGCATCGTGATCGACATGGGAACCGCGACGACAATCACGGTCGTGGACCGCGCAGGGAATTATATCGGCGGCGTGATTCTGCCGGGCGTTGTGGTCTCGGTGGATTCACTGGCCAGCCAGACGTCCCAGCTGCCCCATATTTCTCTTGAGGCTCCGAAAAAGGTGATAGGCAAGAACACGGTCGACTGCATGAAGAGCGGCATCGTCTTCGGCGAGGCCGCCATGCTGGACGGCATGATCGAGCGCTTCGAGGAGGAGCTTGGCTATCCCTGTAAGGTGGTGGCCACGGGCGGTCTCTCCAAGGTGATCGTTCCCCACTGCCGGAAGGATGTTATTCTGGATCCGATGCTCATGATGAAGGGCCTCAAGATTATTTACGACAAGAATAAGTAACTAAAATTCCCGCCTGAAGATTTGATGCGGCACTGCGAATGAGACCTGAATATCGATTTCGACTGACCATGTATCAACAGGCGGGAAATTTTTTTTAAAATGAAATATGAAAGGGGGAAGAAATGAAGAGACCCAAAGTAACCGTAATATTGTCAGCAGTGCTGGCACTCATACTGACC
Source organism: uncultured Lachnospiraceae bacterium (assembly GCA_902770965.1). GTDB lineage: Bacteria > Bacillota > Clostridia > Lachnospirales > Lachnospiraceae > RUG11623. Next base: position 3,965 of record CACXUY010000068.1, on the reverse strand, counting down.
GCATGCTCTGCGGGCTCTGCCGGCGGGGAAGCCGGCAGCAGCGCAAAGATTCTTCTGTCAGGTGCCTGGGTGGATTCGGACCTCATAGGTTCTGTCTCCGCGGATCAGGAAATAAGGCTTCAGGATGACTTTGCGGCAGCGGCGAACAAAGAGTGGAAACTGGAAGTCGGGGATAAGTATGTTGACACGTTCCAGAATATATCTGACGCTGTAATCGAGAAAATGAAGAATGCCGCGACGGACGAATCCATAGAGGGTGAGGAAGCAGAGGTACTCAGGAAGTACTATGCACTGTCATCTGACTGGGACTTGCGGAACAGTCAGGGTGTTGAACCGCTCCGCCCTTATATTGAAGACATTGAATCCATAAGCAGTGTTGACGACCTCTACGCTTTCTTTATGGATCTTGAAAGGAATCCGATGGCGTTGTCGCCGGTCGCTCTGGATGTAATTACCGGATATCACACAGAGAAATTCCCGGATATTAACCTGACGATGTTAGAAACTCCGCACCTTTCTTTGGTGGATGACCAGGGAAAGGAATACTATTCGCAGCTCGACGCGCCGCTGGGGCTCGAGCTCTATGAGCAGGTCGAGAACAGGACCGTCTATATGCTGGGACGGATGGGATATTCGGAAGCAGAGGCCAAAAAGATGCTTAAGAAATGTCTCATTTGGGAGAAAAAGGTCGCAGGCTCACAAGAACAATTCAGCAGGGAAAATCTTGAAGAATACGTTTGCGACAGAGAGAAAGTGGCATCTTATGCAGGTTCCTTCCCTCTGAATGATCTGCTGAATGCCTGGGGATTTGAGGACACACAGTATCTGGTCATAAGTCCGCGCTATGCCAAAAAGCTTGCATCATTATGCAGTGAGGGCAACCTTGAGAGTGTGAAAGATTTTCTCATCATAAATTACTGTCTTGGCAGCGCCATGTGTCTGGACAGAGATAGTCTGGATACATATCTGAAGTTTGGTGAATCTAAATTACAGGCGCCGCAGGATTACGGAAAGACTAAAGAGCAGTTTGAGGACACGCTGCAGTTCAATACATACATTGGCGGCACTTCGATGCTCGGAGCGCTGAACAAGGTCTATGTTGAGAATTATTTTGACGATTCGGTTGTTTCAGACCTGACAGGCATAACAGAGGAAATTTTGGACGGCTTAGAGGTCATATTCAAAGAAGAGCCGTGGCTGACTGACGAGGGAAAAGCCCTGTGCGTCGAAAAACTTAAGAACGTCAAGATCCACATCGCTTATCAGAATTTTGAGGTCCTCGACTACAGTCTGGCTCCGTTCCTCTCAAAGGAGGAGGGCGGGAACTTCCTTGACGCGTATTATGCCACAGAGCGATATGGCATGCAGCACAAAGTGTTCCTTTCAAAACAGAAATTTGACAGGGATTACTGGGATCCTGTATCGGCAAATACGTCAACGACAATGACCAATGCCTTCTATATGCCTTCGACGAACGGGATATATATATGCGCCGGAATATGCGAGCCATATGCCTACTCCCCGGATTTCAGCTATGAGGAGAAACTGGCAGGACTGGGCTGTGTAGTGGGACATGAGCTTACCCACGGATTTGACAAGAATGGCGCGCTCTATGACAAGGACGGAAGAAGAAACACATGGCTTCCCTACAAGGATCAGACTGCCTTTAACGACAGGAATGATATAGTGTCGGCGTACTATACAACACTTCAGCCATATCCCGGATCAGGCCTGTACCAGGGCTCGAATCTCTCCGGTGAAGCGACAGCTGATATGGGAGGCCTCAAGGTCACTCTTTATCTGGCCTCAAAGGTTCCGGATTTTGATTATGACCTGTATTTCCGTTCCTATGCAAGGCTCTGGAGGGCAAATGTCCCGCTGGAAGTGGAGAAAACGCGTTTTAACGGGGATTCACATCCTCTCGCTTTCTACAGAGTAAATGTCGGACTTCAGCAGTTTGATGAGTTCTACGAAACCTATGGCATAAAAGAAGGTGATGGAATGTACCTTGATCCCGATAAGAGGATCAAAGTCTGGTGATGAGGAGGAATGATAATGAGTGAAGCAGTAATAAAGCTTGAAAATGTAAATAAGGCGTACGGAAAGCATCAAGTCCTGAAGAATGTGAACATGCAGGTGAACAAGGGCGATATCTATGGTCTGGTCGGAAGGAACGGAGCCGGCAAGACAACGATTTTTAAAATGATCCTGGGTCTGTCCGAGGTCAATTCGGGCCTTGTCTCCATAACAGGCTCCACCAATAAAAAGGAGCTTCAGAAGAACAGGGGCAAGATAGGATTTCTTGTCGGCTGCAGGTTTTATACGTATCTGAATGCGGAGAGGAATCTGAAATATTTTGCCACAGTTAAAGGTATTCCGAGGAAACAGCGCAAAAAGGAAATTGCAAGAGTTCTGGAGATTGTAGGCCTCAAGGGCGTTAAAAAGCCTGTAAAATCATTCTCTCTGGGCATGCAGCAGAGACTTGGCATTGCAAATGCGATCCTCGGCAATCCCGAGATCCTCATTCTGGACGAGCCTACCAACGGCCTCGACCCTCAGGGAATTGCAGACGTACGAAATCTGGTCAAGAAGCTCCGCGACGAGCTCGGGATGACAGTCATAATATCATCCCACATCCTCGGAGAGCTTGAGCACACAGCTGACCGCTTCGGCATTGTAAATGAGGGTTATGTGGTAAAAGAAATCTCACAGGCGGATCTTCAGGAAAACCAGCCGGCAGTTGAAATTGCAGTTGACGATGTCGCGAGGGCCAAAAAGGTCCTTGAAGAAAACGGAATTAAGGTCATGCGCGAAGTGGTGGAGAAATCTTCCCTCGAGGACTATTATTTCCGCCTGGTCGGAGGTTCAAGTCTATGAATAGATTAGTTAGAGCTGATTTAAAGAGGATAGTGGCAAAGCCCACTCTGTACTTAGTCGTTATCATTATGGTCATCATAGTGATGGCCCTCGATCCCTCTGATACAGCGGCTCAGCAGATGGAGTTTTACAGGACGTTCTTTAACACCATCGGTCTTACTTTTGTGCTCATTCCGGTCTATCTCTCTGTGTATACGGATGAGCTGAACAGCGGCATTATGATCAGCGTTATAGGAATGGGTATGCCGAGGCGCCGGGTTGTCAGGTCAAAGCTGACAGACGCGTTCTTTCTGCTCCTCGGCACATACCTGATTCTCTTTATTGCCGCTTTTATCAAGAACTGTACATCAAATCTGGCAATAACACCGAAGCAGAATGCATTCCTGCTCCTTTTCTGTATGTTCTGTGTTATTCGAGGAATCGGCATCATTGCCCTGTCATCCCTTGTGCTCTTCCTTACCATGAGTTCGGCAAGCGGTATGCTGGTCCTTGTTCTGGCGGGAGCAACAGCAGCAGGCCTTCTCAAGACAGCACAGGATAAGCTTAATTTTCCGATCTATGATCTAAGCTATATTGGCCTTCTGGACGCCTCGTTTGCCGATTTTCAGGCAGGCTCTTTCGGAGCAAGCCTCATACCGGCGCTCTTTTATCTGCTTGTTGTCGTGATCATCAACATAGTTACATTTGACAGAAAGGAGATGGATCTATGAGAAGTCTGGTCAAGGCTGATATGAAGCGTATAATGGTAAAGATACTGCCATGGCTTCTCCTTGCGGCTGCCTATGCATATATGGCAGTATCCTTAATTACAGGTATAGATACGAGCCCCGACAGGAACTTCGCTTTTCTGCAGAAAGTAGTGGAGCGCACTTCAGTGGTCAACCTCATCATTGGATTCGCGGCTCTTCTCGGTATATATGGTGATGAGTTCAAGTCCATGGCTATGATCACTGTTATAGGAAAGGGACTCACCAGGGCGAAGTTTGTCTTTGCCAAGTTTATTGACACACTCATTCTTGTAGCCCTGATGATGGGTATCACAGCAATTTATGTAGTGATCCTGAAGACTGTATTGGGGGTGACCCTGA
>CACXUY010000067.1 GCA_902770965.1 uncultured Lachnospiraceae bacterium | reverse complement strand
CATTCCTGGGAAAGGAAGAGACTATTTGAAGACCACGGTCTTGTTGCCGTGAACGAATACCCTGTCCTCCAGGACATCGGTGAGGGCGCGGTCAAGGACCAGCCTCTCCACGTCGCGTCCTGACCTTGCCATCATGTCAGCGGAGAAGTTGTGGTCAACCTTGATGACGTCCTGCTCGATGATCGGGCCGTTGTCGAGCTCTTCCGTAACGAAGTGCGCGGTGGCGCCTATTATCTTGACGCCGCGGTCAAAGGCCTGCTGGTAGGGCTTCGCGCCGATGAATGCCGGCAGGAAGGAGTGATGAATGTTGATCACCCTGTTCCTGAACGCCTGCAGGAACTCAGGGGTGATGATGCGCATGTACTTCGCAAGGACAACATAGTCCGGGGAGTACTTCTGCACTGCCTCAAGGACCTTGTGGCAGTGCTCCTCGCGGGAGAGTCCCTCGTGGCTCACGAGCTCGAAGGGAACGTCAAAGCGCTCGACCAGATCGCGGAGAACGTCATAGTTGCCGATTACCGCGTCAATCGTCGCGTTGAGGGTGCCGGAGTAGTGCTTCATCAGCAGGTCGCCGAGGCAGTGGGCCTCCTTCGTAACCAGCACGACAAGGTGCTTCTTGCCCTCGTTGACCAGCCTTACGTCAGCCTCCTTGCCGAGCTTTCTCTGGACTTCAGGCAGGAAACGATCGTTGAAGTCTCCCTCCAGGTAGGTGCGCATGAAGAAGCGGCGCTCGTCAGTCGCCACATATTCCTGGTTCTTTATGATGTTGAGTCCGTGAAGAAAACAGACCTCGGTGATTTTGTAGATGAGCCCGGGCTCATCGGCCGTGTCGGTCAGAAGAATCTTGCGTTCCATTTGCTCTTTCGTTAAAAGTAAATATGCCGGAAATTATAGCAGACAGAACGGCACGGCATAACGGGGAATGCCGCTTTTATATGCAGTTCCGGTCCGGCATCCGGCAGTCAGAATCAGCCAACAGCTTTATAGTGCGTGAACTGCCTCACCCCCGGCTTTCCGTTGAAGACAAGCGCAATCTGCAGGACTTCTCTTTTTACCGGCAGCAGATCTCCGTATCTTCTTTCCTTAATCTGGGAAACGGCCTCCGTGAGCCTCTCCCCGCATTCCTTTTCAGTCTCTGCATATTTGAGCTCAAGCACCAGCCTGCGCTCCGGGTAGTCAAGAACAATATCGCTCCTGCCTGAAGCGCTCTGAACTTCAGTTCTTACCGGCTGTCCAGAGCCGATCATGAACGCATGGAGCATTCCCTGAACGGTCTTTTCATTGATCTTCTGATAGTCCTCATAGCTTATGGTGTTCATTAGGCTGTTGAGCCTGCCGACGATTTCCTCAGCGGAAGCTTTGGAAAACAGCTCCTCATTCTTATCGCCGGCAAATTCCGCATTGTGAAAAATTGCCTGGGACATGGCTTTTTCCAGAGAGCGGCGCACCTCTCGGTTCGGAACACCCAGCCGCACGGAATTTCCGTTGGGAATTACGGAACGCACAGTGAGATATCCTGTCTGGCACATCAGGACCTCCTGTCTCATGCTGAGCAGGGAGGAAGGATTCCAGAAGTCAGCCATAGATACATCGATATTTTCAGAATATTTTTCAGGTGCTATGCTGTGAGTTTCAAGGTACTTTGCCAGTATCGTGGGCATGCCGCCATTGTCATACCAGTAATCACCGAAAATCACGCTATGATTTTCAATCGCCTCCCGGAAAAAACTGTTCACTGACCATGTGGAAAACACTTTTTTCTTATAAAACCTGTCAAAGCAGTAACCGTCATATTCCCCGGCAAGCCTGTCAAGAACCTCTTCCCGCTGGCATTCCTCAACCTGGGATACAGGAATATTCTTAATAAGCGATGCAGCAAGGTTAAGATAGTCAGCGTAGTAATTTCTGATCTCCTCTCTGACGAAGCCGGTTATCGTTGAGACAGGACTGTAATAGCTCAAATCCGCAATATCAGAACCGACTGAGAAGATCGAAACATCTTTCAGCCTGGTGACGCCGGTAACGCAGAGAAATCTGATGCACTGCTTTCCTTTCAGGATCCCGTAAAGATCCCTGAGGGTTCCACGGAACTGTTCGTACAATTCGGGGTTGTCCATGCTGGCCGTAAGCTGCGTGTCATATTCATCTATCAGGACAACAATCATTACACCGCGTTCGACCAGTGCTTTCATCAGATCAAACAAAGCCTCTGCAGGACCGTCGTCAGCCGCAATCTCATCCGCAACGCCGAGTTTTCTGGCGAAACCAGTGATATCCCTGCAGAAGAGCTTGCAGAACTCATTGTACTTAGCTGTGTAGTCAAGAAAATTCAGTCTCAGGACCGGATACCTGGTATCAGTCCATTTGTCATAAATCCAGGTATTCCTGAAATAGGGCTCCACTCCTTCCTCAAACAGAGTGCCGATGGTATCAAGCATCAATGACTTGCCGAACCTGCGGGGTCTGGAAATAAATACCCAGCGGTTTTCTATGAGGCGGTAAATCTGTTCTGTTTTATCAATATAAATGTAGTTGAACCGTCTGAAGTCCTTAAAGCTCTGGGTCCTAGCTATCTTTTTACCATTCATATTTCCACCATCCCTTGACGGGCATGCCGCCGGACACGAGGCATATACAGATATTATTTCCCGAATCTTGTTGCTGCTCATTGCCCCAGATCATCCACCAGCAGGAAATCCTTCAGCCTGATATGCTTTACGGCACTCGTGGAGTAATCGATACCGTCGTTGGTTATGATGATCCTGCTGTCGGTCTGGCATATATTCCCGAAAGCTGAGAACTCCCTCTGATATGCCTTTTCCCCCGGCAAGGCTGCAGGCGGCCTGCACAAAGTACCTTTTGCCGTCTTTTTCAGCAATGAAATCAATCTCACGCCCGTTATTGTCGTAGACAGAAACAGTGTACCCCATGTAGATCAGCTCATTGTAGACAATATTTTGAGGTTATGCGTCAGATCATGCATGCACAAGGAGAGCACCAAAACGGAAAATATGCGTGGCATTCCTGCTCCATACGCCGTCATGAGGCGGCATGCATATCTGTTAACCGACTTCTGAGTAATGGGTGATTTTCCTGACCCTGCTGTCACTGTTAAATACAACAGCAAGCTTGAGGCACTTCTTTGCAGGCATGCTGTCACCGTACCTTCTTAGCTCGGTTTTATGGATATTTTTTTCATGGGCTTGACCAGTTCAATGTTTTAAGCCGCCTGATTCAAGTCCAGACAGCGGCTGATACAGTCTGCCAGTATGTCATGTCTTCATGCAGCCAGGATGACAATTCATCAGCTGACGGTTTCTGCATCATATCAGCAAGGATAAACTGCATTCTGGTCATGATGGTGCATCGGTCTGAAAATTCTGATCAATTTCCCGCAATATAAACAGTCATGTTATATCAGATTCTACATCCGGGAGCTTCTCGACAGCTTTCGGCTCTTTGTTCACAAAGACAATGGCCCAGCAGTCAAGGTTTTTCACATCCTTGAAATTGGGCGCCTCCCGATAGCGGGCAAGCTGTTCCTTGGCCTCACTGAGCTTTGATTTGACTGCCGCTTCGGTGCCTTTTGCCTCAGAGAGATACTTGAGTTCAAGAAGGAACTGCCTGCCTCCGCTTCTCATGTTCCGGATGAAGAGATCCGCCCTGCCGCGGTCCCCGGTATCGCATTCAAGCTCAGGATGCAGGGAACCATCGTTGCCGTCCATGGCTGTGTAATAGAAGACAATCTGCAGGCAGCGCTCATTGAAGCCAGAGAACGCAGAAGCAGGAATGCCGGCTATGCGCTGCGCCGTCTCTTCGACAAGAGGCATGATGTCACCACGTTCCGTGACTCCTGACAGGTCAAGGCGGTGTGACCGTCTGAAGCCTATGGAATTTGCCTCGCAGTCAACGAATGTCCTGTAGCAGACCTCATTCGGGCAGCGCCAGTAAAGAATTTCCGATTTGTTCGAAGCGTCAGGATCAATTGTGAGGAAGCCGAGGTACGCCAGAAGCAAAACAGTCTGATCCTGGTTGAATGAACCAGTCTGGTTCAGATTGAGAGTATCAGGTATGTCTGCGGCAACGCTTTCCTTTCTGAAGATCGCCTGGCCGATGCTGTCCCTTGCTCCCTGGACTGCGAGCCTCAGCATGCCGCCAAGCCTGTCGGCATCCATGCCGGAGTTGATGCCGGCAAGCTTTTTGGGAATTGTGTGTGTTTTAATTAAACTGCGAAGGAAGCTGAGGCACATGTCAGGGCAGAAAATTCTCTCATCTGCATACTGGGAGAACGTATATCCGTCGTAGCGCCTTTCCATGACTTCCATAACCTGCTCTTTGGTTATGCCGTCAAGAAGGCTGAAGTCAACAGTCTCATCCACAACTTCGGATAACTCTTGGTGCGTGAATCCTGCCATGGCATTGAATTCTGCGTCTGAGCTTATGTTTGTGGCAATATTGAATCCTGAGGTTACTGAATCAAGTGATACAGCGGACACTCCTGTTAGGAACACCATGGCAATTGGTGCCGAAGGGGGTGTATTTCCGGAAAAACTTTTTATGCAGGCGTAAAAGTTTTTGATTAATCCCTCATGTCCGGCAGCGGTTGATGTAAGCTCGCGGAATGCATCACGATCTGACGAAAGAACATCATTGGCAAAATGGTCGTATTCGTCGATTATCAGGAACAGCCTTGCATCCGGCCCGGCACTAAATTTGAAATTATTGATAAAGGCAAGAAGCAATTTGACAGGAGAATCATAGAGTTCCGGGTTAAGCCGTTCACGCGGCAGTCCGATGCTGGGGTAGCACATTGAAAAATCAGTCAGGCCTGTTATCAGTGCACCTGTAAGCCCGTCTGATATCTGTGATGGCGAAGACGGCACCAGTGAGAAATCAAATCTTAAGCAGTAAAAAGAGCTCGCAAGAGGAGTTCTGTGATCATGAATCCATGTACCCCTGAAACTTTCATCAAAGCTGGCAGCCCGGCTTTTATCGTAATAGCTCTGCAGAATGTTTGCGAAAAGTGTCTTTCCGAAGCGTCTCGGCCTCAGAAACACTACTGCTCCAGACTTCAGCTTCTCAAGCTTCTGAATGTATGGGGTCTTGTCAACGAAAACGAGATTCTCACTGCTGAAATCAGCCAGTGAGATATTCCCCAGACCGATGTCTCTGAATGCCATTTTGTCTGCCTCACACTTACATGACTGTATTTTATCAGAGTGCCTTACATTTCAGCCCGGGATTGCGGAGATGTAAGGCATAGACGGAGCAAGGCATCCAAAAATGCCTCCGCTCGGGCGTCCCCTGAATTTCAATGTACTGACGTATGGCAGGCAGAACCA
>CACXUY010000066.1 GCA_902770965.1 uncultured Lachnospiraceae bacterium | reverse complement strand
GATAAGGACGCAGTGGTTGCGTCCGTGGCTCTTTGCGAGGCGGCGGCGTACTACAAGACACAAGGCAAGACGCTCTGGGACGCCATGCTCGATCTCTACGAGGAGTTCGGTTATTATGAGGACGGCATGTTTTCCATCACGCTCAAGGGCATAGACGGCAAGGAGAAGATAGCGAAGATCATGGATTCCTTGAGGAATGACCCTCCTTCGAAGATCGCTTCTTACACAGTGGAATCGATCCGCGATTACCGAAGCCACGTCATCACCGACTGCAGGACGGGAGCGGTCACGTCAACCGGGCTGCCCACGAGCAACGTGATTTATTTTGATATGGACAACAATGGCTGGTGCTGCGCGAGGCCTTCAGGTACGGAACCAAAGATCAAGTTCTATTATGGGGTGAAGGGAACTTCACTTGAGGATGCCGCCGCACAGAGCAGGGCGGTAGGAGACGCGCTCAGGACCATGTTAGATTCAATCTGAAATGATAACATTACTATCGAAACTCATTTTAAAAAATCAGGACATAAATACTCCGCAGGGGCGCAGGGCTTACGGCGTGCTGTGCAGCGCGGTGGGGATAGGCCTCAATCTGCTGCTGTTTGCCATCAAGCTTACCGCCGGCATCATATCGGACTCGATATCCATCATGTCGGATGCTTTCAACAACCTGTCGGATGTTGGCTCTTCCGTCATAACCCTGCTGTGTTTCAGACTTGCCGGGCATAAGCCGGACAGGGAGCATCCCTTCGGACACGGCAGATTTGAGTATATATCGGGGCTCGTAGTGTCGATGCTGGTGCTGATGGTGGGCGCTGACCTGCTGAAAAATTCATTTGCCAGGCTGATCAACCCTCGGACGCTGTCATTCTCAAGGGTATCGGTTTTTATACTTACGGCTTCTATAGCGATTAAGCTCTATATGGCCTGGTACAACCGGCAGGCGTGGCGGAGAACTGAATCGTCAGCCATGCTTGCGACCTCGGTGGACTCCTTGAGCGATGCCGCGGCCACAGCGGCCGTGCTCGTGGGGCTTATCGTGTTTCGTGTCACCGGCTTAAATTTGGACGGCCTTATAGGAATACTGGTGGCTTGCTTTATCCTCAGATCAGGAATTGAAGCTGCCGCGGAGACCATCAATCCGCTCCTGGGCAAGGCTCCTGAACCGGAATATGTCGAAGAGATCAGGAAGAGGGTCATGGGCTTTACGGGGGTCTCGGACGTGCACAAGGTTCTGGTCCATGATTATGGGCCGGGAAGGCAGTTCGTGACGCTTCACGTGGAGATGTCAAAGGATTATGATTTCAAGCAGGCACACGATCTGGCAGAGGAGATGATGCTGGCCTTGAATAATGAGTTCGACTGCGAGGCACTTATCCATATGGAGCCCATGGGGGCTGAGGATCAGACGTGACTTGCAGTGGATGACGCGGCGATTGATCTAAAGCCATGAGAGCTGATGATGCGGTATATGTTCGAATATCTGCAGCATCATCTTACAGATAGAAGTCATAAGCGCGGAAGATATGGTCTTCATGGATGAACAGATGGCATTTGGAGTATTTTGTGGATTATTTGTACTAATAGTAAAAATCGCTTGCGAGTGTGGTTATTTAGTGCTATTATGTTTTGGTAAAAATTAGTGCGTGAAAGCGCGCTGTAGTTTTTAGGCAAATAGAACCAGTTTTATTAAGGAGGAAAGGAATATGTCGTTTTTCAAGAAGCTGACAGCTGCTCTGCTTGTCGGTGCTATGGTCGTTCAGGCAGCGGTGCCTAGCTTTGCGGCAGGAACTGACAATGCTGACAACACCTATTATTACACCGCCATAGGTGACAGCGCCACCGCAGGCTATAATCTGGATACACTCACTGCTTCGGATAAGCAGCGCCAGGACTATATGAGGTATACCTATAAGAACACCTTCAAAGATTCATATCCCAATCTGGTGGCGAACGCTCTCCGCGGTGCTCTGGTAGAAGAGGGGTATCTGGCAGATGAGAAAAAGTTTGATTTCTCCAATATGGGAACCATCGCTTTCAGGACTGTTGATTTCCTTAATGTTCTTGAGGATGAGGAATACATCAATGCCCTGAATAAAGATGGTTATTGGAACGCTTACGGTGAAGTGTATAACGAATACAAAGCTGATCCCGTTGCGTTTTACAGCAAAACAAAAGCGAAGGATGCGGACGATTTCAGGAGCAACGCCGAGGCCCTTAATGCAGACTTCAACGACAGTACCGCGAAAGCGTATTTCTCAAGAGTGGGACTGAGCTGGAAGAATAAGAGCGAGTTTGATGCATTCTACAAAAAGAACTGCTCCTCGGATGAAGTATTCAACACCTTCTATGACGGCGTGTATGATAACTATTACTACAATACTTATCTTCCCAGAATCCGCGGAGATGCTTACAAGTATCATGATATCTTCGTAGAAGAGTACTCGAAGGCTGACATGATCTCAGTCAATATAGGCGCCAACGACCTTCTTCTGAACCTCATGCTTCTGCTGAGGGATCAGGGCTATGCCAGGAAGAACCCGATTTTAGTGGTTCTTTACGCTACCCTTAAAGATATCATTCTTGGCGGAGATGAGCTTACGGTCTTTGTCAATCTCGTGAAGAATAAGAGAACTGCCAAGCCTCAGACAACCGAAGCACATGTCCAAGAGGCCAATGAGTTCCTGTCCGACGAGAATATTCAGAAGATCCTCAAAGCGTTTACCGATCAGGCTACGACTACTTATCCTCAGGTTATAGAGAAGATCAAGGAGATCAACAAGAATGCCGGCAAGAATGCCCAGATGGTATATATGGGCACCTATTATCCTTACGGCAATGCTCCCGATCTCTCACAGTATGAGGATGATATGGAGCAGGCGGAAGCTGAACAGAACAGAAAGGCTGTCGCAGATGATGCTGCTGAGGAGTATCTTGCAGTCGTAGAGCCTACCTTCACGATGGCGCCTTCGGAGGAGCTTCCTGGAACAGGCGATGATTTCATGGACGATGAGATGGATGAATTCTTCATCCAGTCTGAAGAAGCCGGAGCGGTAGTCCTGAATGCGGGCAGCACCGCAGTTGATGATTATTACAACAATGTTCTCAGTGTCGCGGGTATAACCGCTCTGATGAACCAGATCGGCGAGGCGAGTGTCCCTTGCATGAATACCTTCAACAAGTTCGTCAAGGATTTTGCCGCGAAAGAGGACTGCCCCTTCGTGGATATCTACGGCGTTGCCGATGAGGAGACTGACCTCGATCCTCATCCGATCGCGAAGACTCACAAGAAGATCGCTGACAGGATCATTGATACCGTTGTTCTCGATATCACGAAGAACGTTGAGGGAAGCGGCAAGGTAGAGGGTCCTTCGAAGTGCGTCTATGGTCACGATGTTGATTTCACAGCTACTCCTGACAGCGGCAGCAAGCTTGCTTCGTTGAAGATCGGAAGCGATGATGCCACTAATCCGAACGCTGAGTCCGCTTATGAATTTACAGCGGAGGCAGTCAAGGCGGATACTGCCATAACGGCGACATTTGAAGCTATTGCTACCGAAACCGAATCCACGGAAGTACCCACCGAAGCCCCTACAGAGGCTCCTACGCAGGCACCCACCGAAACCCACCGAAGCCCCTACAGAGGCTCCTACGCAGGCACCCACCGAAGCCCCTACAGAGGCTCCTACGCAGGCACCCACCGAAGCCCCTACAGAGGCACCCACGGAAGCTTCTACAGAGGCTCCTACGCCGGCTTCCACTGAGACCACGGCAGCTCCTGTCGAGACCACAGGATCCTCAGATTCCGAAGCATCCGGCAGGACTTACAGGCTGAGATTCGTCTCCAATGGCGGAACCGCTTACGAGACCGTCCGTTATAAGAAGGGCACCGTCATCGACCTGAATGAGTATGTACCTACCAGAGAAGGCTATATCTTCCAGGGATGGTATACGAATTTCTTCAGGACCAATAAGGTTCAGTCTGACACGATCACTATCAACGGCAATACCACCCTTTATGCGCGTTGGACGAGGGACAACACCAATACGGCTATTGGACGTCTCTTCAACAACCTGTTTGGGCGTTATGAGAATACCTATGGTGAGACCAATAACAACAGTACTCTGAGGAGTATTCTTGAGAGAATGGGCATCAGGATTATCGATAATTCTCAGGGTTCCGGCAGTACCGAACCCGGAGGAAGCACCGGTACAGATACTCCCGACACTCCCGCTGCTCCCGGTTCGGGTTCCTTCCTCAGGGACATCCTTACCGGATGGATCAGGAGGGCATTCAGCTGATAGAGCATCAGCTGTACTGCTGAGTGAACTGATAGAAAATGTACTATGTACTAACAGGGACGGCATGCTGTAGCGGCATGTCGTCCCTCTTTAAGAGGATCGCGAATTTGTGATCAAGAGTTATATATGTTGTGTAATTATTCAGCACAACGAGGGATGCGCAGCATTCCGAGTCTGGGGGCTGAATAATGACTATGTTGTAATAAAAATGAACAGGAGGAAGATATGAGTCAGGATTGCAGTCATGACTGCTCGAGCTGTGGAGAGAGCTGTTCGGAGAGAAGAGGACCTGTCGATATGCAGGAGAAGCCCCACGAGATGTCAAGTATCAAGCATGTTATAGCCGTAGTGAGCGGTAAAGGCGGCGTTGGTAAATCATTGGTAACAAGCCTGATGGCTGTGGCTATGCAGAAGAAGGGATATCGGACCGCTATACTTGATGCAGATATCACGGGACCGTCTATACCTACAGCATTTGGACTTCACACAAAAGCAAAAGCGAACGCGTTTGGCCTTCTCCCTGTTCCTACGAGGACAGGTATAGATGTGATGTCCTTGAATCTCCTTATCGGGGAGGAGACTGACCCGGTGGTTTGGCGCGGACCTATCATTGCCGGTGCTGTAAAGCAGTTCTGGACCGATGTGATATGGAATGATATCGATTATATGTTTGTCGATATGCCTCCGGGAACCGGCGATGTTCCCCTCACGGTATTTCAGTCGCTTCCTGTAGAGGGCATAATAGTCGTTATATCGCCTCAGGATCTGGTCTCTATGATCGTCGAGAAGGCTGTCCGTATGGCGGATATGATGAATATTCCCATTATCGGTCTTGTGGAGAATATGGCATGGTATGAGTGCCCCTGCTGCCACGAGAAGAGCTATATCTTCGGCAAGAGCCACAGCGAGGAGCTCGTGAAGAATTTCGCGATACCTATGCTGGTTCAGCTTCCGCTTAACCCCGCGGTGGCAGAGCTTGTCGATGAAGGACGGATAGAAGACTGCGAGGAGCCTTATCTCTTGGAGATAGCACAAAGGATTGAGGCGTTACTTTGAAAGTCGGCCCCCGCGAGGCAGGGTGGCCATATAGGTATGCATTCATACACGCACGTAAGCTGCCACGACCCACAGACGTTGCGGCAGCACGTGCGGCGCAAGGTGGGATTGTTTTGATATGTCATACTTTTGAGTTTATAACAGAATAAGATAGTAGATTATTATAATATTCTATGTTATAATACAGTTTGGCTGTTATGAAGTGGTCATACAGTGTGTCATATTCAGCACAGTATGTAATATCTGCTGCTCAGGATATCGGGCAGCTCTTTATTCTCTTTTTAGAAGTATATGGAGGAAAGCATCATGAGTTGTGAATGCAAGAATTTCAACGACAAGTACATTTTCAATGCGGCATGTGTTCATCGCAACCTCTCACCCGCAAGGCTTGTTGAGATTGCTCTTCGCAGAGGCGAAGGCACATTGACCAATACAGGCGCATTGGCGATCACGACCGGAAAATATACCGGACGTTCTCCCGAGGATAAGTTCATCGCTGACACTCCCGGTGTTCATGACAAGATAAGCTGGGGGTCTGTGAACAGGCCTATCAAGCCTGAGTATTTCAACGCTATCAGGGACAAGATGGTCGCTTATCTTCAGAACCGCGAGATTTTCGTATTTGATGGCTTTGCCGGCGCTGATGAGAGGGGCTGCCGTAAGTTCCGTGTCATCAACACCTTCGCATGCCAGAACCTGTTCATTCATCAGCTTCTCATCCGCCCTACCAAGGAGGAGCTTGAGAACTACGGTGAACCTGATTTTACCATCATAGCTGCCCCTGACTTCCTCTGCGTTCCTGAGATAGACCACACTCACTCTGAGGCGGCAATTCTTGTTGACTTTGAGCAGAGGCTTGTCCTGATCGCGGGTTCTCAGTATTCCGGCGAGATCAAGAAGTCTGTCTTCACTGTCATGAATTATCTCATGCCTGAAGAGGAGAATATCCTTCCTATGCATTGCTCCGCCAACATGGATCCCGAGACCCATGAGACCGCGGTATTCTTCGGACTATCCGGTACGGGCAAGACCACCCTTTCCGCAGATCCTACCCGCAAGCTCATCGGCGATGACGAGCATGGCTGGTCTGAGAGCGGTATATTCAACTTTGAGGGCGGCTGCTACGCGAAGTGCATTAACCTTGACCCTGAGAAAGAGCCTGACATCTACAACGCTATCAAGTTCGGTTCTGAGTGCGAGAACGTCATCATTGATCCTGAGACAGGCATCCCGGATTATGACGATGGAAGCATCACGGAGAATACCCGCGTAGGCTATCCTATCGAGTATATCAACAATGCTCAGATTCCCGGTACTGGCGGTATCCCTAAGGTTGTCATCTTCCTGACAGCTGACGCTTTCGGTGTCCTGCCTCCTATCTCAAGGCTTGACAAGAATGCGGCCATGTATCACTTTGTCACGGGCTTTACTTCCAAGCTTGCAGGCACAGAGCGCGGCATCAAGGAGCCTCAGCCCACATTTTCCACCCTCTTCGGCGAGCCTTTCATGCCGTTCCCGGCTGAGAGATATGCCAAGATGCTCGGCGAGAAGATCACGAAGTATAACACAAAGGTCTATCTTGTCAACACCGGATGGTCCGGCGGCCCTTATGGTGTCGGAAGCCGCATGAAGCTTTCCTATACCAGGGCTATGATCACCGCTGCCCTGAACGGTTCTATCGAGGATGCCGAGTTCAAGCATGACGACGTATTCAACGTTGACATCCCTCAGACCATCGAGGGAGTGCCCTCCGAGATCATGAATCCCCGCGACACATGGGCTGACAAGGCTGCATATGACGAACAGGCAAAGAAGCTTGCCATGATGTTCAAGGAGAACTTCGCGAAGAAGTATCCCGATATGGAGCATGAGATCGTCAAGGCGGGACCTCTCGGCGAGTGATAATAGCTGTTCCGTGATGTGATATTTCGGACAGGCTTGCATACGAAGCAGGAAGGCGCATTTGAACTAAATGTATAAGAAAAATAAATGAGACGAAGATAGGAGACGGTTGGTCCGTCTCCTGTCGTTTTTGACAGGATCAATGAAAGGAAAAAACATGGCAAGAAAGATTGTACCTATTACAGTTCTTACCGGATATCTTGGAGCCGGCAAAACCACGTTGCTGAATTACATTCTGAACAATCAGCAGGGTTACAAAGTCGCCGTCATAGTGAACGATATCGGTGAGATCAATGTTGACCAGACGCTAATAGAAAAAGGCGGGAATATCACTGAAGAAGATACGGTCGTTCCTCTTTCGAACGGCTGTATCTGCTGCACGCTCAAGACTGATCTTCTAAACCAGATCAAGAGCATACTGGCGCAGAGAAAATTTGATTATATACTCATAGAGGCGAGCGGAATATGCGAACCTATTCCGATCGCACAGACTATTTCTATCCTGGACGGAAGTATAAAGGATCCCCAGTTCCCTATGCCTAAGCTATGCCGCCTGGACGGTATCGTTAGTGTGGTTGACGCTATGAGGCTGGTAGACGAGTTCGCTGCGGGCTCAGATCTTCTAAACGATAATATCGATGAAGAAGACATAGCGAACCTTCTCATACAGCAGATCGAATTCTGCACCACCATCATTATCAATAAAGTCGATAAAGTAACACCGGAACAGCTGGCAAAGGTTGAAGCTGTTGTAAAGGCGCTTCAGCCGGAAGCCAAGCTCATAGAGGCAGAGTACTGCAAGGTTGATTTAAAGGATGTCCTGGACACCAACCTGTTTGATTTCGAGAAAGCATACAGGTCTGCCGGCTGGATCAAGGAGATGGAGAGGGCAGATGAAGAAGAAGACGAGGAGTATGAACTGACACATGGTCATCACGATGATGACGAGGAGCATGAGCATCATCACGACGATGACGATGAGGAGGAGGAGCATGGGCATCACCACGATCATGACGATGATGACGAGGACGAGCATCACCACGATCATGACGATGATGAAGATGACGATAAGCATCATGGACACCATGGGCATCATGGCCATCACCACCACCATCATCACCATCATGGTGAGGGAGAGGCTGAGGAGTATGGCATCGGAACCTTCATTTATTATCGACGCCGCCCCTTTGACCAGGCGAAATTTGACCAGTTCGCGGAGCAGTGGCCTCGCAGCGTCATAAGGTGCAAGGGTATGCTTTGGTTTGCCGGGGACAGAGACCGAGCCTATATATTTGAGCAGGCAGGCCGTCAGCTTAGCGCCTATGACCAGGGGCTGTGGGTCGCTGCCGCACCGAAGAGGCTTCAGGAAAAGTATCTGAGGGAAGATCCTGAACTTCAGAAGATTTGGGATGAAAAATACGGCGACAGAGGCATAAAGCTGGTATTCATCGGCAGGGATATGGATCGTAAAGCCATAGAGGCAGCCCTTGATTCTTGTCTCGGCGAGTGACATGACGGGATCTAAGATGATGACAGAGTCAGTAGCATGGTCTGACTGAGGTAAGCCGCATGGGCTGCAGTTCGGTCGGATGCCGGGTCACTGTTTTACTGAGGATCATGCTGATCCAGAGCTGATAAGTGGAGTAAGTGGGTCGTATTTGTCATATAAATCCTTCATAAGTATTGACTGAGTGTGAGTTTTTTATGTATAATAATGCTTCACGGATATTACTTTAGAAGTCGGCCCCCTGCGAAGCAGGGTGGCCATATAGGTATGCATTCATACACGCATGTATGCTGCAACGACTTCTACACGTCGTGGCAGCA
>CACXUY010000065.1 GCA_902770965.1 uncultured Lachnospiraceae bacterium | reverse complement strand
GAGACGATCCGACAGTATATCAGGGATCAAGAAGAGAACGACAAATTGGAAGACGGAATCAAATAAAGAGCCTTCCATGGGAGGCTGCCAGTAATAGGGGGGTTGCGAACCCCGCCTTGGCGGCACCGTTACTATGCCCCGGAGGGGCTAATATTAAACCCCCATTTGAAATGGGGGTTGCTAACTTGAAAACGTCAAGTTGGATCGCTACGCCGGATGATATTCGCGGCAAGGGCGGTGCGCTGTTCTGCGAGCGACGTTACGGAACGGTTTTCACATTTCATAACGGGGCGGATTCGTACTATTCCGTGCGTGGGTTCAGAGGTTATGTTCTTATATAAATTCTAGCGTAAGGACTTCAAGATGGAATATAACAGTACAGTTACACTGAAAGACGGCAGAGCCTGTATCCTCCGTAACGGGACGGCATCGGACGGGCACTGACAGAGGCCTGCATTGAGTGTGCAAAATAAGCGGGCTATGTACAGTTGGAACTGGAAGTCGTGGCAGAGATCAGATCTGCCATAGCCTTGTATGAGAGCGTGGGCTTTGAAGAATATGGCAGAAACCCCAGGGGCTTCCGTTCCCGCTTTACCGGCTGGCAGGAGGTCGTGCTCATGCGGCTGGTTTTTTGACAAATGCCTGCGGTATAAGTGTTATCTTTATCGCTATAGCAGGTGCTATGCAGGGAATGCTTAATATAGATGGTGGTAGGATATTGAGCGGTAAGTCAATGCTGGTTGTGCTTTGTCTTGTTCTTGGTACAATAATTGGCGAACTGATTGGAATAGAGAAAGGATTCGAGCTTTTTGGAGAATGGCTGTGATGAAGATAGGCGAAAAAGGCATGGCCGCGTTTCACGGCCATGCCTTTTCTAAATACTTGCTGAGTGGCTTCATGCCTTATGGGATGAGTTGATCACTCAAAATCTACCACGTCCACCCATTTATATAAGAATTCCTTCTCCTCAGGCTTTCCTTTAACTGACTGCGATGCCGCCACGATGGGAAGCCATTTTTCAACATACTGTCTTGCGGTGTCGGTTTTCTCACAGAACATGTTCAGATACTTGTTCGCCAGGTCTTCCTTTCCCGCCAGGCAGAATAACAGATATGTCCTTGCCACGTCGGCGGACGCGTTGCCGCTGGTCACATGCGCCCAGTCCAGAATATGGGGGATCCCGTCTTTATCAACTATAATATTGGAGGGGTTGAAATCGCCATGGCATACCTTATTGTGGGAAGGCAGCGCGTTGAGCCTGGTATGCAGCTCGTACCTGGTGGTCGCGTCCAGCTGGGTCTGGCTGATCTTACGGTTCATTTTCTCTTTCTGGGAGTTCAGGTTCGGCACCGAATAGGAATGCACCCTGATCTGCAGATCAACAAACTCCTCCAGATACCTGTCCATCTCATCGGGATTCTCATCCATCAGCTGCTGTAAGGTCTTGCCCTCCACGAATTCTGTGGCAATTGCCCATTTTCCATCGATTTTACCTACCTCGCGAATTCTGGGGATATGGAGATCCTTCAAATCCTCAACCTTCGCCTGGTTGCAGGCCTCATTTAATATGTCCGCCTTGGTGAAAAATTCATTCTCGAACACCTTGATTGCCAGATCCCCATCCCGATAGATCCTCTTGATTCCGCGGTCGCATATTAATTTATCTAATTTCATAATATCCTCCATTCTGCTATGAGATCATATTAAGTATGATTATGCCAACCTTGGCATGTAGGTTTACTTTCCGTAAAAAGCATTCAGGTACATCTGCCTGATCTCGCTCATCAGAGGATACCTGGGATTCGCGCCGGTGCACTGATCGTCGAATGCCTGTTCCGTCATATCATCCAATTTCTCAAGGAATTCCTTCTCATCAATACCATAATCACGAATCGAAGGCTTGATGCCGATCTTAGCCTTTAATTCGTCAATGGCCTTGATCAGGCTCTCCAGCTTATCCTCGTCCGTCTCGCCCTTCAATCCGAGAGCTGTCGCGACCTCCGCGTAACGTGCCAGGGTATGAGGATGGTCATACTGCGAGAAGGTGCCCATCTTGGTAGGTACTTCAGCAGAGTTGAAGCGAAGGACTTCGTCTATCATCAAAGCGTTTGCGACACCGTGGGGGATGTGATAAAATGCGCCAAGTTTGTGTGCCATGGAGTGGCAGACACCCAGGAACGCATTGGCGAATGCCATACCTGCGATGGTAGCTGCATTTGCCATCTTTTCCCTTGCCTCGGGATCGTTCGGACCGTTGTCATAAGCTCTGGGCAGATATTCAAAGATAACCTTCAATGCCTGGATCGCCAGACCGTCCGTATAGTCCGTTGCCATGACGGACGCGTATGCTTCCAGTGCGTGGGTCACGGCATCAATGCCGGAGGCGCTGGTCAGACCCTTAGGCGCATTCATATGCATATCGGCATCGATGATCGCCATATTGGGAAGCAGCTCATAGTCCGCAAGAGGATACTTGACTCCGGTAGTCTCATCGGTGATGACCGCAAAAGGCGTCACTTCAGAACCTGTGCCGGCAGAGGTGGGGATCGCTATGAAGTATGCCTTTTCACCCATTCTCGGGAAGGTATAGATCCTCTTTCTGATATCCGAGAAGCGCATGGCCATGTCCATGAAATCAGCTTCGGGATGCTCGTACAGGACCCACATGATCTTGGCTGCGTCCATAGCGGAGCCGCCGCCCAGCGCGATGATGGTATCCGGCTTAAATGCCGTCATCAGCTTGGCGCCGTCTTTTGCGCACGCCAGGTTGGGATCCGGCGCGACATCGGAGAACGTGGTATACTGAATACCCATTTCCTCCAATTTATCTGTAATCGGCCTGGTGTATCCATTTTCAAACAAGAAGGTGTCAGTTACGATAAAGACCTTCTTCTTATTATAAACCGTCTTCAATTCATCCAATGCCACGGGAAGGCAGCCCTTCTTCATGTATACCTTTCCGGGTGCTCTGAACCACAACATATTCTCTCTCCTCTCCGCTACGGTCTTGATGTTCAACAGATGCTTGATCCCAACATTCTCGCTGACGGAGTTGCCGCCCCAGGAACCGCAGCCAAGGGTAAGGGAAGGGTTGAGTTTGAAGTTATATAGATCGCCGATCCCGCCGTGTGAGGAAGGTGTATTGACCAGGATGCGGCAGGTCTTCATCCTCTCGCCGAATACCGCGATTTTCTCTCTTTCCGTAATGGCATTTACATAAAGCGAAGAGGTATGTCCGTATCCGCCGTCGGCGATCAGCCTTTCTGCCTTGCTCAATGCGTCTTCAAAATCCTCTGCCTCGTACATGGCAAGGACGGGGGATAATTTTTCATGGGCAAACTCCTCGGACAGCTCCACGCTCTGCACTTCACCGATGAGGATCTTCGTTTTCTCCGGTACTTCGACTCCCGCAAGGGCGGCGATCTTATACGCGGACTGGCCGACGATCTTGGCGTTTAAGGATCCGTTTATGATAATGGTCTTTCTGACTTTATCAAGCTCCTCGGGTTTAAGGAAATAGCACCCTCTTCTCAGGAACTCATCTTTTACAGCCGCGTAAACTTTCTTCAGGACGATGGTGGACTGTTCGGATGCGCAGATCATACCATTGTCAAAGGTCTTGGAATGGATGATGGAGTTAACCGCAAGAACTACATCAGCAGAATCATCAATGATCGCGGGAGTATTTCCGGCACCTACGCCGATAGCGGGTTTTCCGGATGAATATGCGCTCTTAACCATGCCGGGACCACCTGTCGCAAGAATGATATCCGATTCCCTCATGACAAGATTCGTCATGTCGAGGCTGGGGACATCGATCCAACGGATGATTCCTTCAGGGGCACCTGCCTCAACCGCAGCGTCCAGAACTACTTTTGCTGCGGCGATCGTGGATTTCTTCGCGCGGGGGTGGGGGGAGATAATAATACCGTTCCTGGTCTTCAGCGCTATCAATGTCTTAAATATAGCTGTGGAGGTCGGGTTTGTGGTGGGGATAACCGCCGCGACGACACCGATGGGGTCGGCTATTTTCTGAATGCCGAACGCCTTGTCCTCTTCAACTACACCGCATGTCCTTTCGTTTTTATACTTATTATAGATGTACTCTGCGGCATAGTGATTCTTAATTACCTTATCCTCCACTATACCCATTCCGGTTTCTTCCACAGCCATCTTTGCAAGAGGTATCCTTGCCTTGTTTGCAGCGGTGGCCGCAGCCAGGAATATCTTATCCACCTGTTCCTGGGTGTACTGCGCGTAGACAGCCTGTGCTTTTCTTAATTCTTTTAAAGCTTGTTCCAGGCTCTCCACACTGTCTACGATCTGCATCCCTTTCTCTGCCATTTCCCGAACCTCCTTCTTGAATTTGTTTTCTTTATAAGCGTTTCCGCCGGGTCTTATATACATGGTGCTGCCAGCTGCCTGGCTGCTTCATGAGTAGTATTATAGCATAATGATATGCTTTAGTATACTGTCGGTTTTGTCAGGATCGAAGGAAAATCGAAAATCGAAGCTCAAGGCCTATTAGTGGAACATGGAGTACCTTCTGCTCTAAGGCAGAGATGTTTTATCACCTGCAGGTGTTGGGAGAAGGTAAGATGATTGCGGGTTTCTTCCGGCTTTCAAAGAAAACATCCATAGCACGCCTGCGCTATGGATGTTTTCTCTATAACTGTAATTGTAGAAGGATAATAATTACATGGGTGCCTGTCTCTTCATTTCATGCTTCCGCTCATACATGATTTTGTCCGCGCGTTTGAAGACGCATTCCAGATCGGCGTCCAGCTCTTCGTCATAGAACGCCACTCCGATTGCCGCCGATATCTTCTCCCAGGGCTTGAGTGTGTCGTCCGCGTTTATCTTCGCAAGCTCGTCATTGAAACGCTCGATCATGGTCTCGTAATAACTGCAATCGCTTCCACGCAGAATGACAGCAAGCTCATCTCCGCCTATGCGGAATACGGAGGATTGACCGAATACGTCACAGGCAATGGATGAGAGATTTTTAATGGCGATATCACCTTTGTCATGGCCGTAGGTATCATTTATCTTCTTGAGAAGGTTTAGGTCAATGACCGCGAGTCCGACCTTTTTATTGCCTTCGGCGATCTCTTTTTCGACGCGGCGCATCTCGGCAAGATAAGCTGTTTTGTTGTTCAATCCGGTGAGCGCGTCGTGGTTGGCCAGCTCCTTCATGTTAGCCGCTTTCTTTTCGGCACATATTATATCGGAGACGTAGTCGCGTATATCGTCAGTCATCTTGACGACGGCATCGGAAAGAGACTTTATCTCATTGTCGGTGTTCATGTCAGGCGGAGTGAAACAAAGAGCGTTTACGTCCCTCTGCCCATGGCTGTGGTCCGCGAAACCGACGGCGCTTTCTTCGAGCTTCCCAATCGGGATGGTGATATTTTTCCTCGACCAGAATATGAATATCGCTATGAAAAGGCAGCCTGAGATGAGGATGATGACAATATTG
>CACXUY010000064.1 GCA_902770965.1 uncultured Lachnospiraceae bacterium | reverse complement strand
CCCATCGTCTCCGATTTCGGTTTGCGTTTAACTACATGGGCGGTAGGTTACCCATGGCTGGACTTTCACCAGCAAGAATAGTGCCATGCCCGGCACACACATTAAGGCAGCACTGATAAATCAGTGCTGCCTTAAAACCGTCTTTATAGCGGCTATGTTTATCAGAACCTGAAATCCCTGCGGTTCGAATTCCGGATATCTTTAATATTCTGCTCGGCGATGGCACGTACCTTTTCCTTCGGTATGCGGCCAAGCTCCTCCTCGATCATCTTGTATCCTATCTCCTTGGTCTTTGGAGATGCGTAATCCTCAAGATATTCTGCCAGCGTCATCAACGCATTGGGGTGGCAGCAGTTAAGTATCTGGCCGTTCTTACAGAGACTCATGAAGCGGTCGCCGGTACGTCCTTCACGGTAGCAGGCAGTGCAGAACGAGGGTATGTGGCCATTCTCCATCAGCCAGTACACTACTTCATCGAGTGTCCGCTGGTCGGACACGTCGAACTGCTCGGTGTCATGCGGGCGCTCCTCCTCGGTGTATCCGCCGACCGATGTCCTGGAGCCTCCGCTTATCTGGGAGATTCCGACCCTTAGCATCTTCGCGCGGACAGCCTCGGACTCTCTCGTGGATATGATCATCCCCGTGTAGGGTACGGCGAGCCTGATGCAGGCGGCGATCTTCACAAAGATCTCATCCGGTATGGAGTTGTCAAAAGCTTCGGGGTCTATGTCGTCCGCATGCTTGACGCGGGGCACGCTGATCGTATGAGGACCAACGCCGTGGACAGCCTCAAGGTGCTCGGCATGCATCAGCAGTCCCGCGAACTCATACTTGTATTTTTCAAGACCGAAAAGCACTCCGAGACCCACGTCGTCTATGCCGCCCTCCATGGCGCGGTCATGTGCCTCCGTATGGTAAGCGTAATCATGCTTGGGTCCCGTGGGATGAAGCTCCTCGTAGCCCTTCTTATGGTAGGTCTCCTGAAAAAGGATGTATGTGCCGATGCCGGCTTCCTTTAGCTTACGGTAGTTCTCGACAGTAGTCGCAGCTATATTTACGTTGACACGGCGAATGTCGCCATTCTTGTGATGCACGCTGTATATGGTGTCGATGCATTCAAGAATGTACTCTATAGGATTGTTCTTGGGATCCTCGCCCGCCTCTATGGCAAGACGCTTGTGTCCCATGTCCTGAAGGGCGATGACCTCAGCCCTCACTTCGTCCTGAGTCAGCTTCTTGCGGGCGATGTGTTTGTTTTTCAAATGATACGGACAGTACAGACATCCGTTGATGCAGTAGTTGGACAGATACAGAGGCGCAAAAAGGACGATGCGGTTGCCGTAAAACGCCAGCTTTATCTCCTCCGCGACCTCGAACATCTTTTGTATCTTCTCAGGGATCTCACAGGCGAGAAGCACGGAAGCCTCGCGGTGTGTCAGCCCGGCGCACACACAGCCGTTCTCAGTCTTGCGCGGACGAGCCTTCTCAAGGATCTGGTCTATCAGCTCGACATTGTTCTTGTTGGCTTCCGCGTATTCAAGCGTAGCCAGGATTTCTTCATCATTGATAAATTCCTCTGCCTTTAGTGATTTGGGGTCATATACAGCCATTTTTTTTCTCCTTTATTAATGTTGGTTTTGCCGCGTCGCCGCGGGCAGACACCACCTTATAACCTATCGATTCCATCCGTTTTTTCAAATCCGCAAGCTGCTGCGCGGATTCACAGCCTGTGTTCAGCTTATTGTTATAGAGTTCATACTTACTGCGTACCGCGGCGGGCGAGAGATTCGGCATCACCACATTAGCCCCCGACAAAATGCCGCGTTCCCTTCCTTCCGGATGTATCGTTCCGAGCGCCGTGGTAGCCGGAAGCAGCACATATGGATGTATGAGCCTTATGACCGAGAGCAAAAAGCAGGTCAGCTCCAGCGTGCCCGCAGGCATGTCCCGAAAAGGAGTGTCCTTATGCGGTATGAAGGGACCTATGCCGCACATCTCCGGCCTGAAGGTCTCTATGAATTTCAGATCCTTCGCTATACACGAGGTGGTCTGGCAAGGTGAGCCGACCATGAATCCGCATCCTGTCTGATATCCGAGTCCCCGAAGCTGCCTGAGACATTCCATACGATGCTCGAAGCTCATCTCAGGCGGATGAAGCCTGCCGTAATGGATGCTGTCGGCGGTCTCATGGCGCAGCAGATAGCGGTCAGCCCCGGCATCCCGAAGCCGCCTGTAGCTCTCAGGACTGCGCTCCCCAAGGGAAAGGGTGACAGCGCAGTCAGGATGGCTTTCCTTAATGCCCTTGACTATCCTGCACAGTCTCTCATCCGTAAACCAGGCATCCTCCCCTCCCTGCATGACGAAGGTCCTGAATCCCAATTTATAGCCTTCATCAACGCACTCCATTATCTCATCCGGAGAGAGACGGTAACGTTCACATGCGGCATTGCCGCGCCGGATGCCGCAATAATAGCAGTCGTTCCTGCATATATTGCTGATCTCTATCAGGCCGCGCACATAGATGTCCTCGCCGTATACCCTCTTCCGGACGTTCACGGCGCGGCGGGCTAGCTCTTCGGCTGAGGCTTCGTCCCTCCCATCAATCAGTTCCTTATATTCTTGAAGCGAGAGGCCGCCGGCCAGCTCCAGCCTGTCGGTCAGCGCCCGCATTTTCTCATTCATCATTTCTCCTCACACTCTCGAATACGCCGTCTTTACGCTGATCCCCGGCAGCTTCCCTATCCGTCCTGAAAGCGATGATATCATGTTCTGAGGCGCGTCAATGGCTATGCTTATGATATATATGCCGCGCTCCCGATATGGCAGCCCCATCCTCCCTATGATAAAGTCGCTGTACTCATGAAGGACGGCATTCATATCCGTCACTGTATCGCTTTTCTCAACGATTATGCTCATCACCGCTACTCTCGTGTCCATCATAAATCCTCTTGTGTAATCATTCAGCGCATCTGGCCGCCCCGCAACGAGGGATGCGCAGCATACCAAGTCTGGGGTGCTGGATAGTTACCCTCATATTATAAAATGTACCTGTTCAGAACCCGCGGGCATAAAAAGAACAGCTTCCCTGCTTCCCGCAGAAAAGCTGCCCCGCATCTCATAAGATATGAAGGAAATCTTTCATGACCGTATGTATGAAAAATACCCTTCATAATCGAGATGTGGCCTGCTGTCCAAGGCCACATCAACGAAAAGCTGTATATCATGTAAAACGATGGCTCAAAACCATAGATACCGCCATCTAAACGTACATCTCCATGATACCGCAGCCTTCATTTCAGAGGGACGAACCGTCTTCATGTCAGGAAGCGACGTTTCACGGCATTAATATGGATATCAATGAAGCATCTGCGCACATGTTGGCGCATGTCATGCATCGTCAGAGTATCCTGCATGTCCGAAACGCAATGACATTATACGCTTTCTTCATCCGCAAAGTCAATAGCGCCAACGAGCCTTCTGTTCAAAGCGCCTCCGCTCAGATGCGATGCTTGGTTCTCCACTTATTTTCATACATGGTTTTATCCGCCCGACGAACCACATTATTTACGTTCTCGTCCTTATCAGGGTTATAGACAGCTATTCCGCGGGCTACATCCACTTGCTCCCATGCATATGTCTTCTCTCTGCGCTTCTGTTCGCATTTTTCATCAAAAACACGGAGAAGCTCTTCTCTGTTCATGTAATCCCTGTCCATAAGCACGGCAACAAACTCATCACCGCCGATCCTGAATATAGGGCTGTGATCAAATACCTCGCAGATGATCGCGGCAGTCTCCTTCAGATATATATCTCCTTTATCGTGTCCATTTTTGTCATTGATATCCTTTAGTCCATTACAGTCAAAAATACATACTGCAAATTCTATTTTTCTGTCGTAAGCTTCTATCTGTTTCTGTAATTTATCAACGTAGATTTCAAACGCTCCCTTGTTATGCAGGTCGGTGAGGGCATCCGCATAAGCAAGATCGTTCAGATCTGTAATCTGTTTCTTAAGCTTCGCGGTGACTTGGCTGAAGGTTCTTGTCAGTATTCCGATCTCATCATTTCCTTTGTAATCCAGCTTGCCGTCATAGTTCCCTTCGCCGATCTGCTCAGCGACCTTCGTGAGATCCAGCAACGGTTTTGTGATGCACTTGGCATACCTCATGATGAATGTGATGAACGCTATCAACAGCAAGCTGAACGCGGATATGATCATAGTTACCCATCTTTGCCAGCCTGAATTTATCTCCCTCAAAGGAACCGAAACATTCAATCGATCCCCATTGCATAGACTTGTGCTGACTGCCATCTTATCAACGCCCTCATAGCTGTACTTGTATATTCTGCTGTCACCGGTCACTCCCACCGGAATCTCCGTAGGGATTTTTGTCGCCGTAACATCCAGACGCGGATGGTAGATGATATTTCCTTTCTCGTCGTCGATGAAAGCGTATCCATTCTCATAAAGGGTGATATTGTTTACCAGCTCAGCCATGAAGGAGTAATCCAGCTCAATGCCTATCACTCCCACAAACCGCCCGTCCAAGTAAATCGGCATATTGTAAGAAATGACACGCGCATCCAGGTTATCAGTAATATATGGATGAAGCCAGACATGCTTACCGGTGGCCTTCGGTACAGTAAACCAGACCAGACGCGTTGTGTCGTCCGTATCATACTTTGTGATATCAGTCACTTCGTGCTCTTCATAGCCATTGCCGCTTTCCGATCTGACAAACCAAAACCCCTCCACATTCGTCGATATTTCCGGATCGATTCGATAATAATACGTCATGATTCCATTCGTCTTATAAAGAACCTTCCTGAAGAAAGTACTCACGCGATCGAGATGAGCCTGCAGCTTCTGGTCTTCCAGTCCTTTCAGATCTGCTTCAACATACGCGGAAATGGCCTGTACGTCCTGCTCAACATCTTCCAGACATGAATTAAGGTTCTTTCCACCTGTCTCACAGAGCAAAAGCAGCATCTGCTCCGAACTGTGTATTCCTATGTTCCTGATAGCAAATACCCCAAGCACTGTGGCTGTTATCATTGTGATTATTATCGCGCTGATTGTCACAGCAGTAATTTTTGTCCTTATTGAATACATAGCCGCTACCTTCTTTCATAACCCTCTTCCAACTGTTCAGGACTTCGTTTAGAGGAGAAAAGCCCGCCAGGAACGCAACCACGGATCGTCCTTTCCTCGAATACACCGTGCTCGCCCAAAGTCAACAGAAAACATGTCAGAAGACCGAACCTTCAAAATGGAATAATATGGCTTTAGCAAGACGTGACCTTAGACATTAAGAATCTTCAAATGTGATAAGGATAAAACATCTAATAGACTATCAATAAAGCTGATATAATACAGAAAACAGATTACGACATTTTTATTGTACAGCCATCTTCCATGCAGACGGCTGCCGGTGCGCGATTGACGCAGCTTACCTCAAGCGGCAAACTTATACAGTTAACATTACATAACTGTCTCCATAAAGCGAAAATGTAGCACTACAATCGTACCACAGAAGCAGGGCTTTAGCAAGTAAAATAAGATGCTTCGACATAGTTATTGTAACATTT
>CACXUY010000063.1 GCA_902770965.1 uncultured Lachnospiraceae bacterium | reverse complement strand
AATACAAAACAGATATCAACACAAGTTTTGTTTTTTTTTTATCGAAAAAATATGCAAACTGTTCAGCACCCCACAGCTCTCGGCTCGCAGTCTGAAATAAAAAAGCACGCTTGGGCTGCGTGCTTTTTGTGAATAAATATACCTGTCAAGCCTTAAGCTTCTCTATGACATGCTGACAAAGGTCACCAACAGTCCTCACCTTTCTCAAGCCCGAGATGGGAAGATCGATGCCGAATTCATTCTCGATATCTCCGAGTATAAGGATGCTCTCCATTGATGATAAGCCAATATCATCGATAATCGAGGTATTGGCCGTCACATTCTCCTCCGTCTCGGAAGCATCTACAATAATCTCAATAACCTTGTCAATTACCTGCTGTTCTGTCATCGTTCCGATCTCCTTTTTTAGTTATTGTTTCTGCGTACTATCTTCCCTAACGCGTTCTTAGGGAAGGGCTGCTCTCTGAAAATAACCTTGCGTATAGCCTTATAGGTGGGAACTTCCATGGAATAATCTTCCACTAATTTTCTGATAAGGGCTCTGACCGCATCCTTATCCTCATCCGTCGTGGCCTCGCTGTAGTTAGGGAGGATTTCTGCTGATATCATATCATTATCTCCGTAGACCTCGATTTCGGCGATGTCATGACGCTTATCAGCCGCGTACAGTGTTGCCTCCAGCTCCTCAGGACTGACATTCTCCCCGTTGGAAAGCACGATAACATTCTTCTTTCTCCCGACAAGGTAGAAGTAACCGTCGCTGTCCCTGCGGCAAAGATCGCCTGTATGATACCATCCATCATAGAGCACTTCCTTGGTTGCTTCGGGATCTTTATAATAGCCTGCGAAGACCGTATCTCCCTTAATGACAAGCTCGCCGTCAATGATATCTACTATAACACAGCGCATGTTGTCTTTTCCAATAGAATTCTCATGATCCCTGGTCATACGGCTGAGTATGCCCTGGCCGCCGCTCTCAGAGGAGGCGTATATCTGCCAGATCTCCATGCCGGCTTTCTCAATATCCTCCAGAACTCCCGGCTGGAAAGCTGCTCCGCCGCAGTATAGATATCTCAGATTCCAGCCAAGCCTGGACTGATCAAAATCTACCTTGCTGAGCCTCGCCCTCATAACCTCAAGCAAGGCGGGCACGACAAAGGTCGCGTCTGGCTTAAAGTCACTGAAGTACTGCTGGGTCTGACGGGGATCCGTGCCTATGCACATGCAGGCTCCGTTCACGATAGAATTCAGACCGATGGTAAAACCGGCGATGTGATGCAGAGGCAGCATGATGAGAATGGCTTCATAATCCAGGGTGAAATTGGTGACACCGCTGTAATTCTGTTTGTTGGTCAGCATGACTGCTTTGCTTATGCCGGTAGTACCTGACGTAAAGAAGATCACTGAAAGGTCATCCTTCTTCGTCCTGTTTTCAATGTCAACTATCCCGGTCTTCCTGTCTTCAGCTATGGATATGATCCCATCCGGGCAGCCATCCTGCATACTGATGAGAGTTACATCTCCCAGGCCTGCCGCCATAACCGAAGCTTCAAGAACCCGATCATAGACAAGAAACTCTACATCTGCAAGCGCGATCTGCTTGGATATCTGCTCAGGGGTACTGTCCGCAGCCAACAATACGGCTACGCTTCCGATATTCAGGATAGATGCATATGACAGCATCCAGTTATAGCTGTTCACACCTATCATGGCGACATGCTTGTACTGGGCTCCATGACGGATGAGCACAGACGACCAAGCCCTCACGTCATCGAAGAATTGGATGTCGCTGATCTCACTGATCTTGCTCCCCTCCATGTACTTGACGGCTGTCCTGTGTTTGAAACGCTTCTCTGAATCCACAAAAACATCATGGAAATTCTCGAATCCCATTCTCCAGGAATTCATCCACGCAAGGAATTACAAGTGTCAGATCCACTCCATGCGGCTGACCTTCAAACAGCTTGAACGTAACATCTATGTCCTGTTCTTTTAAAGCTTCGTAAAACGCGACCGAGACCTTATAGTCTACCTTGTCATCATTCGTTCCCTGGATTATAAGAACAGGCGGCATTCCCCTGACGATATTCGTGGAGCAGTCTATCTTCTTCAGCTCCGTCGCCAGCGACGAATCCTTGACCCCGTCAATCACCTCCGGATATGCCAAGGCAAGCTGCAGAAGCTCTGACGTTGTGGTCTCGGCCAAAGTCTTATCATCCGTGGGACCGGCATTATCAACCACCCCGACAACTGTATACGGAAGCTCCTCTCCGTTGCTGGCCCTGAGCGCGATCTCTTCACAAGCCCTGACCGCGAGCTGGGCACCGGCCGAAAATCCAAGCACCACAACTTTACTCATGTCAGCATCCAAATCCTCGGCATGCTCTGACAAAAACGCCAATGCCTGCTCCACGCAGCGGTACTGAGAGACCATCGTCGTCTGAGGCAATAAAGGATAATTTATAGAAACAGTCAGGTATTTTTTATAATAGTAATGCTGGTATGGAGCCATATTGGATTTGTCTCCGGAGATATAGGAACCACCGTGAACCAAAAGCAGGACAGGTTTTATAGTACCGTCCTTTTCATACATAATGTCCATGGTCCTGGTCTTATCATCGCCGCTATAAGCAACATCCTTGATATAGACTTTTTGATCGCCGGAATCCATGTCTTCGGGCATCGCTTCTGCAGTCTGGGAAGGATCTCCATCTGCTCCATCCTCCCCTGAGATCTCACTGACCGAACCATTCTCATCTGTCATGCCGTCTGCTGAAGCTGACCCATTCGCGCTGTCCTCAGCTGAAGCACCAGCCTCTTTATCATCAGACGCGGCTGAACCTTTATCAGCTTCAATTGTCTGCGGGGAATATACCGGTTCGGTATCGCCTGATGTATCCGATCTTCCTTGATGGCAGCCTGTGAAACAAAGCACAACGGACAACACCATGGCAAAGGCGACCTTCATTCGTGCCAGATTTCTGTAATTATTGTGAAAAACACTCATAAACATATCACCGTCCCAGATTTTATGCAAGCTTTATCAGCTTTTTTATCACTAAATAGATATGTAACCTACATGCCAGGTTTGGCACAACCATACTTTATAAGCCATCGCGTGGCTCCGTGCTTCGCACTCCCGCCACGCCAAATGGTAATCATTCAGCATCCCTCAGTGGCTTCGCGCCTTTCGAAAAGATATATCTTATAACTGTCTGACATGCCCTGCCGCAGTCAAAGCAGCCCTTCTCCTTCTGAAAAGCTTCAACCCGCCTGACATAAGCTCCCTCGTCAAATTCAGCCACCCTCTTCTCGAGCTCAGCATTACTCACGGCAATGGGGAAAGGCCATTGCTCCATAGGCACAAAGAGGGTTCTTGAGGCCTCGTATTCCTCGGCATCGTAAGCATAGATGAAGACCGGACGCTTGAGGAGGGCGAACTCCCAGCTTATGGAGGAGTAGTCTGTGACCATCACGTCCGAAGCGCACAAAAGCTCCTGTGTGTCCTCATACCATGATACGTCTATGCCGCCATTCTCTTCGGAACTATACTTCTTCGCGATCATAGGATGTACTTTTAACAATACCTCCCACTCTCCTCCGAAACGGGCAGACAGGCTCTGCCTCAGCCTCATGACGTCAAGGTATGATTCACTGTACTCAAAATCGTCCCTGAAGGTCGGGGCGTAGAGCGCGAGCTTCTTTTCCGATGACACTCCCAGCTTTTTCTTGACCATGACCGCGCAGCTGTCGCGCTTATCCGAGAAAAGGATATCTGTTCTCGGAGTCCCGCACTCCAGCACCTCGCCCTCATATTCAAACGCGTCACGAATGGCTTTGGACGTAAAAAAAGCCGCGTCCGAGATAAAGCAGGTTGTCGTGTTGAACTGTCTTCTGTCGATCTTACCGATATATTTTCCTACGGCCTTGAAGATAAAGCCATGCCATGTATTTATCAATATCTGATCCTTGCGGAAGGACAGATATGATGGGGGATTGATATTATATAAGAGTGTCTTGGCCGTGAGCATCTCATACCATCCCCTCAACGAGTCCACAGGGACGAAGCGCACGCCATCATATTTCATGGTCTTAGCGTATTCCTTGTCCTTTGTACCCCACACAAAGTCCATGTCTATGCCCTTGTCATGGCAATAGTCCACTATAGCCTTGGCATCGTGGCCTATGATCGTGCCGTCAAAGTTCATCAGGAATACCTTGCTTTTGTCCAGCTTAAAAACCCAGAACAGCCGCGAAGACAGCCTGGCAAGCTCTTTTGAGAAATCCTTTACCAGCTCTTTAATCTTCATATAACACATCACCTTCTCCCAATAACACCTCATCTTCTCCCAAGGAGCGCAGCGAGCCTTTTCCTCTCCGCAAAAGCGAAAATCAACAGCAAAAATATCACTGCGTAGCGCACCGCGACGTCCGCCACGCCCCTGCCGTACAGACCCAGAAGGGCGAATGACGCGGCAAAAAGTACGGCGGTAACCGCCAATATCCACTTAATATCGTACAGCCTTCCAAAGCCCAGGCGGCGGGCGATGAGCATATGGAAGCAGAAAAGAGCCATATAAGAGGCAAGCGTGGTATAAGCTGCCGCCTTGTAGCCAAAAGCGAGGATCGCGAAATAATTCAGCACAAGATTCAACAAAGCAGCGCTTATGGTCCCCAGCGAGATATATTTTGTCTTCTCGTGGTAATATTCCAGTCCTACAGGGAGCATGTACAAGAACACGCAGTAGTTGGCCAGCGACAGCGGGACCAGCAGATCCTCTCCCGCCCAGTATGACTCATCCGCGATAATCTTTACAAACTCCGGCATAACGCAGATAAAACCCAGGGTGAGCGCGGCAAAAAGCAGTGTATACCATCTCCCTGCCGACCTTATCATACCACCGTCCCCGGCCTTCAGCTTGATATATACCCATGGAGTCCATGCGTTGTCAAGCGATGTGCAGATGATAAACGTTATGGTACATATCGTGTAAATATAGCTGTATATGCCGGAGCTAGCATCGCTTATCATATTTCGGATCATTATCCTGTCGAACTGTGAGAGGAGGGACTGCGATATCACATGCGGTATAAGCGGCAGTCCGATCACCAACGCGTATCTCCAGTATTCTGCCTCGTAAATGACTCTTCCTTTTCTCAGGATCGAAGCGGAAAGCACTACCGCGATTATTATCATAGGCAGCGCGGAGCCCAGGATCCTGCCAAGATACCTCTCGTTTGGAAAGACCCATCGGATCAATATGATAGATGCCCCGATATTCACCAGCGTGTTGAAGCACGATATCAATATATATGATTTATAACGAAATTCTATATTAAGCTTTGAGCCATAAAAGAACACCAGATATGCCCCGAAGCTCTGCAATATCAGGCAGTTTGTCACAAAACGGCTGAACCCCATGGCCTTTGCGTAAAGACCATAAAGAAGGTTCGCCGAAACAAGAACCACAGCGAGCACTATGAGGCTAAGCGACAGGACTGAAGAAAGATATCTCTCAAAATCCTTATCATACTTCAGTTTGGCATTCTTAACAGTTCCGTAAAGACCCAGCCCGAGGACTGCCTGGAGAAGCTGCTCGTAGGCGATATAAGAATTATAGATTCCAAAATCGCCGGTGGCCATCAGCCTTGTGAAGATAGGAAGAGACAAGAAGACACATCCTTTCAGGAGGACATTGGCAATAGTATACCAAAGCCCTGCTTTTCCTGCCTTCCTGTCCACATCTTTGTTTCTGGACATCTGTCCCTCCAAATCCTGCCTGCCTTCATAGCAAGGACGCAATCGGTCAGAGAATGCCATCCTCATCCGATCACGTCCTGCATGTCAGCATAATACATTCATTCCACTATATCAAACCGCTATCCGGCAAAACCAAAGAAGCATCAACTTATGATCAACGCTCTTTTCATACTGTTTTACTATCCAACTCTTATCAAATATCCAACTCTTATCAAACATCCAACTCTTATCAAAAACTTTCCTGTCACTATCAAACCCTCTAAGGACTATTTCTGCTTTATAGCTCTTATCAAACCCACTTTTCCGGTGCCAAGACGCTTCCGATGCCAAAGCATTATCGAAGCCTCTATATGGCGCTCCGACTCCAGACCTTTCTCAAGACCGCTGCGAGGCTCTTGCCCAAAATCCTCAAACTCCTTATCCTGCCTGCGCCTATGTGAGATACCTGTACCCATGTAAGATGCCTGCTCTTCTATAAGATACCTGCCCTCATGTAAGATACCTGCTCTTCTATAAAATGCCTGCTCTCACGTGAGATGCCTGCTCTTCTATAAGATACCTGCCCTCATGTAAGCCGTTTTCACCGGCGGCCATGAACAAAAGCCGTGATGCTTACTTCGCGCCTTTTCTGGTAAGTACCACCAAAAAAGTCTTAAGGATGATCTTTATATCAAGCCATAGGCTCCAGTTGTCCATGTACTCCTTATCCAGCCTGCAGACCTCATCAAAATCCGTGATCTCGCTTCGGCCGCTCACCTGCCACATTCCTGTCAGGCCGGGCTTCATAGTCGCCCTGATCCTGTGGCGGCGCTTGTATTTCTCCCACTCAGGCAATGTGCAAGGCCTCCATCCCACGAGGCTCATCTTTCCGACAAGTATATCATAGAACTGAGGGAATTCATCAAGGCTTGTATTTCTCAGGAAATTGCCTATCCCGGCGGGGCGGCCCTTCCTGTCCTTTTTCTCGCTTCCGATGATCCTCGGATCATCGTCCATCTTGAACATCAGGTCTCCTGAGACCCTGTTCTTCGACATGAGTTCCTTCTTCCTCTCCTCAGCATCAGGGTACATGGTTCTGAACTTGTGCATTATAAACGGCCTGCCGTTAAGTCCTATCCTCTCCTGCTTGAAGAAAATAGGTCCCGGCGACTTCCTGTAAATAGCAGGAGCCACGAACAGGAACAGCACTCCGGTCAAAATGCAGCCCACCAGACCGCCGATGATATCCATGATCCTTTTCACCATCAGCTGTCCCGTAGAAGCATGAAGCACACTGTCGGTGAGAACCATGTAAGGTCCTATCCGCCTGATACCTGATGCCGGCCACCTGCCGTCGTTGAGGGACGTGACTGTGTAGCTTACAGTTATCCCCATTCCCATCAGTGAATCGAGCAAGGCTGTCGGGAAGGTCAATGAGTCAGGCTGCAGTATGAACACCTCATCCACCCAGCTGTGGGCTATGAGCCTGATCGCCTCTTCTCCCATGGGTATGACCGGTACCGTTATGCCGTCATATGCTTCCTCCTGATCCCCATCGAGAAGTATGATCTTCGAGACAAAATACTCATGGTAGTACTCAGGATCTGAAAGCTTCTTCATCGCATCCGAGACGCAGTCTCTTCCGGTAACAAGCACAAGAGATCTTTTATTCCTCTCATCCAGCCGGAATCTGTAGATCCTCATCTTGTTAAGCTGCCTAAAGCAAAAGCTGATTGGTACAAACAGCGTCATCGTCGTCCCGAATTGCAGCCTTGAGGCAATCTCCGAGGTTTTGAAAACGAACAGGCATACCAGAGAGAAGATCAGCACTCCCACTATATACTTGATGATTGAGACCAGCTCGTCGAACTTCTTCCTTCTAAGTATACCGCTGTAGCCGTCAGTGAACAATATGATCACTATCTGGCTGACCGTCAGAACCATGGCCTGATAGCGGTAGTTTCCCCATCCATGGTCGTACTTGTTGCCAGGATGACTTCTTCGGCATCCCCGGCACGTTTCAGAAGATCATCAATAT
>CACXUY010000062.1 GCA_902770965.1 uncultured Lachnospiraceae bacterium | reverse complement strand
GTTAGCAGAAGACCATAACATAAAACTGGTAACTACTGCATTGACAGGGAAGGATCCCCATCCTCATATGGCAGGATTCGTGTTCAATGAAACAGGGACGGAAATTCTGCAGTGCCCTGCCGGTTATACTCCTCAAAAATGCACATACTATCCGAAGCGGGAGACGTTCCGTATTATATTGGACAAATGCCATTGCAGCACCTGTCCACACAAGGAAAAGTGCAAGGTGCGGCTACAGCATAAAACCAGTGCCGTGATCGTTTCCACAAAAATGGTTCAGCGTGCGAAATATCTTGAACTCTTATCCTCAGAAGAATACAAGAAGCTGACCAGAATGAGGAACGCTGTGGAAGGAATCCCTTCCGTATTGCGAAGAAAATACCATATCGATGAATCACCCTTCCGTGATATTATCCGTAGAAGTTGGGCGTATTCATTTGCAATAGGGGCTTATAATACGATGAAGCTCCTGCGTCATTTGCCAAAGGTAAGGGTGAAGTCTGCCCAAAATCCGGTATTTGCCTGAAATAGCGGGGATGAGTATCCTCCAATCACGGCAAAGGGATGTCGATTAAAGCGCGAACACTCACTGGTTTTTTACGAATCGTAGAAAAATGAGGTGTCTCGTGCTCAGGTATCCCTTGGAACGCTACTTTTGACACTATAACCATTATTTGAAGTCACTCTTCTTGACACAGCGGCATAGGCATATTACGATATAATATGTCTATGCCGCTATCTCGCTAGGTAGTAAAAACGCCATCTGTATATTAGGCACTGGCGCGGAAGAACCAGTATTAATGGCAATTAGATCGACATCTCTACGCCGGTTAATAACGTCGTAAAAAAATTGTTGCTAGATGAGGAGGATGAAATGTTTGGATTGAAAGAATCAATCAGGCCCTCGGCAGATCTTAGGAATCATTATAGTGAGATTTCGCGCCAATGCAGGGAGAATAAAGAGGCAGTTATCATCACTGTTAACGGCAGGGGCGACCTTGTCTCGCTTTCTTATGAAGAATACAAGCGCATGAAAGCGAGGATTGAGCTGCTTGAAATACTCGCTGAGGCAGATGAAGACGTAAAACATGGGAGAACTGCGACTGTTGAGGAGACATTTTCCGATTTACGGGCATACTTGAAGGAGGAGTAAGCGTGAAATACAAGATCCTTCGAACCGATAAGGCCGATGCTTTGATCAGAAACATCATTCTTTATATAGCAGAGACCTTCGGTAAAGATGTTGCGCTCACAAAACTTGATGAGATGGAAACCGCCATTCAGTCTCTAGGTGACAATCCGTATTTAGGAGAAGAGCCAAGATATCCAGCACTCAGAAGACAAGGATACAGGGTATTGATACTCAAGAAGGATCTGGTTTTCTATAAGGTTGATGAGTTAAAAAAAGAAATTATGATTTATGCCGTTGTGGATCAGAGACAGGATTATCTTAGTATCATCAGGGGACTGTGTTAAACAAGCGGAAAGAAATGAATCAAAGAAAAGAGACCGAATAATATGGTCACCTTTGTAACTTGCATAACAGCATGACTGTAGGTATAATACATCTGTATCTCGTATAGATTAAGACATCGGCAGAGTATCACACCCAAACAGGCAGAGATGGGTCTATGCTATAAACATATGAATTCGTTAGTTAATTTCATTTGAGTTTATTGTCTTGTGTTACAGAGCGGCGATGCGATTGCGCAGCAGAGCAGCAACACGATAATGCGACATCGCGATGGCATAACGGCGTATCAGTGCAATAGCGTGGCCGCATATGTTTAGGTTTAAGAGGAGGGCGTATATGTCAGTTCGTATTTCCGTAGGCGGGGAAGATTTTGACGAGCTTCGCAGCAAGGGCTGTTACTATGTGGACAAGACAGCCCTGCTTTATGATCTTGTGCAGAACAATGCCAATAAAGTGACTTTGTTTACCCGTCCTCGCCGATTCGGCAAGACTCTCACGATGCGAATGATAGAGAGCTTCTTTGATATCCGCCGTGACAGTAAAGATGTATTTGACGGATTGGCCATCATGAAACACGAGGCTTTTTGTGCGGAATGGATGAACAAGCATCCGGTCTTATTTATAAGTTTTAAAGATGCGGAAGCGTTAAGGTATGACACGGCATATGCGAAGCTGAAGACTATCATCTCAGATGTATGCAAAAAGCATGCATATCTGTGCGACAGTCATGCGGTAAATCCCTATGATAAACACATATTTCGGAAATTGAGCGGGCAAGCAGCTGAAGATACGGATATTCATAATTCTCTCCTCACCTTGCTACGAATGATGCATGCCCATTTTGGAAAAAAGGTGATTTTGCTGATAGATGAATATGATGTCCCATTAACAAAAGCAAGTGAAGGGAAGGAGGGCGGTGAGAGATATTATGGTCAAATGCTGGATGTGGTTCGGGGTATCATGAGTACGGCGTTGAAGACCAATGATTATCTGGAGTTTGGCGTTGTGACTGGCTGCCTGAGAATTGCCAAAGAAAGTATTTTTACCGGCGTGAACAATTTTACTTCGTATTCAGTGCTTGACGATAGATATAGCAGATATTTTGGATTCACGCAGTATGAAGTAGATGAACTTTTGCAAATAGAAGCCCTGGAAGATAAAAAAGATATCTTCAAGGAATGGTATGATGGCTATGTTATCGGGAGTGAAGCGGTCTATTGCCCTTGGGATGTCATGAACTATACTGCCGATCTGCTTTATAGAAGGAACGCAAAGCCCAAAAATTATTGGAAGAACACAAGCGGTAACGGCATAGTCAAGGAGTTTGTCGGACGCACAGATTTTGATGTGACAGATAAATTCGAACGATTGATGAATGGCGGAACAATTGTACAGGCTGTATCGGATGAATTGAGTTATGATATTCTTTATGATTCGGAAGATAATCTATGGAGCGTCTTGCTGATGACCGGATATCTTACAAAGGCAGAGAAAGATGAAAATAATGAGACTGTCGCTCTCAGGATTCCAAACAGAGAAATAGCAGGTATATTTCAGGAAGCAGTGATGAGACATTTTAATGACAGCATTGATACGTCACTGCAAAAAAACATGATGGCGGCTCTGTGGTCTGGCGACGAAACAGCAGCCGCAAGAGCCATATCCGACCTTCTATGGCAGACGATAAGCTACATGGACTATCATGAGGACTACTATCATGCCTTTTTGGCAGGGATCTTTGTCGGAATGGGATATGGGATAGAGAGCAACAAGGAACGTGGGCTAGGCAGACCGGATATCAAACTGACAGATAAACAGAATCGGAGGATTCTGCTCATCGAGGCAAAAAAATCTTTGAGCGAGAGCAGGATGGCTG
Source organism: uncultured Lachnospiraceae bacterium (assembly GCA_902770965.1). Taxonomy (GTDB): domain Bacteria; phylum Bacillota; class Clostridia; order Lachnospirales; family Lachnospiraceae; genus RUG11623. Next base: position 4,773 of record CACXUY010000062.1, on the reverse strand, counting down.
TAGATTGCGAGACGGCTTTGCGGCAGATCGTCGAACATGAATATGCCAAGGGGCTTGATGAATATGAAGTCATCTGTTACGGTGTCGCATTTTTCAGAAAGAAAGCATTGGTGAAGAAGCTTGCTTAACAGATGATATTCCCTCGCGTTGCTTGACAGGATGCGTCGTCTCTCTAAAGCCGGATAAGAGATGGAGCACAGCTTCAAAAAGTGTGTGTTCACTTAGCCCGAACCGGTTTCGCCCATGATTGTGCGCCGTGCGCCATAGCCGTATAGAGCAACTTCGTAGGGTTTTTTAAGCGGAAAAGACCCGTCGGATTTCAGGAGTGCCGCACACTCCGCGCCGAGACCGCGCAGGAAGGAATTGTGTTCTCGCTCGTAATCGTTTAGAGTCATTGCAGTTTGATCGCCAGCATGATACATGTTTAGTTTTGCGTTTATTGTTTTCTCCCTGTTGGTTAAAAAATCGTGTAACAGTCGTATAAGGAAATCTGTCTCGGAGAACTTACTTCGGAAAACCAAGTGCTATTTTCGCGCTTCTTGATTAACATAAGGTTTTTATGATAATATAAAATCTAATGAAAGCTGACAATGTATTGCGCATAAAGAATATCGCAAATGTGACGCATACAATAGATTTGTTCGATATTGGCAATCGGGGGTCGCAAGCAGTTAAACACGAGAATGGGAGCAGAGTGATATGTCCATAAAAATGGTTTTATTTGATCTTGACGGCACGTTATTGCCGATGGATATGGATGAGTTTACGAGCGGTTATTTCAGGCTTTTGGCAAAAAAAGCTGCGCCATACGGTTATGAGGCGCAGTCCCTGGTAAAGGCGGTCTGGCATGGAACGGCGGCCATGGTCAAAAATGACGGCAGCTGTACGAATGAAGCTGCTTTCTGGAAGGATTTTGCCGCTGTATATGGCGAAGACGCGCTGAAGGATAAGGTCCTGTTCGATGAATTTTACGAGAATGAATTTCAGGACGCGAAGCAGTTTAGCGGTTACAATCCGGAGGCTGCTGAGACGGTCCGCTGGATAAAGGCTCAGGGCTTCCGCGTCGCTCTGGCCACGAATCCGCTGTTTCCTTCCATAGCTACTGAGTCGCGTATCCGTTGGACGGGGCTGAGTCCGGAAGAGTTCGAGTTCTTCACGACATATGAGAATATAGGCTGGTGCAAGCCGAATAAGGATTACTATCGTGAGGTTATACGCAGGACCGGCCTTCGGGGAGAGGAGTGCCTGATGGTCGGAAATGATGTCATAGAAGATATGATAGCAGCTGAACTTGATATGAAGGTATTCTTGCTGACGGACTGCGTTATCAACAAGAACGGCGAGGATATCAGCCGGTATCCGCACGGCAGCTTTTCAGACCTGAAGGAGTATATAAAGCTGTTCTGTAAGGGCAGGCGCCAGTGAAGCCGAAACCGATGTTTAAGTGGCTTTCAAGTGGCTTTAAAATGCTTAGAAATCTCTGAATTAGCGATATTTCCTCTTTAACCTTGGCATGGTATGTGTTATAATTTTCGATGTTCGCCTTGACGGCGATTTGCATTTTCTATACCTGGCGATGTCTGCCACGGCACGCGGGTGTATCATTCACATTATTTCTATCACTACTATAATCTTTCTTTCAACTATTGCGAAAATATACGATATGTTGAGGTGTTCCGGGATACTGCGGATGTGTCTCGAAGAGAGGAGAATCAAATGAGAAAGAAATTGATTGGATTAGCTGTAATGTCAGCAGCTATAATTCTGGCATTCTCGGCGACGGCTTGTGACAGCTCAAAGAACGGCGGCTCTACTGAATCGCCGAGCGGCTATTCCGCAGAGACCGCTACGGATATGGCCATCACCTTGCCGATACCCACTGAAGAGGGGACTGCCGAAGAGGATGGCACTGTTGCTTCAGGCGAAGGTCAGACGGTTGATACCACCACGGCGGCCGAAACGGAAACTGCTGCCACTCAGCCGGCTGAGCTCACTGCGGCAGAGACCGATGAAGCCATTTCGATACCTGTGGGGAACGCGTCAGCCAATTCTAAATATGATCCGAACACGATGAAGCTTGTCGCCCTGACATTTGATGATGGTCCTGATACCGGCAACACCAACGCCACCACCCGCATAGTGAATGTGATGGAGAAATACGGCGCGCATTGTACGTTCTTCGCGGTCGGTGAGGCGATCAAGGAGTGGTTCCCCACATCCTGCGTGGACGTCATGAAGAAGGCCGTTGACATCGGCTGCGAGTATGCCACCCACACCTATTCTCACGCGAATCTGAACAAGCTCGATGCTGAAGCCATCAACAAAGAGCTGTCACGCAGCATGGCCGCGATAGAAGATATCACCGGCCAGAAGGTAACCCTCCTTCGCCCGCCCTACGGCAACGCTTCTGAGAGCGTGGCGGCAGCGGTTGACATGCCTATGATCCAGTGGGATGTCGATACGCTTGACTGGAGCACGAAGGATCCCGCGAACACCCTCAAGGTCGTGCAGGAGAACGTCAAACCTGGATCGGTCGTCCTTATGCATGATATATACCGCCAGACGGCGGATGCGGTGGAGTCGATGGTGCCTTGGCTGCAGGAGAACGGCTATACCCTGGTCACCGTAACCGAGCTTTTTGAAGCATACGGCATCCCGCTTGAAGGACATAAGCAGTACTACAGCGTTGACACTATCAAGTGATCGCGCGCTGCTTTTGCCTTCTTGCCTCATACATCAATATAGCGGAGGCGACCGCTGCGTTCAGCGATTCGACCATGCCGCTCATAGGAATCCTGACGGCCTTATCTGCTGCGGCGTAAGCTTCGGCGGTGAGGCCGTTTCCTTCATTTCCTATGAGAAATGCTGACGGGGCGGTGTAGTCAGGCACATCATAAAGGACGCTGCCCTCAAGCGCCGCGGCATATATCGTGAAACCGCGCTGCTTGAGTGAGAGGATTGTTTCATGAAGGTCATCGGTGACGACATAGGGCACACGGAAGATGGAGCCCATCGTGCTGCGCACGGTCTTGGGATTGGTCAGGTCTGCGGTGCCGTGGGTAGCTATGATGCCCGAGATGCCGGCACCTTCTCCTGTGCGGATGATCGTGCCGAGATTGCCGGGATCCTGGATGTCCTCCAGGATCATTATCGTCCTGCAGACGGGAGCTTTGCACACATCCTCAAGAGTCCAGTCCGGTCTTCGCGCAACGGCCAGAATGCCTTGAGGAGTCTGAGTTGAAGACATTTTCCTGAAAACATTTTCAGACACTTCCTCGGCATTTATCTTAGCCGCGAGCTCGATGATGCCGGGATCGCTGCCTTCGGCAAAGAAGGCTTTGACCAGATAATTATCGGGTATTTCTTCCACGAGGCGCAGGCCTTCCGCCACAAAGAGGCCGCTGTCACGCCGCGCCCGCGGCTTTGTCTGCAATAGTACGATCTCCTTGACCTGTGGATTTGACAAGCTTGATATCATATCCTTCCTCCTCTGTCAGCGCCGGTTCTGCCGCGCCTGTTTGATCTGACATGCTTACATAGCTGATGCATCTCATCCGTCGGCGCCGGTTCTGCCGCGTCTGTTTTATCTGACATGTTGACACAGTCGATCCGATTCCTATATTAATGTAGTCTGGCCGCATCAATACCTGTCTAACAGCTGTCATATTTGAAGCTTTTGTCCGGGCTGAGTCAGCAGCGGCGGACAGAGCTATCTTACTGCAATTGCTGATGTATGTCTATGATTCACGGCCTTCTCCGGAAAATAAGCTTCCGATTTTTCACCAGGCGTGATATAGTGTTTCATGTGATCAGCGGCACACGTTATTAAAACGTACGATGGAGGAAGAAGAAAGATATGAACAGAAGAACAGGCTTTATCGGATGCGGAAATATGGCCAAAGCGATCATGAGGGGGATTCTGTCGAAGAAGCTCCGCAGTCCCTCGGAGATAATAGCATCCGACCTGTATGAAAATGTTCTTGCCGGATTTCAAGATGAGGCGGGCATCGCGACCACGCTTGATAATCGGGAGGTGGCCGCAGGTTCGGGCATACTTTTCATCGCCGTGAAGCCTCAGGACTATGAACAGACGATAAGGGGTATTCGGGATGTGGTCTCATCCGACCAGATAATCGTCACCATTGCTCCCGGGAAGACGCTTGAGTGGCTTGAGTGCGTATTCGGTACCGGGCGAGGCATACGCATCGTCCGCACAATGCCGAATCTGCCTGCGACAGTCGGCGAGGGAGTCACCGGGATCTGCCGTAATCCCTTTGTCACGGAAGAGGGCTTTAAAGCAGTGAAGGAGCTTATCGGGAGCTTCAGCGATCCCATCGAGATTAAGGAAAGTCTAATGGACGTGGTGTGCAGTGTCAGCGGAAGCTCACCCGCCATCGTCTTCATGTTCATAGAAGCGTTGGCGGACGCGGCGGTGCTGGACGGAATGCCGAGGCAGCTCGCCTATCGTTTTGCGGCTCAGACGCTGATCGGAGCCGCGCACATGGTCAAGGACACCGGCAGGCATCCAGGTGAACTCAAGGATCTGGTCTGCTCGCCGGCCGGCACAACCATTGAAGCCGTCCGCGTCCTTGAGGACAAAGGCTTCCGCGGCAGCATTATTGAAGCCGTGCACCGCTGCACGGAAAAAGCGAGGGGACTGTAAAAGCCCCCTCGCTTTTATGTGTGCCGGGCATGGCACTATTCTTGCTGGTGAAAGTCCAGCCATGGGTAACCTACCGCCCATGTAGTTAAACGCAAACCGAAATCGGAGAC
>CACXUY010000061.1 GCA_902770965.1 uncultured Lachnospiraceae bacterium | reverse complement strand
TCTTGGCCAACCCTGTGAGCCAGGGTGGGACAAGATAGTAGGGGTTTAAATAACATAAAAGGGAGGGTGAGCGAACAGGTGCCATCAAAAAAGCATGGGGGATACCCATGCTTTCAAGTATATGTATTTCGATTCTAGCTAAGGTGTGACGTGTAACTCGTCAGGAGGCTTAAGCGGCGCCAAGATCCTTAAGCTCCTGCTTAAGCTGTTATTATAATTTTTACGGTCTTAATTACTGCCGTAAGCAGTCACAGTGATTGTTGCCGTAAACAGCTATAATAACTACCGTAAGCCGCTATAATTACTGCTGTAAGCTATTGCTATAATGGTTGCCGAAAGCTGCCGCTGTAATTACTGCCGTAAGTGGCTTTTATGACCATTGCCGAAGTTATTATAGCTGTTGCCGAGGATCGCTGTGGTAATCATTGCCGCAGACCATGGTCAGCCTGATGCGCTTCTTCAACACTTCATGCTTTATTCCTGTTGCAGTGGAGCGCCAGGTACAGTACAACTGCATCTTTGAAATGGCGGGGATTATGTTTGGTCCTAGCCATTATTTTATTTAACCGCTGCTGAACAGTATTTTTGTGCAGGAACAGCATTTCGGCAGTTTTCTGGAGGGACATGTCATTTTCATAATAGGTTCTTAGGAAATCCTTGTCGTCATCGTCAAGCTCCCCTATGGCTTTATTGGCAAAATCCTCAGCCACGTCCTCCGGCAGGGAAGAGAAGAGTATCTCGATGGTCAGGTCGTCAAATACGATGAAGTCCAGATTGTTTTTCCGCAGTGTGTCAAGGGCGGTCTTCGAGGTACGGTAAGACTCACGGCATTTATACAGGGTTGTGGCCTTTCCCACGGAGGTCTTTACTATGCCGGCGTGCTTCTGGGCAAAGGTAGTCAGTAAGAACTTATCACGATTAAAAAAATCGTTGCAGATCAGCCCGATAAATTCATGCGGGTAAGCATATATGTATAAGCCGTTTTTTACCGAGCTGAACAGGGTCTCGACATCCTGCTCCAGCAAGGATTTGTTTACCAGGTTATAGCGGCTGTTTATCTCGATTTCCACGATGCGGTACTCTTTTGACTCATCTATGTTCAGGTCGCGAAGGCATTCCTCAAGGTATTCCGGATTGTCAAATTCCGAGTATAACAGGGAACGCATCAGGTACTGTTTCTTCTCTTCGATAGTGCGGTGCACCATGTCAAGCTCCCGCTCGTGCAGCAGCATGAGGGCGATTCGCTCGGCGAGGTGGGCGTAGCGCCTGACCTCGGCGGGCTCTCCGCTGATTCCGACAACCGCGATTATCCGCTTGTGGTAGTAAATGGGGATATTGATGCCCTTGTTGGTGCCGGTGAACTGGTCGTCTGAGGTGACCTCGATGGATTCCCCCGTGAGTGCCACCTGACGTCCTATCTCGTGGTAGGTATCGAGGCGGCTGTAGTCATTTGAGGCGTAAATGATACCCTTGGTATTAATGAAATTGATGTTATGACCGCAGACATCGTTGATGGTGTCCACGATTTGCTGGGCAAGGCTTTTTGAAATGGAACTTATCATGGCAGGTCCTCCGATGTTTCAGGTTGTAATCTCTAAAACCAGAATATCTCATGCTTCTTCATGTCCGTGTGGGACGATCTGCGTTCCTTGGTGAGGATGCTTATGAATAATTACCTCAGAGACTCACATCAATGTTACAGGTAACATTATTAAATTCTATTCAACAAACAATATGTTATCAATAATATATCATCGCGCAAGGCTTTTGTCTACAATATGCATAGATTGATTCAAGAAGCTAAATGAAGCAAAAAAATGAAAGGCACATGAAACAACAAAAGACGTACGGCAGCCCAAATGGAAAAAAAGACGTACGGCAGCCCAAATAGCTGAAGGGTGCATGGAAACCCATATGGCTAAAGAGCGCATGAAAACTATAGTGAAGCATCAAAGGATGCAGTGAAAGGAGCAGAGCATGAAGGTAGTAACAGCGATCGATTCATTTAAAGGAAGCATGACCTCTATCGAGGCAGGTTACGCGGTTGCGGAGGGCTTCAAGAGGGCGAACAGGTCCGTTGAAGTTGAGGTCAGGCCCCTGGCTGACGGAGGCGAAGGAACAGTGGAGGCCCTGATCGAGGGAATGAACGGTGAGAGGCACGAAATCGTGGTCACAGGTCCCTTCGGCAGCCCTGTAAAATGCGTTTACGGAATCATAAAAGAATCCATGACAGCGGTCGTTGAGATGAGCGGGGCGGCAGGAATCACTCTGGTTCCGAAGGATGAATTGAATCCTCTGGAAGCGACAACCTATGGAGTCGGGGAGGTCATCAAGGACGCGATAGGCAAGGGATGCAGAAGGTTCATAGTTGGCATAGGCGGCAGCGCCACGAATGACGGGGGCGTCGGAATGCTTCAGGCTCTTGGCTACGGCTTCTTGGACGAGTCAGGGAAGCAGATCCCGTTCGGCGCGAAGGGACTGAAGGAGCTTGAGACAATAACGGATGAATATGTGCTTCCAGAGCTTAAGGAATGCGAATTCATGGTAGCCTGCGATGTGACAAATCCCCTCTGTGGGACACAGGGCTGCAGCGCGGTTTTTGGACCACAGAAGGGCGCCACGCCTTCCATGATCATGGATATGGACAAATGGCTGAGCTATTATGCCGCCGCGGCGAGGGAAAAATACCCTAAGGCTGATCCTAAGTATCCTGGTACAGGGGCAGCGGGAGGTTTGGGCTTCGCGTTCCTGACATTTACCAATGCAAAGCTTGAGTCAGGGATAAAGATCGTGCTGGAGGAAACCAGGCTGGAGGATTACATAAAGGACGCGGATATTGTGATCACCGGTGAGGGCAGGCTTGATTTCCAGACTGCCATGGGAAAGGCTCCGATCGGAGTGGCGAAGCTTGCCAAGAAGTACAACAAGACAGTCATAGCCTTTGCGGGCGGCGTCACTAAGGAAGCGACCGAATGCAACAAGAACGGCATAGACGCGTTCTTCCCTATCGTCAGGGGCGTCACAACCCTTGATGAGGCGATGAACACCGTGAACGCGAAGTACAATTTATCGGCAACGGCGGAACAGGTAATGCGGCTGCTGATGGTTTGACGGTAGAAAAGCCACGGAAGAAAGACTGTAAAAGAAGCACCGCGCACCTTCGAGACGTGATTGCATAGAGATGTACAAATAACCGGGCAACGAGAGACTGGGTAACAAGAAACCGGGTAACAGAACTCGGGCAACAGAACTCGGGCAACAGAACCCGGGCAACAGAACCCGGGCAACAGAACCCGGACGACATGAAAACGTAAGACAAGAAACCGGGTAACAGAAACCGGACAACAAAAAAACAAGCATAAAGGATTAAGAGGAGAAGGTTATGTACGATTTTACAACTATTGGCGCCCTGATCGGCATGGCGTTGGCCATAATATTGATAATTAAGAAATTCCATCCCGCTTATAGCCTCATCATAGGCGCTTTGATAGGCGGCGTGATAGGCTCATATGGAGATCTTGCCCTTACGGTTTCCACCATGATGACCGGCGCGGGCAGCATGATCACGTCGGTACTCAGGATCATGACATCAGGAATCCTGGCGGGCGCGTTGATCAAGACCGGCGCGGCAGAGAAGATCGCCCAGGTCATCGTGAGCAAGCTGGGCAGCAGGAGGGCGCTGTTCGCCGTCTCGGTTGCGACCATGGTCATCTGCGCGGTAGGCGTGTTTATCGACATCTCGGTCATTACTGTCGCGCCCATTGCCCTGGCAATCGGCAAGGAAGCCGGCTACAACAAGCAATCCCTTCTTATAGCCATGATAGGCGGCGGCAAGGCCGGAAATATAATCTCGCCCAACCCTAACACGATCGCGGTGTCGGAGTCCTTTGGTGTGGATCTGACGTCACTCATGGCGAAGAACATAATTCCGGCCCTGTGTGCCCTTGTTGTCACTGCCATTATATCGAATATGCTTTCCAAAAAAGACGGGCTTCCGGTTGCGGAGACTGATCTGGAGAAGAATGAAGCCAAGGAGCTGCCTTCATTCCTGATGGCAATAGTAGGACCTGTGGCAGTCATAATACTTCTTGCACTGAGACCCATTGCGGGTATTGCCATTGATCCCATGATAGCTCTTCCCGTGGGAGGACTGATCTGCACCGTGGCGACCGGAAACTTCAGGAAATTCAGCGCGTACGCGGAGTTCGGGCTTGGCAAGGTGACCGGGGTCTCCATCCTGCTTTTGGGAACAGGCACGATCGCTGGAATCATAAAAGCTTCGGCACTGCAGCAGGATGTCGTCAGCCTGCTGAATGTCTTCAATATGCCGGCGTTCCTGCTCGCGCCCATAGCCGGTATCCTGATGGCGGGCGCGACGGCTTCGACCACGGCAGGCGCCACGGTCGCTGCCCAGACCTTCTCATCGGTCCTCACGTCAGAAGGCGTCAACGCCCTGTCTGTCGGCGCCATGATCCATGCCGGTGCCACAGTGGTGGATTCGCTTCCGCACGGCTCGTTCTTCCATGCCACCGGCGGTGCTGTCAATATGAACATACCCGAAAGGATGAAGCTGATCGCCTACGAGGCGATGGTCGGCCTCACAAGCACGGCAGTGGCAGTGGTCATTTATCTGATTGGCAATATCTGAACGGTATAAAAGATAAATACCTGAGTAAACCTGCATGCCAAGATTGGCACAACCATACTTTATAAGTCTCCGCGTGGCTTCGTGCTTCGCACTCCCGCCACGCTAACCGGTATTCGCACTTTCCGCCCGCTGCGCGGGCCCGTGCTCATACCGGTTGTCCTTCGGCAAGCAGTCATTAGGCTGAAAGCGAGCTTTCGCCTACTGACTGCTTGCCTCAGGGACTTATAAAGTAAGTTGTGGTATTGGTTAAAGTATTGTATTATCTATTCAGTAGGTACATGGACAGATCATATAGATTTATATAAAAGAAGAAGCATTTTTTATGAATATTATTCCTAATCCACGCAATGCCAGTTGGGGGACTGAAGGTTGTAAGGATACCCCGGACAGGGTCTTTGCCTTAAGTATTGATGAAGCCCGAAAGTTATTTGCCGATGATGAGGATATGATGGCTGCCGTGACACCTTATGCAAAGAAGGGAGGCAGTGATGTTTATAAGAATTACAAGCTACGGAATGGAGAAGGGCCGGGCTGGTGGTGGCTGCGCTCGCCTGGCTTCCTTAGTCACTCTGCCGCGCTTGTCCTCATCGTTGGCGTCGTCTATGAGTCCGGTGACACTGTAGATGATTCTGCTGGTTCTGTTCGCCCCGCTTTGTGGCTAAATCTGTAATCTGAAATCTTTAAATCTATCTGATGATCTATCCTCGACGGAATATCAGTCGGTGAGACCATGATATGTCATCTAGAAGAAAAATCCGGCCATCAGAGCCGGATTTTTCTCGATTGGTAATTGCTGTCTAAGCTTCTGCTGCGGCAGCCTGTGACATGTGTGTGGTATTGCTTTATCCCAGTTCAGGCATGATGCTCTTCAATCAGCCTTGATAAGATATGTTGTCCTTGCATTCAGCTGTGGCAAGGTATGCTTCATTTCCGGTCAGCCGTGATAAGAGAGCGGCGTCATAGGCCATGCCTGACATGCAGCCAGAAGGAATATACACAGGGGATCAACGCCATGATAAGGACCAGAGCTATCATCCATTCGGCCTTCAGGATTCCTGTCAGAGTGCATATGATTATGAGGATACCGAGCCCCATCCATATATAGCCTGCAAGGCGGTGAGTGCGGTTCCAGTTTTCCTCGTTGTCCAATGTCCAGGGGAGCCTTATGCCGATAGTGTAATTGTGCCTTGCCTTCGGGAGATAATTGCCGATAACAGTGAAAAGCACGCCCATGAATAGCAGCGCAAAGAAACTGATGTCGACATTATAGCCCAGATTGGCTGTGTATATCGATATGTTGACTACCAAGGATACAGCAGGTACGAGCCACAGAATAATGTTGAACAGCTTAGGGCTGATGTTTTTCCGCCGGGGGTCGACAGAGACAAACATCGCACATAGCCAATGCGTGACAAGAAGAAACAGGGGCAGCCCAATGACGGCGAAAGCCTTGCTGCTGAAGCCGTTCGGTTCGTTGTCCGTTCCAAAATGGGTCGCCATCACATCGGGGAGCTGGTTCCACAAGACCAACCCGATGAGGATCGGAAGAACAATTACGATACTTGTTATAATCAGTGTCCGCTTATGTGTTTTCAGCATCCTGACCGCCTCCTTTCAGCGTAGATATCCATAGCATGATTTCTTCCAGTACGGACGTGTTAAGCTGGTAATAGATAAAGTTTTTCTCCTTGCGTCCAAAGATGAGGTCTGCCTGTTCCAGAAGCTTCAGATGATAGGAAATAGTTGCTCCGGTCATATCGAAGTGTGAACCTATATCCCCTGCGGACAAGGGACCTTCCTTCAGCAGCTCAAGTATCTTTCGCCGCACAGGGTCTGACAGGGCTTTGAATGTTTCCGCAAATGCCATCGTACCACCCCCTTGAAAGCAGTATTTAGAAATGTATCTAAATATACTATAACCGATTCCACGGCGATTGTCAAGAAGTATTTAGAAAAACATCTAAATACCTTGCAGCCTATACCATATAAAGCATGGTTGTGCCAGCGTTAGCACGGGAGTTTGTTTTATGTGTTTCATTCAAATATCATCAAATATCACCAAATATTATCAAACACTGTTAAAGGTTTCTGAAAACAGCCAGATGTCTCTGATGTGTCAGGCTTTTTAGCAATTTCCTGTGTAGACATACGAAAGATATTCTCTGGCGATATCAGCAAGGCGGTACACTGTTCGTACAGGAGTGGGTTTACGGTCGGTCATATGGAACCGGGGGAAGAAACGGCTTATGTGGAGGGGAATGTCCTTCCCCGATGTACGGCCGTCCGCATCGGTAAGCGAGGCGACCCATTTTGAGAGCCTGCGCATCTCATCGTCGGAGTCGTTTTCGCCGGGAACTATGAGGGTCGTGAGCTCCACGTGGCAGAGCCGGACAGCACGTGATATAAAAGCTTTCGTCATGTCAAGGCTGCCTTTTAGCACATCAGAATAATAGTGCTCGGAAAAGCCCTTAAGGTCGATGTTCATCGCATCTATGTAAGGGGCGATTTCATCAAGTACCCAGGAATCCGCCGTTCCGTTCGTGACGAGCGCATTTACCATGCCGCTCTCCTTGACAAGCCTGGCCGTGTCACGGACGTACTCCCATGCCACGAGGGGCTCGTTGTAGGTGAAGGCAACCCCGATATTTCCTTCCTTGCGCCAGTAAGCCGCGAGCCCGGAGAGCTCTTCGGGCGAAATGAACCTTGACATCTCGTCAGCTGCATCGGGGTTGTCAGGCCATGATATCTCGTGATTTTGGCAGAAAGGACACTGCAGGTTGCAGCCGTAGCTTCCAACGGACAGTATCCTGGTACCGGGGCGGAAGCGGGCAAATGGCTTTTTCTCAATCGGGTCGAGGGCAAGGGACATGGCCATTCCGTAATTGACAGGATGGATAACTCCGGAATCGCAGGTACGGACACGGCAAAAACCGTATTTCCCCTCCTTGATATCGCAGTGCCTGAAGCATACATTACACTCAGCCATTTGTCAGCATTTCCTCCTTAAGGTAAAACTGGTTCATCTCAAAAATGTTACAGATGCCGTATGACTTCGAATCGCTGAAGGCCGCACTGTTCGGATTCGCTGATGCCGGCTTTCTTTTTCGCTATGGCTATCTGCTCATCTACGGTGTCCACGCCATCAAGGTCGGGCAGCAGAAGGCCGCGCCTGTGACCTTTGGTCACGATGACCCCATAACGCTTCACATCGAGGAAATCCTTTGATGGAATGTCCTCCGGCGTGGACAGAACATCCACATTGATATCGAGCCATTCCAGTTCATCAGGCGCAATAGGTTCAAAGCGGGGATCTCTGGATGCCGCGCTGACGGCGTTGTCGATGATCTCCTGCCCGATGCAGGCCGTGACTGGAAGGAAGGTTCCGATGCAGCCGCGAAGTTTTCCGTGTTTGTGGATGGACACAAAGACCCCGGCCTGCCCGTCTGTCATGTCATGAGGAAGGCCTTCGGGGAGACGGATTTTCCGCCCGGTACGGACATAGTTCTCGATGGTATCCATAGCAAGCTTCACATAAGCGTCCGATTTTTGACGCTTCTTGCTCAGCTCGTCTCTTGCGCTCTCCAGGTAGCTGTCAAGAAAATGCCTTCCCTCATTATTTTTGCCGGGATAAAAAGTACATATACCGTAACCGACACCGGTCACGTCCTCGTGGGACAGCTTCGTGGCTCTGACGGAAAGCCCATCCAGGGTTCCTGCCATGATGACGAAGGAACGATGCCCGCACTCGGCGGCTTTTTCACAGAAGCTTTCATCAAAAGAGAAAAGCTCACCGAAAGCTCCGCGTCCGCATACGTCCATGATCCTTTCGTCGTACATCGGACCTTCGGCAGCGTATCCGTAAGGTCCGTAATCCTGAAGCTTGTGGGAAAGGTCACCGCTTGCCACGTAGACAGCCCTGCGATCGGTCTTCCTGACTGCTTTAGCAATGATCATGCCGAGGCGGTAGTGGTCGGTAAGTGGAAGCCCTGAAAGACCTACCCTTACGATGCGGAATCCTGAGTATTTTTTCCTTATAAAATACAGCGGTACCATAGTTCCGTGGTCAAGCTGACTGTCACGTTCACCCAGGTAACCTGCCGGAAATGATTCTGAAGATGCGATGCCGGTCATGGTATCCGCCAGCTCCTGGTCATATTCTTCCTTGAACCTTATCTGGGGCACTCCGAAGCGGCCGAAGCTGCCCTGAGCGGTTTTTCCGGGCGAGATGTGGAAGTAATCAGCGTACATTACCGTGTGCGGACTTGATATGATGATGGTCTCAGGCTTAGATGGATTTCTCTTCGCCTCGCCCTATCTGGGGTACGATCATGGGAGGGTGAGGAACCATAAAAGCAGCAACTATTGACATATGACAACATCTCCTTAATCATTAATCAAGATGTAATTATTCAGCATCCCGAGTCTGGGGGTGAATAGTTACATCAATATTTCGTTAAACACCTATAGCGGTCATATAACGACCGTAAAATGGTCTTAAACATAAGGTATGTCTGTGCGCTGTACGAATCTGTCTGTTTTTTATACACCACTATTATACACTATAATCAAGCGCCGGTCTTATCAAAATCAAGCAGATTGGAAACGCCGTACCGGTTAGCGTGGCGGCAAAGAAGACCAAAGCTGCGGCAAAGAAGACCAAAGCTTTTAAGTGAAATAGTCCCTGACGAACCTCACGAAGGTCTTCACGGCGGGTGAGGCGGTCGAGAGGGTCGATACGGCCATTCCCATGGATATATATTGCGGGGGATCCAAAGGGAGGATCTTCAGGTCAAAATTCCACATGCGTGTGCTCATCTCGTTTACCAGGAGCACTCCCATATTTTTTTCCGCCATCGCTGCAGCAGTATAAGAGTTCCGGGTGGTGTAAACGATATTAGGCGTAACATTGAACTTCGAGTAGATAGTGTCAAGGTCACGGTCTTTGCCGTAAGACGACTGGATGAGATCGGCGCGGCCGCATTCCTCTATCGGAAAGGCATCGAGCTTTGCGTATTTGCTCTCGTGGCTGACTACAGCAACGATGGGATTGTTCTCTATGGTCACCCATTCTCCGGAAAAATCGTGCTGGTTGCTCAAAAAACCTATATCCGCACGGCCCGAGTTAAGGGCTTCAAGTACGTAATGGCGGATACTGTCATCGAGCTGGAAACGGATGTTGGGATATTTCCTGTTGAATTGGCGGATGATGTCGGTCAGCCACGCCACGCAAAGGCTGGGGTAAGCAGCTATGACGATCTCACCGACGAGCAATCCGCGGATATCAGCAGCCGTCTGCCAGATAAGGTCCTCCTGCCGGACGAAGTTGTAGATGACAGGATACATACGCTCACCGTCCGCAGTCAACGTCACGCCCTTGCGGCTGCGAAAGAAGAGCGTCACCTCCAGCGCCTCCTCAAGGGCGGTGATAAGCTGGCTTACCGCCGATGTCGTGTAATTGAGTTCCTCAGCCGCTTTTGAGAAGCTGCCGCTCTTCGCGGATCCATAGCACGCCTGTGCTGCCACAACGTATGAAAGTTGTGGCAGCATACAGGCGATGTATGGATGCATCCCTATATGGCCACCCGCTTCGCGGGGGCGGACTTTCAATGTAATAACACGCTTGCTGAACGCGTTTGTTAAGACGCGTCTGAGACATACGCCGTAAGACGCATCTGAGACATACGCCGTAAAACGCATTTGACACCATTTGACATACGCATTTATATTATAGCATATTAAGTAACGCTTAACATCAACTCAATAATCTTTTGTTTTACTTTTAAGCCAATCTGTGATAAATAATAAACATCAGTAATCTAAATCTGTTCTGTATTGAGAACACTTTCTGGAGGAAGATCATGAGCGAGAAAAAACAGATCGTTATCGCAACTATTGGTTATGGCTACGGTGGTTTTCTGCACGCGAACGGCTATCTCAATGCCGGCGGCATCCCTATCCGTCTGAAGACAGTTTGCGGCGTGGATCCCGAGCTTGCGGAAGCTTTCCGCGCGAAATATGGATACGAGCAGGTTGTGACTGACTATGAAGATGTAATTGCCGATCCTGAGATCACATTGATCGATCTCGCAGTACCGCCCGTCCTGCACATCCCCTTTGCCATAAAGGCCCTGAAGGCCAACAAGAACATCATAGTTGAAAAGCCCGTCACCGGCTATTTCGGTAACCGCGGCGACGAGAACATCGGGCGCACCGTCTCCAAGGCTGACATGTGGGCAGAGCTTGACAGCCGCCTGGCAGAGCTTGAGAAGGCGATAAAGGAAAGCGAAGCCCAGTTCTTCTATGCTGAGGATTTCGTCTACGCGACACCCGTACAGAAGGCTGCCGAGATCCTTCGGGCCAAGAAGAGCAAGATCATGTTCATGCACGGCATCGAGTCCATCATAGGTTCCACCAGCGCGGCGGCCAGCGAGTGGAAGAACTTCGGCGGCGGAACCATGATGCGCAACGGCATCCACATCCTCTCCACCATGATGTACCTCAAGCAGGTCGAGGCTGAAGCCCGCGGAGAAGAGATTAAGGTCAAGAGCGTCACCGCC
Organism: uncultured Lachnospiraceae bacterium; assembly: GCA_902770965.1. Taxonomy (GTDB): domain Bacteria; phylum Bacillota; class Clostridia; order Lachnospirales; family Lachnospiraceae; genus RUG11623. Next base: position 4,221 of record CACXUY010000061.1, on the reverse strand, counting down.
GTCATGGGACAGATCAGCAAGGTTCCGCTTAAGGAGGGCGAGAAGCAGTACGCTCAGGCTCATCCTAACGATGTCGAGGATTGCGCCAATGTCATAGTGACCTACTCTGACGGCTCCATTTGCAATGTTGTTGGTACCGACGCCATCGTCGGCGGATCCGCGAACACCGTTACCGTCGCCTGCAACGACATGAAGTTCCACATGCATATCACCCAGAACGACCTGCTGAAGACTTACTGCTGCGACGACGACAATCTGGACGGCGTGTACTGGGGCGAGCTGAACCCTCCCAAGACCGGCTGGAACAACGTTTTCATCAGCGATGAAGTCATCCGCGGCTATACCGGCGAGATGAAGAACTTCCTGGAAGCCATCGAGTATGGGAAGAAGACAGAGACCACCTTTGAGCTTGCACGCGACATCATCCACGTCATTTATGCTGCCTATCAGTCAGCCGAAGAGGGCAGGACGATAGAGCTTTAAGATGCATCGACAAGGGGCGCTATTCCACCGGGGATCGCGCCCTTTCCCAAACTATATGAGGAGGCTGTGGAATGTCTGTATTTCAGGTAGATTTTGCTGAACCTTTTTTCAGCATTGATTATGTGGAAAACGAAGCGGATTACCGTGTCACAAAGAAAAGCATGGTCATCAATCTTGCTGAGCGTGAGCAGCGCGATATCGGGCTTTCGGGAGAAAGATTCATAGTCCCTCTTAAGGCCGCGGTGGTTCAGGACATGGTTGTGACAGATCTTGTACGCGCTTTCATCGTCAAGGATTATGAGCGCTGCGACTTAGACGACCCGAAGACGGTCGATGCCATCAAGAAGAGCTGGAAACTCCTGTATGATGTCTCAGGCATCGAGAGGCATAAGGGTCTTCCTTATTATAAATCTCCAAAGTTCTGCATCGGTGAAGGCAGCGGTCGCATGGAGCTTAACTTCTGCTATGTCGATAAGGGCGGAGTTCCTTCAGGACCTCACCGTGACCACGACCGTGATTTTGACGAGGTACACGCCCAGATCCGCGGCTACGGTATGATGAGGGTATACGAGAGGGAGGATAATGTCCACATCCACCAGGAACTGAACATGGCTCCCGGCACGGTTCACGATAAGATGTATGACAGCAAGGGGATGTATCCCTGGCATGAGTACAAGAGTGTGACCCCCTGCGTCTATTGCCCTATCGAGATAGACAGGTAAGGATCTGACGAGGCAAGGGTCAAAATCCGGCATAAGAAAATGTAATAAGGAGATCTGAAAATGGGTATGAAATTCAGCGTCTGCACTGTTGACCGTCCTCTTGAGGCAGTCTCCCCCTTCCCACTTCGCGGCGACAGCTATGAACAGTGCGCCGCAGTGGCGGAGACTCTGGGTTATGACGGCATAGAGCTGCAGATACAAGATCCTTCAAAATATAACGCGAAAGAGCTTCGCGCGAGCCTTGACCGACATGGCCTTGGCTGCTCGGCGATAACTACAGGACTGGCTTATCTTTTTGAGGGGATGAGCATGGTCCATCCTGACAACAAGATTCGCATGGCGACTGTTGAGAGGCTTCATCGTCAGCTTGACCTTGCCAAAGAGCTTGATTCACAGATCCTCATCGGCTATCTTCGCGGGCGCAAGAGTCCCGGACAGACCGACGAGGAGTTCGAGGACATACTCACGGACAGTGTCGCCCGCGTCTTAGAGTATGCCGAGGAAATACAGACTCCTATGGTACTGGAGCAGATCAACAGAGTGGACGGCGATGTTTTCTGCTCTACGGAAAGAACCATGTCTTTTCTTGAGAAATTCAACTCAGACTGGCTGCTTTATAACGGCGACACTTATCACATGATCCTTGAGGACAAGGATGTACCCACCGCCATCCGCCGTTCGCTTAGCAAGCTCATTCTGTTCCACGTATCGGATGTCGGAAGGCAGCTGCCCGATGATAAGCATTTCGATTTCCATGAGGCGGCCGCGACATTGAAGGAAGCCGGCTACGATAAGTGGGTGAGCATCGAGGCGAGACCGGAGCCGACCAGCTTTGAGTGTACGCGCCGCGGACTGGCATACCTGCACAGGGTATTTGGCTGAACAGCCGCGGCTGATCCTTTCAGAAAGAGGTAAGATATGCAGAAATTATCATTTGGAGAACCTTTTATCGAGAGCCGTTACCTTGAAGGAGATATGGGCTTTGCGGTTTCGGGGGCTGCCATGCTCTTGAATCTTGACGAGGAGAGGGATATAGTTATCGAGGGCGAGTACAAGCTGCCTCCGCTGCAGGCGATGGTCGTACGCGATGCCGTTATCGATGTTCCCGGCAAGGCACTTTTGGTCTGCAGCCTTGGCACGCTCGACCTCGATGACCTGCAGACCCTGGATTGCATGCGCAAGGGCTGGAAGTCCAACTATGAGCTGACACATCTGGAGAAGCATCGCGGCGTGCCTTTCTTCAAGTCTCCGCGTGTCACCATCGGCAATGTCACGATGAATTTCTGCCTGGTCTCAGAACCTGGCTGTCCTTCAGGAATCCATCGCGAACATCCCGCGCCCGTCAGGGAGCTGCACGTGCAGATCGCCGGTGAAGCCTATGTTGACCTGATGAAGTCGGCAGATCCTGATTCCATGTACGCTTCACTTCCCTTGACTGCCGGCATTACCCACATGCCGACCTGGAACGCGGACGGCGTGTATCCATGGCACCGCTATCGCACGAAGACACGATCCGTCTTTCTGGGCGTGGAGATAGCGGATGAATAAGCGCGGCGGATAAAGGAGGCATTGACAGGCAGGGGATATAGATTAAAAAAGAGGCGATCCTATTATCGATAAAGCTTGAAAAACACCGGGAAAAGAACTATCATAAATGTTGCAAATATATTACACCATTATTTGCGGTAGTTTGTTCTTCCCGGGTTTTTATTATGCAGACGCGGCACCGGCGGTTGAAAGTCCATACAGAAGCAGACGCGGCGGCCGAACCGATATCTGCGCATGGACATCGGGAAGAATGCGACGTGAACTTATAAAGGAGGAAAAACATATGAACACGAAGAGAATGCTTTCATCTGGTCTTGCCGTATTGATGGCTATGTCGATGCTGGCGGGCTGCTCCGCTAACACGGCTCCCGGCAACAGCGGTTCCGAAGCTAAGTCAGGCGATGCTTCTGCCACCACAACGGAAGCCGCGCCGGCCGGAGGATCCGATGAGAAGGCGGCTGTGACCGTAAAGGTATGGGGACCTCAGGAGGATCAGTCTGAGGACAATGGCAAGTGGCTTCAGACCGCCTGTGAGGCGTTCAACGAAGAGCATCCCGAGTGGGACCTGACCTTCGAGTACAACGTCTGCTCAGAAGGGGATGCCAAGACGATGATCGTGACAGACCCCAGCGCCGCTGCGGATGTCTACATGTTCGCCAATGACCAGATTCCTGACCTGGTCAATGCCGGAGCCATGGCAGAGCTTGGTGGAAAGGTTGTTGATGCCATCAAGGATAGCAACAGCGAAACAACGGTTAATACCGTCACCTTCAACGGCTCCGTGTACGGCGTTCCTTTCACCGCCAACACCCTTGACACCATGGTTGAGAAGGGCAAGGTCGCTTTCCCTATGTCCACCGCCTGGTATTTTGGTTCCTTCTATGTCGCCAACGGCTGCACCTTCTTCGGCGAGAATGGGGACGATGCCGACGCGGGTATCGATTTTAGCGGAGATAAGGCGGCTGAGGTCACCAACTACCTTGTTGACCTTGTGGCCAATCCGAACTTCGCCGACGGTGATGTCGGTTCCGTGTCTGACGCCAAGGCTTTCTTCTCGGGCACTTGGGATTATTCCAAGGCTCAGGATGCATACGGTGAGAATCTTGGGGTTGCCCAGCTTCCTACCATAACCATCAATGGCGAAGAAAAGCAGATGAAGTCCTTCGCAGGTTCTAAGGCAATCGGCGTCAATCCTTCTGGTACCCTTTACAAGGATCATCCGGAGATTTGCGTAGCGCTTGCCGCTTGGCTCGGCAATGCCTCCAGCCAGAAGCTGCACTATGACCTCAGGAACATCATCCCCACCGACAATTCAATCGATGTCGGAGATGATGCCCTGGCAAAGGCACAGATGGATACGATGGCAAACACCTCCATCGTCCAGCCTCTTCAGGATGGCATGAGTTCGTTCTGGACTCCCGCCGAATCCATGGGTAAGGAACTTGTCAGCGGAACCGTCACCCATGAC
>CACXUY010000060.1 GCA_902770965.1 uncultured Lachnospiraceae bacterium | reverse complement strand
CCAGCATGGCTGTGCAGGCATTGCTTCGTATAAGCGCAAGCACATCCTCTTCTCTTATCTGTGTCGAGAGCTTGCTGCTAAGGATTTCCCATCGGATGCTCTATCTCCTTCTGCAGACGCTGCATGCTCTCATAGGCCGGGACGAAATCAAGGGTGTCCCATGCTTCATAGGCTGTTGCGAGCAGACAGACGAAGCCGAGCTGTTGGCGCAGCGCGGGATCAGGCAGGTTCTCTTTGAGAACTGAAAACTTCTCCTTCGCGCCCGCGAAATTCTCCTGTCAAAGAGTTCGAATGCTTTCTCGATCTCAAGCTCACCGAATACGGCGAGCGGATTCTCTATATAGATGAGGCGTTCCGAGCCGGGATTCGGCTTGCGAAAATCGACCAGATAGTCGTCGGTGGAGCAGTATACCATCTGAACGTCGATCATGGCTCCCGCAAGCGTCGCGGCGGCGGACATTGCCTTGGTTCCGCCTGTGAAATCTATGTACATCTTGCCGGGCTTCCCGCTGCGAAGATAGAAAGACTTTATTTCCCTGTAGGTGTCCATCGGGTCGTCCGATGCACCGACTGCACTGCGGTTTGAGACGCCGGTCGTGATGCCGCCGTCCGAAGCACCGACTGCACTGCGGTTTGAGATGCCGGTCGTGATGCCGTCCGAAGCAGCGACCGCGATGCCGGCAGTAGTCTCCTCTGCTTTAGGTGCTATCGCTTTACGTGCAACAGTCTTCTCTTTCCTCGTCCTCATATTTCTTTTTTTAGTCTCACTCATGTCCTTTTCTCCTTCCATGTCTTATTCGTTTACATTTTCTCATTCAGATTATTAATCTTGATGCTCTGACACACTCCAGCACTTCATCTGCGCAGATTTTTAGACTTTCCCACATAGCTTTGATCAGTCCCTCCATGCTGAATTTGCGTTTTCTGCTTTCCCCTTACGTTAGAGTTATCGGGGATTTGAGAGACGGATTAAGGGAAAAAATGAGATAATGAGAATCACGGAAGAATCCTATAAACAGTTTTGACTCTTGAACCATTATTGATAATAAAAAAGAGACAGCAGCCCACACTGTTATATTGGTTTACTGTCTCTTCCTATTATTAATAATTGTGTTCGCGTACGTCGATGTTTTATTTGATATTTTATTGATGACCGCATGTATTAGTCCGCAGGTCTATAACACGTAGATATATCATCTCATATAATCCAGATGGTTCATCAGCCCACTGAATTCATAAGTCCCCTTCTCATATTTATAAATATACACATTGAGGCGATTGCTCAGCAGCTCACCGATGTAGAAAGGTACGACCACCGGACCCATGTAGAACAAATGGAGGTTGGATATGCCGTTTATATGCAGCGCCTGTTCCAGGCTTCCAAATGCTTGATAAATCTGTTCTGCGGTGTCCGGCACATGTTCGTTCTCAATCTGTTTTCTTGAAAGGACGACAACACGGCTATCTTCGCCACGGCAGCTTATCGTGTATCCGCTGTTTTTGATCTCATCATCCGCAGCGTGAAAGGCTTCCGGATTTCTGAAGCCGGCACCGGAGAGAATTCCTCTATATCTGCTGCTTTCTTTATTGCAATAGGCGATGACTTGATCCGTGATGACGATGTTTCCTATGCTTATGATCACTATCGCCGTATCCATCGTTGGCAAAGCAGGTACGACGGGCTTACTGCTTCGAAGGCTCTGTATCTTGAGCCAGGTGGACAGCGAAAGTGCGAATGTGAACAATGTAACCACCGAGACTATAGTGTTGAGCAGCTCAGTCCACTCCATCTTAAAGATAAATGCCACGACGGTAATAACAAGCACTGCTATCGCTAGAATCGCTGCTGCCAACAAACGGAAATTAGCCGAAGATATTTCGAGCCTTGCTTTGGTCTTCTTTTTTTGCGTCATATGAAATCTCCTTCGGGGTGTGATGCGGATATTTTTGACATTATACCGCAAACGACCGCTAAAACCAAGTCGCTGCTGAAGTATTCCGATGCCCTGTGACGGGCTAACTCCATTTCTGCACCTGTAGTGCACCTGTTTGAATGCATGTGTCTTCATCCGGACCACGACCTGCTCCTCCTCCTGCCTGATTCGGTCCCCAATGCGCTGCATGATATCCCATGCGCCCTTGGCGCTGATGCCTGTCCCGGTGGTAGCACTGACTGTCGCCGCCGTTTCCCTGTAAGGGGCTTTCGTGGCCAGATCCGCTATCTTCTCCGCAACGTTCTCAGACACAAGGCCTATCTTCCCCATGCTAAGCTCCTCGTCAAGAAGGTGGATATACGCTCTCCCCTCCATATCCGACCACTTTAGTATGATATAACTATTATAATAGGTGGTTGACATGTATAGTCTGCTGTGGCATAATACTACTGCGCCACTACTGCGCACCGTAAACCACAGATTGCATAAACTTTGCTCGCAGTGTACAATATAAGGAGGACAAACATGACCCACCATAACACCATTGAGAAGAAGACCATCGATGAGCTTACCTTGGCAGACGACTACATGTTCGCTCAGGTGATGCGCGAACCCATATACCTCAAGCCGGTCCTTGAGGAGATCTTGCAGATAAAAATATCCACGATACGATTGATCGAACCGCAGAAGACGCAAAAGGAAGGATATGATTCTAAAGGTATCCGCCTTGATGTATATGCAGTCGATGAAAACGGTATCATATACAACATAGAGATGCAGACATCGAATAAATATGACCTTCCGAAGCGCATCCGCTATTACCAGTCCATACTTGATGTCAGCATCCTGAAGCCCGGCGAGCATTACAACAAGCTGAACAAGACCTTCGTCATCTTCATTTGCAATTACGATCCATTCAATGCAGACCATCTGATCTATACCTTCGAGACTGTCTGCAAGGAGGTGCCCGGGCTGCGGCTTAAGGATGATGCATACAAGATGATCCTGAACACAAAAGGAAAGCATGGCATCATCAGCGAAAGGCTCCAAGAATTCATGATATATATTGATGAAAACCGCGTCACCGGGGCTTTCAGCAAGGAGCTTGACGATGCAGTGAACGCCGTAAAGGCGAACGAGGAAAGGAGGCTGGAGTACATGATGCTCTGGGTAAGAGACAATGAGATGAGAGCCGAGGGCAGAGAAGAAGGCAGAGCTGAAGGCAGAGAAGAAGGCATAGCCGTGGGCATAGCCGAAGCAATCCTTATCTATCATGATGAGATGAATTTATCATCGGACGTAATTGTGCAGAGAATAATGTCACGTTTCAACCTCAGCGAAATATCGGCCAGAGAATATGTTGCCAGTACGCTCAACCCCCAGGCAGAGGGAGAGGCATAATGGAACCGTGCTGTAGATCACATTACTGCCGCGGCATTGAATCCGATCTGGCTGCGGCAGTTTTTTCAAATCTTTTTCGGATGTTTTATCTTCTGTACCTGGCCACAAATATCTTGATGAAAACCGCGTCACCGGTGCTTTCAGCAAGGAGCTTGACGATGCAGTGAATGCCGTAAAAGCAAACGAGGAAAGGAGGCTGGAGTACATGATGCTCTGGGTAAGAGACAATGAGATGAGAGCCGAGGGCAGAGCCGAGGGTGCTATCTCCGAGGCAATCTTGATCTATCATGACGAGATGAATCTATCTTCAGACGCAATTGTACAAAAAATAATGTCACGCTTCAGTCTTGGCGAAGAAGCAGCCAGAAAATATGTTGCCAGTACGCTCAACCCCCAGGCAGAGGGAGAGGCATAAAGAAACCGTGCTGAAAATCACATAACCGCCGCAGCATTGAATCCGATCTGGCTGCGGCGGTTTTTTTTCAAATCTTTTTCGGATGTTTTATCTTTTGTACCTGGCCTCATATTTCTGTTTGCGTATCTTGACAGGTACTCAATGGCGTTGCCATTCCTGCCATTCCCATTAAAGGTCTGCTTTATGTATACGTTCCAGTCTGTCGGATACAGCCGGTCGGCGAAACGCTTCCAGCCGTCTTCCCAGAAAAGCCCAGCAGCGCTTTTGGGCATCAGCAGCTTGTCGGTGGATCCAAGGTCTTTGCACCCCAGGCTTGTCTGGGCACCCAACTGCGGATATTCTTACGTTAATTACGAAATTACGGGTTATTAATTACGAGATATTAGTTACGAAATCTCAATTACAATATCCCAAATACAATATCTCATTTACGATGTTTCAAAAAGCAAAAAAGCACCAATCAAAACGCTGACTGCTATCGAAGGGGAGCGCAGTTCCTCGCGAAAGCATGCAATCATTTATCTGACCGCTTCCTCATCCATCGTCTCCAACAGAAAACTCACCGGCCTAAAACCGTCATTACAGGAAATCATAGCGGATCTGGGATCCTTCATCCACCCGTCATATAAATCCTCTGCTCCGTGCGCCAGTGCCATGACAAATGGCGACACCGCGTCCCATGCGCTGCCGCAAAATCCTTCCGGACGCTCCCAACCATTACAGATAAATTCCTGTCCCAGGCTCATGGAACAGGAATGTTCTATTGGATTCTCATATTCTTCCATCAGATCACGATAACATGCGATTTTCTTGACGGTAATCCTGACCTTCTTCATATCGCCGACACCTCCTCCGAATATTACATCTGCCCGTTAGCGCAAGCATTTCACCAAGCCTTCTTCCGGAAAAATGCTATTCCATAGCAGAAAACTTGGTAGTCCTGCAAATTCTTTGCGTCTTCATGAATGAGCACATCCGCTCCTTCTCACGCCATAGATTCCACGACTCCAACGCCTCGTAATACATTCTGTGATCTTTATTGATGATCTTCTTCATGAATACCGTCATGCAAGCCGTTTGCGCAAGCGGCCATGAAAGAAAATTATCATTCCTTCTTCTCATTTTCTTCAATTATCAGCATGTCGCTGAGGTCGATGTGCTGGTCCATATGCTCACGGGGCTTTATGTAGTGCTCCAAGATCGGGAGCAGGATAAGGGTCGTGATGCCCGCGGTAAAACCTCCATTATAAAGCATCAGGCCGCCGTGCAGAGAGGAAGTGCCCGTGCACAGAGCCGCGCAAAGGAAACCGGCCGCGATTCCGGCCACCACCCCGAAACGCCCTACCAAAGGGCAGAGACCCGTCGCGAAGGCGATGCTGTTGATGTAAGCCTGCGTGGAGATCGTCCATTTCATGCTTCCGCCTACCAGGATATTGAAAAGCTGCGAGAATTTGTACAGCAGCGGATAACCCACGAAGATCGGCCACACATTTCGGGGGTGCTGACCCATGGCGGTAAATGTGAGCGAAGCGAGAATGACACCGAAGGTCGGACCGGTGAAGCCCGCGCCCGGTGTGAGGTGAATGGCAAAGGTAAGGTAGAGAAGGAAAAGCGAGCCGTAAAGCCCGATATTTATCAGGCAGAGCGGCATGCCGTATTTACTCGCGAAGTTACTCTGGTAGCCGGTGTCGGTGAACAGAAGAGAAAGACCCTTGAGGCTCCTTCCGTTGAGAAGGTAGCCCGCGATAAAGCAGCCCAGGAAAAGCAGGATAAAGAACACATAACCGAAGCCTCTGTAAGAGCGGTTAAAGCTGTCATAGATCTCATTCGCGTACGGAGGTACATAAGGAGTCCGCATACCCAAAGTTCGGTAGAGGAAATTGTACAGCAGGAATCCTAGCATACCGAAGGCCAAGCCGCCGTTGTAGAGATTATAGCCTTTGTGCCACGCTTTTGTTCCCGGCAGAATGGCAGGGGCAACAAAAGCGATGATCAATATGAAGCACAGCAGCAGGACTACGCCCTTCCAAGTGACCTCGACATATCCCGGCCGCCAGGTATCGCCTATGGTGTAGCGGAACAGAAATTCGCTGACGAAAGGAGCGAAACACGTTGAAAACATACAGATATGAAGGTTCTGGTTGTAATCCAGGCGGCGCAGCCTGAGGTACAGGAAGGGAGCCAGGAAGCACGGCCACATGTTGAGAAAATTTAAACCGTAGAACGCATGTGAAATCACGAGGAAGAAACCGGCAAGTGTGTTGACATGGGACGACCCGGGCAGGAAGAACATAAATGCCCACATCGAAAGTCCGCAAAGGCCGGAATTAAGAAATGTCGAGGGCATGCTGCCGACTCCGAAATAATCCGTTACAACTGGACCTGGAGAAGTCAGGATTTTATAAAAATCCGTGAAAAGAGTGCTGCCGGTACCGGTGTAAACCGCTCCCGCGGCAGCGGCGGCAAGCAATGCAAGAGAAATACACAGCACTGTTCCATCGATGATCCGGCTGTTTTTCTGCTCCGTATATATAGCTGTATGATCCATGACCTTTCTCCATATCCCCAAAAAGAAACCGGTTGGCAGCCCCTTAATCCTGCTTTTCAGTATATGTTTCATTCCACTAAAAGTCAAGGAAATACCTTTCTCTCTCAAGCTGAATTTGCAATTATTCAGTACACCAGGATAACTGTTAGAATACAGGACGCCAAACCTTTGAAAACAAAAACCCCATTGCCCCAGTCATACTGAAAGCAATGGGATTCTTTTATATCATTTTATAGCACCGATATTCCATCGATCTCACTCTTCGGTTGCTTCTTTCCTTTGCACCGATAAGAGCTGATATCCGCCCGCTTCGATGCGTTTGACCCTGACGACCCATGCTATCTCATCGTCATATCCGTCTCCTTCGAACCGCATGTGCGCCGCCGATGCCTCATAGATGCCATCTCCCAGGTCCTTAACTTCCTTGACCACGACTCCCATGAAGTTCGAATCACCGTGTTCCACATAGTAGGTATCTATCGCGCTCAGATAAGGCACGTCCTTCAGATTCCATTCCTTGTCATGCAGCCCATATCCCGTGAGGCGCTTCAGCAGCTCATCAAGATACGCGGATGTGATGTATGAGATGTCGCCAACCTGCTCTTCTTCTTGCTTTTCAAACTCCTTATAGAAAGTATCGGTATCAATTCCTACCGCCCCTACCTGATATACGACCTCAACCATCTTAACATCAGCTCCGGGTTCGTTGAAGCTGCTCCACAAGAAACCGTTCGTAGGTCTGGAATTAAGGAAACGATTGATCTCGGCGACAAGCAGCTCGCCCTCGCTCAGGGTCGCGCGTTCCTTGGCTCTCTCCTCCTCCTCTAGCGTCATGTTCTGAAGGTTAAACTTCTCAACCTCATTAAATACATTCTCATCGAATTCCTCTGCCGGCACTGAGGGCTTATACCAAGTCTTGTTTGAAAAATACTCCGCCAGCTCCGCGTCGCTGAAAATATAGCCCCTGCGCGCGTACATCTCGTTCTTCGCCAGCTTCAGCTCCCTGTCGGAAAGAGCTCCAAGCTTATGCGTGGTATAATAGCCCTCGGGTTTTTGCCAGAAATACATATTTATATCGCTGTCCGGCAGGATATATGTAGGATCATTTGCCTCTGTGGTGTTATCGGTGGGTATATCGCCCTCAATATACTGCGTTATCCCATATTCGGCACAAAGATTGGCAAATTCCTGAGATTTAACAAAACCGTATACTATCTTCGTCCGGTCGTTGTTATTCTCCAGAGCTTTTACCCATGAAGCAAAGCCATCCTGGTCAGGTTCACGGTCAAGCAATGCCTTGTAGGCGTTGGTGACGTAGGCTTCATCGTCCAGCCCCATCTGTTCCATCTCAGGACTGAAGAAGAATCCGGTCGCGATCCTTGTACCGGACGCGCGACCATCAAGCAAAGCGCTGACCCAGGCTTCCAGGCCTGCCGCGTCTGCCTCACGTCCCAGACAGCAGCGATACATCCTTGATACGAAGTAAGTGACCTTAGGATTCTGATCTACTATTTCTTCGGAAGAATAAGTGCCCGCAGCGATGCCAAGGGAATCGCACAGGTCTTTCATCTCGTGAGAATTCAGGAATCCTGACAGGACTTTCTTTCGTGTGCAGCCGTTGTCAAGGACATATACCCACGCCTGAAGACCTGCGTCGTCAGGTTCACGGTCAAAAATCGTGCGGTACATAGCCGCCACGAAATCACTGTTGCTCAGGGGGTTCGCCTGAAATTCCGGGCTGTATACAAAGCCGTAAACAACCTTCGCGCCTGTCCCGCGTCCCGAAACCAGAGCATCTGTCCAGGCTTTAAGACCGTCTTCATCCGCTTCGCGGCCAAGATAATTCTTATACAGTCTGGAAACAAAAGCCTTCACAGCTTCGGAATCAGCTTCCTTGTTCGTTTCAGATTCTGTCTCGATTGAGGTAACGGCGGACGTCTCAGGTGTTTCGCCCGGATCGATTTCCGCTCCAATCGCCGCCACAGGGCATATTGCCATCATGGCGACAGCTGCCATTGCTGCGGCTTTAATCTTGATTGATTTAAGCAACATAATTTCTCCCTTCTTTCTAAAAAATGGGTTTGCTGTATATGTTTGCTGTATATGCTTCCGCAGCGGAGCTATCATCCTTACCCGGATCCTTTTCCGCTGTGGACTCAGCCTGTGAATTGTTCGCCGAACCAGCTGTCTGCCGGATTCGTGCTTCTTGCGCCGGTCAGGCTTCCCGCTTCCGGAGTCCGTTAATGCTCCATATTGATGAACACAGCCTCTCGATGCAGTGATACGCCTTTCCTTTTTTTGTATTATATTGTATCATAAACAGGGGAAAAAAGGTACTTCAAAAAGCAGTGAAAGTAAACATCCATAGCACGCCTGTGCTGCCACAACGTATGAAAGTTGTGGCAGCATACAGGCGATGTATGGATGCATCCCTATATGGCCACCCGCTTCGCG
>CACXUY010000059.1 GCA_902770965.1 uncultured Lachnospiraceae bacterium | reverse complement strand
CGCCTCCCTCAGTGTGTCGTCCGAATTTCTGTCCATGTTGACCTTTCCAACACAGGTGACCAGCCCTGATGCCTCCAGCTTGTCCATGAGAAGCCGGGTTGCCGGAACATGGACAGTGGCAAATATCGCCGCTCGCGTTGTGGCGCTTCTTATAAGGTCTTCCACAAATATGCCATATGCCTTGTCGGCATAATCAAGCTCCTTGTACCGAGCCTCCTCCGGGAACGCATTTTTCCCGAGCCACTCCAGAAGCTCCATATCCATGCCCAGCCCGCGAAACGTATACTGCGGCGCATGGACATGCAGGTCCGACATGCCGGGTATAATGAGCATACCTGACATATCTTTGATGGGATACGTCTGATATCGCCTCGGAAGCTCTGAGTACGCAGCATATATTCCGCCGGAAATCCCACCGTCGCAGACAAGCAGCCCGTCCGGTACCATGGCAATTTCGCGAGGCGTCAGGCTATGAAATATATTGCCTTTTAATATAAAATGAGTATCCATACACATCTCTAATCCATCCGCGATTCTTCTGTTCCTCAATTCTGCTGCTCTGCAATCCCGCCGGCAGAAAACCCCATCTCCTGCCTTCTGTCAAAGAATGTATGCCTTCCGTCTGCCACTCTCTCTTCTATGCCGAAAAGCCATGCCAAAGAGCGATGCCGAAGAGCGGTGCCGACTGTCATCCGGCACGTTGCGAAGCAAGCTTCGCTTCCACCGCCTTCTCCACAGCATCGATTATCTTCTCATATCCGGTGCAGCGGCATAAATGGCCTGAAAGCAGCTTGCGAAGCTCATCCCGTTCATACCGTCTTCCCGCTCCTACAATCTCAACAGCGCTCATGATAATACCGGGTATACAGAATCCGCACTGTACCGCCGCTTCATCGATAAATGCCTGTTGAATGGGCGACAGCTCGCCTGTTGGCGATTTCAGCCCTTCCACGGTCAGGATGCTCTTTCCTTTCGCCCAGACAGTCAAATATATGCAGCTGTCTATGGCTTCGCCTTCTACCAGAACCGTGCAGGCTCCGCATTCGCCGACTTCGCAGCCCTTTTTCACCGATGTAAGACCCAGTCGACGGCGCAGGGTATCGAGCAAAGACTCCCTGGGATCGATAGCGAGCTCGACATCCTTGCCATTCACTCTCATGCTGATAATCTCAAGCATCGCGTCCGCCTCCTTCCTCTTCGCCTGTTCTCGATCTTCGATTTGCGTCCGTTGAAGCAGACCCAGTCTTAGCACAAACCTCCTTATCTGCCATGCTGTCACAGGATGCGCTATCAGCCGTTGCTTTGCACGACGTATCATCTGCCATATCGCTTTCAGCAAGGCTTCCTGATCTCCAGCAAGCTATCTCGTCCGCCGCTTTTCCGCCTGCCAGCCGCACCGCGTCGGCAAGTGCCCTCCGCGCAAGCTCGGCGATGAGCTGAAGCCTGAATTCCTTAGATGCCCTCCACGAAGAACGCGGGTTCACTTCAGTCAGCGCTGCCTTGACGAATTCCTCGACAGCCATTTCATCATCAGTCCTCCTCCCGCGCAAAATCGCCTCGGCCTTATGGCAGCGCACAGGAGTTGGGGCCGCGACGCCGTATGCCAGCCTGACATCCTCTATCAATTTTTTATCCGATGACAGCTTCACCCTCACCGCGCAGCCAAGGGTCGCGATCTCCATCGCCTTCCGCTTGCCGTATTTGATATATCTCCCGTGCCATCCGTCGATGGAATCCCGTCTTATCAGGAAATATTTGCACACCTCCGCGTGCTGCCTCACGGTCTGCCCCGGTCCTATGTAGAATTCACTGATAGGAACGACCCTCTCTCCCTCAGGTCCTTCGAGCACTATCTCCGCCTCAAGGGTGAACATAGTAGAGGCAGAATCCGCGGACGTAGCCCCGTTGCAAATATTTCCGCCGATGGTACCCATGCTGCGTATCTGAGGACCACCGACCGTGTCCACCGCCTCCCCAAGCATAGGGATATACTGCTGTATGACAGGTGAATTTGTGATCTTAACGAAAGTGGTTCCTGCGCCTATGCGGATGTCGCCATTTTCCTGAAGCTCCACGCCCTTTATCTCGGACAGCTCATGTATCGAGACCAGCGGACGGCCGGCTCCCTTCCCGGCGCGAAGCCTGATAAGCACGTCCGTCCCGCCGCTGATAAGCTCGGCATCAGGCCTTTCATTCAACGCGCGCACCGCGTCACCAACGCTCTTGGCCTCATATATGGATTCAATGTCAAACATTTGTCCTCTCCATTCCGCCGCCTCAGATCAGTCCGGCTTCCTTGAACTTCGCTATCAGTTTCTGCGAGGTCATCGGTATCTCGTCCATGTGCACGCCTGTCGCGTTCAGCACCGCGTTGCGCAGCGCCGGGGCGCCCGGTACAGCCGGCGGTTCTCCCAATGCCTTGTTGCCGAAAGGACCGGTCGGATCCTCAAGCTCCACGAATAACGCATCCATGTCCGGAGTATCCATCGCTGTCGGTATCTTGAAATCAAGCAGATTGTCGTTGAGGACTCGCCCTGTTTTCTCATCCACGAGAAGCTCTTCCGAGAGAGCGTAACCGATTGACTGGCTCATGCCGCCGTGCACCTGGCCCTCGGATATGGCGGGGTTGATCAGGCGGCCGGAATCATGGACATCTACCATGTTCAGGATCTTGACCAGTCCGAGCTTCATGTCAACCTCAACCTCGGCAAAACAGCACCCTGAGGAGAAGGTATTCTTCTTGCACTGGTTAGTCACCTCAGCCGTGATGTGCTCCGAACGGTCGAGCGAGTAAAATGCCGTCTCCGCGACTATGGCGGAGTCAAACAGCTTTACCAGACCCTGTGAGTCAATGTTCTCTGAGCCGCAGACCTCATAATCAACATCATTGACATCTATACCGACTGCTCCGACAGTCGCTGCTTCCTGCCCTGCCGCGTCAGCCTTGCCGGCCGTGTCTGTCTGTGTTGCCCCGTCTGCCTGGCCGATCCCGCTTGTCCGGTCAACCGCTGCTTCCTGCCCTTCCGCGTCAGCCTTGCCGGTCGTGTCTGTCCGATCCCCTGCGGCATCGCCCTTTTTTTCCTTCGGCAATATCAGGCAAATGATGCTCTCCGACAGCTCCAGCATTTCCGGCCGGATCTCGTCCCCTTCCTTAAGCCCGCAGAGCTTCGCTATACGCTCCTTCGCTTCCCTTATCTTCTCAGCATGCTCCGTCTTCGCTATATCCGTATCAGCTGTGTTCAGCATATAAGCCGCATATCCAAGGATACGCTCCTTCAGCTGCTTCCCGCATTTCTTCAAGGCCATACCGGATACATAGGTCTGACGCGACGCATAAGCGCCAGTATCAAAGGGCGATGTGTCAGTATCCTGTGTCGACTCGATGAACAGCCTGTCGTAGGCGATCCCGGTAACGTCCGCCGCTATCTGCGTGAAGACGGTGTCAGCGCCCTGCCCTATCTCGGTAGCTCCCATAAAAATCTGCGCCGAACCATCAGG
The DNA here is from genome assembly GCA_902770965.1 of uncultured Lachnospiraceae bacterium. Classification (GTDB taxonomy): domain Bacteria; phylum Bacillota; class Clostridia; order Lachnospirales; family Lachnospiraceae; genus RUG11623. The sequence continues at coordinate 13,194 of CACXUY010000059.1, read as the reverse complement.
GTTCAGCACCATGCGGGCCGAAGCTGTCTCCAGCGAGATAGGATGGACTCCCGTCTTATAACAGAAGATCGCCATGCCGATGCCCCGGCGCACCGACCCTGTCTGATTCTTGTATAGGGCACGCTTCTTATCCCATCCGATAAATTCGCGTCCCTTCTTTATGCTGTCAATCAATCCATAGGAATGGAAGGTGATTCCATTTCCCGGATCTACGAATTGATCCTCCATGCAGTTTTTGATCCGGAAATCGCAGGGGTCCATGCCGCACAGCTCGGCCAGATCGTCTGTCAGGCACTCTGTGATGAAGGCTGACTGAGGTATGCCGTAGCCGCGCATCGCGCCGGCCGTCGGAGACGAAGTATATACCGTCCAGCAGTCCACTTCCGTTCCCAACCTGTCCCTGTAAAGATCCTTGAAAACCGTGCCGCAGTTGGCGCAGATGGCATGCCCATGTGAGGCATAGGCACCGTTATTCGCCCATGCGGTCAGCTCCCTTGCGAGCATCGTGCCGTCCTTGGTCATTACCGCCTTGCACTCGCCCCTGATAGCGTGCCTGGTCCTGGTAGACACTATGGTCTCCTCGCGGCTTATTTCCAATCTCACTGGCCGTCCTCCGACCTGCATCGACAAATAGGCGTTCAGCGGCTCGTACAGTACGTCCTGCTTGTTGCCGAAGCCTCCGCCAATGTAAGGTTTGATGACCCTCACCTTTCCCATGGGCAGTCCGAGCGCGACCGCGACGCTCTTCCTAACTATATGCGGGATCTGCGTCGATGTGATCACCGTAACCTTTCCGTTTGTATCCACATATGCCCATGAAACAGGCAGCTCTATATGACAGTGCGAGATGCGCGGGGTGTTATAATCGCCTTCGAAGACGATGATGTTCTCACGCCCATATTTCTCCTCCGCCTCGCGAAGCCCGTCCTCATAGGTAAAGCCCTTCGGACCCATCGTCATGTGGGAATGCACTATGACATTGTCCTTCCGCACCTCCGGATGCAGCGGCGTTGCTCCCTCCGACAAGGCTGCCGGAACCGTCACTATCGGCTCATATTCCTCATACTCCACCTTTATCAGGCGGGCAGCCCTCGCGGCCGCGACCTCATCCTCCGCTATGACTGCAGCGATGTCGTCGCCATAATAATGCACCCGCCGCGCCAGCAAAAGCCTGTCGCAGATGTCCTGATGTGGCGGCTCCACGCTCCAAGGATGACCGGCAGTCGGGAAATAGTTCTCCGGTACATCGAAGCAGGTGACTATCTTCACTACGCCCGGCACCTTGGCTGCCTCATCTATGTCCATGCTTTTCACAAGTCCGTTCGCGATCGTAGAATGCACCACCTTCGCGTGAAGGATGTTCACCGGCTCAAGATCCGCGGTGTATTTCGCTTCACCCGTGACCTTACCATAAGCGTCAACGCGCTTCTTCCTCTGACCTATCGATCCCATATACACCGTCCTTCCCATTGATATTGTCGTTGTACGTTGTTTAACCATTTACCAGAAGTTCCCTCTCACAGGCAATCAGCTAACATGGAAGTTCCCTTTTTCATTGTATATCTGTATTATACTAACAGCTATAAGGTTAGGCAAGTCTCCCACCAATCCGCTCTATCTCGCACACATGCTTTTTAGTCTTTTTATCATAGTTTATCCCGACCAGGATTACATCGCCACCATAATTCTCGAAAATTTTCTGATATCCGTTCTCCTTGATCTGACTGACCGCGCCGCCGGCACTTTTGTTCCATTTCAGTTCGACTACCATTCCGGGAAGAGGCGATCTCCTCTTCGGCAGGAAGACGATGTCTGCGATGCCATGTCCGGAAGGCATTTCTTCCACCTTGGCATATTGGTCTACGCAGGACAGATATGCCAATTTAACAACATAGCGCAGACTCTGCTCATCATTATAGAAGGCAGGCGCATATTCCGAGTCATGAACATCTTGAATCGCCGCTGCGACCGCTTCCGTATCTCCGGCTAAAGTATCCGCCAGAAGATGATCTGACTTTTTCACAAGCTCCATCAGCCTCTCATGCCTTGCGCTGCGCAGTATCTTTTCGAACTCAGCCCTGACCTCCTCATTCGGAATCCTCGCAAGCCCGGTCATCTCCCCGTCATTTTCATCCGCACCATAAGAATCGGATACCTCTTCATACGTCAGGTAGCCTAAGTGGATAAGCAAGGTGAGGATATCATCTTTGCAGGTAAATGATTCCACGTCATTTCGGAAGAAATCAGTGTCCACCACTATGCTCTCCCCCGCTATCAGCCTGGCCACATCATTCTGCAAACCATCATAATTCATATCAATATATGTCATCAACGTTTCCGCCGCTGTTGTCTTCTTCCAATAATATATGTCATCAACGTTTCCGCCGCTGTTGTCTTCTTCCAATAAGATCTATACTTTCCTGTCCCAAGAGCCTGCATAACGGAATAAGGATTGTAGATGGAATGGCAGTCGCCTACTGTATATCCGTCATACCATTTCTTCATGCTGTCAAAGCTTCTGCCGAGCTTCTCACATTCTTTTCTGACCTCTTCCTCGGTAAAGCCGACATACTCCGCAAAGCTTCCCGGTTCAAGCATGGAATATTCCTGAAAATCCGATATGGCAGATTGTGAGGCATCCTTTTTTATAGGCAGGATGCCTGTCATATAAGCTGCCGCCACGGCTTCCGGCGTGAAATTATTGTTCTTAAACCATCCCCTCAGCAGGTTCAGATAACTCTCTTGCGCTTTCTCATCCTCCTTTGCCGCCCTGATCACGGAATCCCATTCATCGATCACAAAGACAATCTTCGTTGCTGTCATCCTAACCAATTCAAGAAGGCATTCTTTCAGGTTGTCCGTATCCCTGATTTCCGGGTGCAGAAATCTGACTTCCGATAGAATCGCGTTATCTATCGCCTTCGGAACATCCTTTAACGTGACATTGTTCTTTTTGGCATCTGAGAGGATGCCTGAAACATCCAGGTTTATTACATGATATTTGTTTAAATGCTTCTCGTAATCTGCGTCTTCGGAAATGTCATATCCGGAAAACAGGCTATGGGAATCGCACGTCCTGTCATAATATGCGCACAGCATCTGGGCCGCGAATGATTTTCCGAACCTCCGAGGCCTGCTGATGCAGGTAAGCTTTTTCTTTGTCCCTATTGTCACATTGACCAGACTGATCAGTCCGGTCTTGTCAACATACTCCGACTTCAGTATCTCCGAGAATTTGTCAACATACTCCGACTTCAGTATCTCCGAGAATCCGACATTTCCGGGATTCAAATATGTTCCCATGGTTCTCTCCTTCTCCGGCGCAGACATCTTCATAAATCTTAAATCACATCAATAAATATATCACAATTTGCCAGCTTTTCATATAAGCCCTATCATCTCTCATCGCTCAAAAAACGGCAAAAAAAGATGCAACAACACTCCATCCTGAAGGGTAAGGACTGATGCCGCACGGTCCGTGCCCGGCAAAGCCGGGATTATTCCTCGCACGGACCTGTGAATGAAAAAAGACACCATCCCACCATAGGATGATGTCTTCTTCGAAGTGGAGCGTACAGGACTCGAACCTGTGACCCCTTACACGTCAAGCAAGTGCTCTCCCAGCTGAGCTAACACTCCGTAACGAACTTCTAGAGTATAACTCAAGCCAAAGAAAAATGCAAGCACTTTTTTATATTTTCTTAGTACGTCATGCATCCTGTCAATGAACCGTGCCGATGAATCTGCGTCTTGTACTGCGCCATGTAACTGCGCACGAACACACTACACCAACGAACTCCTGCCGCGTTTAAGATACTGTCCGTCACCCTTGCTTCCGCAGAAATTACCGTCTCGTGCTATGACCTTCCCGCGCAGCATCACCGTCTCAACGGCTCCCTTGAGCTTCATGCCTTCATAGCAGGAATAGTCCGCCGCTCCCCTGATGTCCTTCGCGTAGAATACATGCTCCCTGTCCGGATCAAATATCACCAGGTCCGCGTCCGCTCCCGGCTGGAGCGTCCCCTTCCGTGGATACAATCCGAAAAGCCTCGCCGGATTGGCCGAGCAGCTGCGCACCAGCTGCGGGAGCGTGATGCGCCCCCCGGCAACACCTTCCGAGTAGATGACGTTCAGCCGCTCCTGCACTCCCGGCGCGCCGTTCGGGCAGAGCGTAAAATCCTCCGCCCCTCTTTGTTTCTGCGTGGCAAAAAGGAAAGGACAGTGATCAGTGCCGATCACATCTATGATCCCGTCAGCCAGGGCCTGCCACAACGCCTCATTGTCGTCAGCCCTCCTGAGCGGCGGCGACATGACAGCCTTAAGCCCCTCACTCGGATCTTCATAAAATGAATCCGTCAGCATAAGGTACTGCGTGCACGTCTCCACTCCCACATGCTGCTGCCTCTCCCGTCTCGCCTTCATTACCTCGGCAAGACCCTCCTTGCTCGAGAGGTGAACTATATATGACGGTGCGTCACCCGCCATAGCTGCCAGATGGAGGAATCGGTTCACTGCCTCCGCCTCCGCGTGCGCCGGACGGCTGAGCGGATGATATTTCGCCGCCGTCAAGCCCATCGATACATACTCTTTTCGCAGCAGATTTATCACGCCGTCGTTCTCACAGTGCGCTGCAACGACTATGCCCTCTTCCTTGGCCTTGCGGAGCGCCTGAAACAATGCCTCATCGTCAAGCCTGTCCGCATAAGTCATGTAAGCCTTGAAGCTGGTAATGCCCTCAGCATCGGCTATCTCCTTCATCTCTGCAAGGATATCCGAATTCACATGCTGCAGAACGCCGTGAAAACCATAATCCACGACAGCCTTGCCGTCCGCAAGCCGATGATACTCCTCGACCTGATGCCACAGGCTGCAGCCCTTCGGCCCAAAAGCCATGTGGTCAACGATGGTGGTAGTCCCCCCACAGGCCGCCGCAACAGTCCCGGTATAAAAATCATCACAGGCACGAGCGAAGCCCACATCCAGATCCATATGCGTATGCACATCCACCGCACCCGGAAGCACGTATTTTCCTGCCGCGTCTATAACCTGAACGTCGTCGTCCTTCAGCTCGCCATAATACGATATTTCCACATCCGGCGTCTCGCAATCCGATGTCCCAAAACCCGTCGTCCCCATATCCGATGTCACAAAACCCGGCGTCTCGCAATCCGATGTCCCAAAACCCGGCGTCCCCATATCCGATTTCCCGCATCCCGGCGTCCCATCAGATCCTATATATGGCATCCTATTAGATCCTATATATAAGGAAGAAACACGTTCACCTTCAATCAGAATATCCGCCTTTATGATACCGGATTCTGTCACGATGCTGCCGTTTTTAACAATAGTTTTCATAAATGATCATCCCTCGTATTCCTCTTAAGTCAGTTGCCTGGTTTCCCCTTTCAGGAAGCTCTGTCTCACAACCTCCACATATTCATGTGCATAAGCGGACAGGTAGCTGCCCTTGCGGTAAGCCGCCACAAAATCATTCACCACCTTCGGCTCCCCGAAGCTATAGCATTCTATAGGTTTCGTATCCGCACGGTGCCTCAGATGCGACTCAAATATGAAGGATACTCCATATCCGATGGCGACAAGCTCCATGATCGCCTGCAAATTACTGGTGTACAGTACATTCTCAAAACATATCTCCCTGTCCTTAAGGAACTTATCCACGATCTGCCTTGTACGTTGGTCAGGCTGCATCATCAACACCTTCTCATTCTTCAGCAGGGAGACGTCCAGTTTGGGGTATTTACTTGCGGGATTGGGATGCGCAAAACGCCCAAGCGCATGGTTTTCACATGTGCAGATCACCAGTTCTTCCTTGCCAAGGGATTGATACTCAATCAATGGATTCAGCTCACTTGGCTTGCTTGAAAAAGCGACGTCTATATCGCCTGACAAGATCAATCTGTCATTCTGTGATGAATTCCCCTCATAGATATTGATCTTTACATTCGGATGATGCTTTTGAAATGTAGGGAGCGTATCCGGCAGCATATAGCTGCAGCGCATGTTCGCGAACGCGACATTCAGCACTCCGATGTCACGCTTTATGATGTCCGCCATCTCGGCGTCGAGGTCACTCTTTACGCCCAAAATCTGATTCGCGCGTCCCACGTAGCGTTCACCCGCATAGGTTAAAATATACTTGTTGCCCAAACGTCGGAAGAGCTTCAGTCCCAAGTCACTTTCGAGAGACATAAGGAACTTGCTCAAGGTTGGCTGGCCGATGTATAGGGACTCGGCCGCTTTTGTTATATTTTGATATTTAGCAATAGCAAGTACATAGTTCAATTCCCTGAAATCCATATTTACCTCCCTCAGACCCAAGCATCCTCATCTATCCATGCATAAAAATGAATATATATCATTCATTATACGAATATTATTCGCGTGTGTCAAACACATAATAATTGTCGTTCTTCATGTATTTTTTAATTATCAATAACATATTGTGTGACTACTCAGTATTATCTCATAAATCACTGTTCTAATCTGTAACGATCCATATTTTATAATGTAAATATGACGCATTTGGCTGTAGATATTCCTCCAACATACCTGCTTGTCGCTTATTCCATTCATGAATGATATCTATATAAACTATGAATTTTACATTAATCCCGCCGCATGGTATCTTTTATTTAACACGAACGGAAACGTTCCATGTGCACGAAAAATACCCTATCATATCCCGATGTCCGGCATCGGAACAGCATTACAGTATTTTAGGAGGTTCACTATGAAAAATCCTTCCGGACTCATGCGGCTTCCCGTATCCATCATCCGCGGTGGGACAAGCAAGGGCGTATATATCTTAGAGAGCGACCTTCCAGCGGATCGTTCCAAGTGGGACGACATCCTGCTCCGTCTCATGGGAAGTCCCGACAAAAAGCAGATCGACGGCCTGGGCGGTTCGCAGTCCGTGACAAGCAAAGTGGCCATCATCAGCAAGTCGGACCGCCCCGACGCGGACGTCAACTACACCTTCGCGCAGGTCTCAGTCGACAAACCGATAGTCAGCTATAAGGGAAACTGCGGCAACATTTCGTCCGGCGTCGGTCCTTTCGCCATCGAAAAGGGCCTGGTAGAGGCAAAAGACGGCTTGACCTCAGTGAGGATCTTCAACACCAACACCGACAAGATCATCGTGGCGGATGTCCTTACTCCCAATGGCGAGGTCGCGTACTCCGGTGAATTCGCGATTGCCGGAGTTCCCGGAACCGCTTCCCCCGTAAAGCTTAAATTCGTCGATCCGGCGGGAACTCTCGGCAAAGGCCTTCTCCCTACCGGAAATGCTGTCGATACGCTTGATGTTCCCGGCTATGGCAAGGTTGACGTCTCTATCGTTGACGCCGCCAACCCGCTGGTCTTCGCGAAGGCCGCGGATCTCGGACTTACCGGTCTGGAGCTTCCCGATGAACTCAACGCCAATCAGGAAAAGCTGGATCTTCTCGAAGCGGTCAGAGGGCTTGCGGCTGTGAAGCTCGGACTCATCGAGGATTACACGAAATCCGCCTGGGAGACCCCCGGCATCCCGAAGATGACCTTCGTTGCTGAGAGCAATGATTACACCGCCGCGGACGGCCATGCGGTAAAGAAAGAAGAGATCGATCTCCTTTCACGCATGATGTCCATGCAGAAAGCGCATCCCAGCTACGCCATGACGGGCGCTATGTGCACAGCCTGCGCCGCGGTCGTGCCGGGAAGCATAGTCAATCAGGTGCTCGCGCCCAATACCGACACCCAGTTCATCCGTATCGGACATCCCAGCGGAATTCTGGAATGCGGCGTGGACTTCGAAGCCTGTGAAGCAGCCCCCGTTGTTGAAGATGCATTTGGTTTCCGCACCGCCAACCTTCTCATGGAAGGCACTGCGATGATAAGATGCTGAACATAACGCATAACGCCGCCGTCTGTTAAAGCAATCGGAATAAAAACAAATGCTAAGCGGTCGATACTAAAAAACCAATACACATTAGACATTATGGTCTGTATAATCTATCGCAATCAGCGATTAGTATTAAGTCGGCGTAATGGCCGATGATAGGAGGATGATGATGAATTTACCTTTGCCTATTATATCCCTGCTCGTGCTTGTGGTCGTCGTCGCGGTCGGCTTCATAAAGAAGATCAACCTGGGCTTCTTCGCCCTCGGCGCCGCGTTCATTCTCGGAACTGTCGGAGGCATGACCGCCAAGCAGATCACCTCGGGCTTTGACAGCTCCATGTTCGTAACCCTGGTCGGCGTAACCTTCCTGTTCGGAATGGCATCACAGAACGGCACTCTGGACCTGTTCTCAAAGAAGATCGTCGCTCTGGTCGGAAAGCACACTGTGCTCATCCCCATCCTGATGTTCTTCCTTTCGGCCTTCATCTCCGCCATAGGACCTGGCCACATCGCCGCCGGTCTCCTGATGACCACCTTTGCCATGTATCTGGCATTCGAAATGGACATCAACCCCATGGCCACCGCTCTTTATGCCAAGCTCGGCGCGAACGCCGGCTGCGCTTCCGTGCTTTCACTGACAGGCATCCTTGCCAAGAACCTGTCCGAGCCTCTCGGCTACAGCGGCTTTGGTCTGCACCTGTTCCTCACCACCCTGCTTTCCGGCTTTATCTTCACCTGCATTATTTACGTAATGTACAAGGGCTACAAGGTCAAAGCTGACAACCCCATGAAGCTTTCCGATATTCCGAAGTTCAACAGAGATCAGCTGCTGACCATCGGCGCGATCATCGTCATGGTCGTTTTCTGCATCGGCTTCAAGTTTGACACCGGACTGTTCGCTTTCGTCGCGGCCGCCGTCCTGATCCTTCTCGGCGCAGCCGATGAAAAGAAAGCCATCAAGGGTATCCCCTGGGGAACACTGGTCTTCATCTGCGGCGTTGGCGCTCTCGTCAATGTCATCAACAAGCTCGGCGGTATCGATCTCATCTCCGATTTCCTTACCACCCTCATGAATGAGCACACTGCTTCTCCCATCATGGCTGCCACCTCAGGCATCCTGTCATGGGTAAGCTCCACCACCGGCGTCGTCATGCCTGCCCTTTACCCTATCGCTGCTGATGTCGCCACCAAGTTCAACGGAGCAAGCTACGTCGAGCTGATCTCCGCCATCACCGCCACCTCCTTCGCGGCTGCCATCAGCCCTCTTTCCACCGGCGGCGCTATCATCATGTCCTCTTACTCTGCTGCGAAAGAGACCACGACCGAGGAGATGAACAATATGTTCAAGACGCTCTTCCTTCTCTCGGTCCTGAACGTCGCAGTCAACGTGGTTCTTGCCGCGCTTGGCGTGTTCAACCTCGGCAGTCTCTTTTACTGATAGGTGACAACACATTAAACCTGCGGGCCCTGACCGTCGCATGACATCAGGATCCGCAAAACCTAACAGACAGGAGCGGCACACCCGTCATGGGTATGCCGCTCCTTTTATGTCTGCTCACGCAAATATAATCCACTGCTTTTACAAATCCTGCTTCTCCTGCGCTTATCTTACCAGCCTCCGCCGGTCTTTCCGCCATCCGCCGGTCTTTCCGCCATCCGCCGGTCTTTCCGCCATCCGCCGGTCTTTCCAGCCTCCGTCGGTCTTTCCGCCATCCGCCAGCCTTGCTTCCGTCGGTCTCTCTTGCTGCCGCCAGTCTTTCCTGCCTATGTCGGCCTTTCTTCCGCCGGTCTTTCCTGTCACTGCGCGCAGTACCTGTCAAAGAACTCTATCACCCTCATGCCAACATACTCATTTACTCTGCTAAGCCCTTTGCCCGAGCTATTACTTGAGTTATTACTTGAACTTTTAATTGAGCTATTACTCGAGCCATTACTTGAGCTATTATTCGAGCTTTGCTTGCTCGTCAGTATGTTCAAAAGCGCGTTCCCCTGATCCTTTGTTTGCTGCGTCTGGCCGGTACTGGGACCGCTCTCAAAAAGCACGTCTCCATGCCCCTTTCCCTCTACCCACAGGAATTCAAACCGCTCAGAATCCCCATAAGCCTTGTACCATTTGTCATATCCGTACTCCGCCGGGACGATGTTATCAACCGAGCCCTGCACTACTATGACAGGCATGCTGCTGTTGGCAAAGGATTCCAACGCTGTATTCGCCGCATATTTTCCGAACTTAAGCCGCTCATACAGCCCTTCATATGCCATCAGGTATTTGACAAAATCACCGAACATCTTCCTGGCATATGACTCTACCAAGTCGGTGGAGCGGTTAAACCCGGAAAGCACCGCCGCCGCCTTTACCTCCGGATGATATCTCAGTACATTTGACACGGAATACCCGCCCCAGCTGTGACCGAACAGCACGACCGGCAGCCCTTTGAACTCGTCAAGCCCCTCTGCATACGTGATGGCGTGATCCAGATCTATCACTCCCTGAGGCAGTCCCCGCACGCTCTTTCCGCTGCTCTCATCGTTGCCCGTAACATCATAAGCAAATGTAATATAGCCGTTCCTCACGAGAAAGTCCACGGCGGCAAGATATGAGCGATGGCCGCCGGAGCCAAAGCCATGGGCGAGCACGGCCGCTCCCTTGTATTCCACACCGTCTCTTTGATAAAGATAGCCCACTATCTGCTGCCCCTTGTCCGAGGAAAATGTGTGCTTTGTCCTCGTCAATCCCTCAAACTCTTCCACAGAATGGGATATTCGTTCCGGCGCGTAGATTCTCTTTCCAAATGTATTCTCGTAGAGCAGCACCATCGCGGAAAACGGCAGCACAAACAGTGCAATGACCGCAAAGGCCGGAACCAGAACCAATATACGCTTCTTAGATCTTCTTTTCTGTTTTTTCTCTATTATCTTCATACTCTTCTCCATACAGCACCTGCTCTCTGTCAAGACTCCCGCCTTATCCCTGACTGTTCAATGCCTCATTCATGCTCCCGGTACGGTATCCCTGCAAATCCAGCGTGACATATATGAAGCCCAGCTTCTTCAGCTCCTCTACCAAGGGCTGCTTCGAGACCTCCTCATAGAAACTGCGGCTGTCTTGCGGCGGCACCTCTATGCGGGCCAGCCGTCCGTGGATCCTCACCCTGACCTGGCGAAAGCCCAGCGAATACAGATAGTACTCTGCTTTTTCAACCATAAGCAGCTTCTCCTCAGTGATCCTTTCTCCATATACAAAGCGGGATGCCAGGCAGGCATAAGATGGCTTATCCGCGGTAGGAAGCCCCATTTCATAGGAAAGGGTACGGATCTCATCCTTATATAGATTTGCCGCCTGCAGCGGACTCAGTATTCCCAGCTCCCTTATCGCCGTCATGCCGGGCCGATAGTCATTATGGTCGTCCATATTCGACCCTTCGGCGACAGCGACACCGCCGTATCCCTGCGATATATTCTTTATTCTGCTGAACAATTCTTTCTTACACAGATAACAGCGGTTAACGGGATTTTCACAGAATCCCTTTATATCCTTCGAGCTTACCTCTACGACATACTGCGCTATTCCGCGTTCCCTGCAAAATCCCTCCGCCTCCAGAATCTCCCTGCCGGGAACGAAATCTGACTTCACCGTGATCGCAAAAACTCCGTCCCCCAATTCCTCATAAGCAGTCGCCAAAAGGAATGTTGAGTCCACGCCGCCCGAAAAGGCTATAGCGAGGCTGCCGCCCATATCCGCTATTTCCCTGAGATGCTTCTTCAAATTATCCTTTTTTTCTCTCATTTCATTTAGGTCCATGACACCTCCTGTTTATCAAAGCACGCCTCAGTCTCCCAGTAAAGACGGCGCCTCGTCAAGGTAATCGTATCAAAAAAATACTCTTCCGGATATACCGTAGTGTAATATTTGCAATGAAATATAACGAAAAAATCCTCATACCCGGAAATACCGGGATGAGGAACTATCTTTTCAATATATCGACCGGCAAGAACCGCCGTGCGGCCGTCTTAATACATACCGATCCTCTTGCGGTCTTCAACAAGCTTCTGCACTTTCCGGTCTTCCATGGCGTGCATACCATATACTAATACGGCGCACATACCGATTCCGCCGAACACGTCAAACAAAGAATGCTGCTTGATCAGTACCGTGGACAGGCAGATGGATATAGCCATGAACGAATTCAGGTTCTGCACCCATCTTCTGCGGAGGAAACCGTCCTTCGCCGTATTGACGAAATACCAGACTATGCAGGTATTATACACGTGGATGCTGGGGAAAACGTTCGTCGGTGTGTCATGCCTGTACACCATGCCTATCAGCCGGCAGAGCAGCCCGTCGTCAGGCAGGACAAAGGGCCTCAGGTAAAGCTTCGTAGGGAAAAGAGCCGACACGACCAGAAAGACTGTCATGCCGAAGATCAGCAGCCTGCGCAGCCAGCGGAATCCTTCCTCATCCGTAAGCCAGTAATAGATCGTGACAAGCGGAATCCATATGAACCAGGCCAGATAAGGCAGTACAAATATCTTTACAAAAGGAATCTGCCTGTCGATGTTCGAGAATAAGTAATAATATCTCTCTACCGGCATGGATTCCAAGACACAGAAAACCGCAAGGTAAAATGCCACGTAAAGTATAACGGGCGCGATCAGTCGTGATTTATGCTTTATCCAGGCATCAGTGGCCTTTACTCTCAAAGATGTCTTTTCCATATATTCTTACCTTTTTACTCTCTTACCTCAATCTGACATGGCTGCCAAACCATTCACCACACAGCCGCGAATGTATCCGGTCTCCTGCGGCACGGCTCCAAAAGTATCTTGCGATGCAAAAACACCCATTCACACCAAATATCACAAGACTATGGCAGATTATAAAGCCTTGTTAAGAAGATGTCAATAAGACAAAAGCTAAGAAATTATTAATTTATTACAAATTGTTACAAATGTTACGCCATCCCTTAACTCACCTTTATCTGGATTTAGTGATTGATCAAATGCTTCCCCCTTTATAATCAGGTTGACGTGACGGTTGCGGTGCAGGCCATGGCGCTCGGACTATACGCGCTCTCAATCATCCAGTTATTACTGTCTCATAATTTATGGTATGTTCGTCTTGGATCCTTTCTTATATCCAACAACTATCCAACAACGAAGCCGCTTCCCGGCGCACATTTATGCGATCCGCCGAAGATAGGGTAGAGGGAGACTTTCGTCTCGCCCCTCCCATTGCACCGTACGTACCGGTCAGGTATACGGCGCTACATCAACTATAAATCAATATCAAGTAG
>CACXUY010000058.1 GCA_902770965.1 uncultured Lachnospiraceae bacterium | reverse complement strand
ATCTACATAATATAGCAAAATATTATTATCTTATCTTGATTTTGTGGTATTATATCATGTCGTATTTTGCATGTCAATAATAATTTAATACTATATAGGTCAAATATACGAAGCCGTTGAAATACTGTTTTTCGTGCTTAAAACTGACTTGCGAACAACCGCGGAAATACTGTTTTTCGTGCGCTGATCATCAAGGCATCGCAGACTGTAACTATCTGCAATGTACCATATTTCCAACTCTCAATGGTTATCATTATGGCACTATCGGCATATAAACAGGGCGGTTCTCCTATGTCGCTCTGTACGGTGTCGCGACTATGAGAACCGCCCTGCCTGTTTGTTTTTCAACCATATGGGTGCGAATAAGATCAGCTGCACACGATCTCCCCAAAGAATTCTTCCACCTGTTCGCGGTCTGCCTTCATGCTTCCCTGTACCATCCGGCTGCTTCCGCCGCCTCTTCCTGACAGTTCAGCGTTCATGCGCCTGCCAAGCTGCCGCACGTCCACGCAGCCGCTTCCCAACGCGTACATGAAGCCGTCATCGCTGCCTGAACAGACGAGCACAGTACTCCCCTTGCCTCCTTCCACGAGGGCGGTACAGTACTTTCTCGTCTCGTCCATGGAGAGACCATCTTCAAAGACGAGCAGCGGGCTGTCCGACTTTTCCATGGCGCGAGCCTTCTCCATAAGGGCTTCCAGCCTGGCCTGTCCCAGCTGATAACGGAGGTCAGCTTCATTTTTCCTGGTTCTTGACGCTGCTTCTACCACTTTCTCGGGCGGAACCGAGAAGATGCTGCCCAGCTCATTCATCCACTGCTGCCTCTCATCGAAGGCATCAGCCGCGCAGCGTCCGGCAGTGAGAGTCACTCTGATTCCGCCTTTATAGTGAATGAAGTCCAGCACCTTGACCAGACCTATCTCTCCGGTACGTGATACATGGGTTCCGCAGCAGGCGCAGATGTCGCAGCCCGGAATCTCTATGATCCTCACAGCGCCGCTCAAGGCCTTCTTGCTGCGGTAATCCATCCTGTCAAGCTGTTCCGGAGCCGGCCATAGAGAAAGCACCGGCAGATCCTGCCATATCATCTCGTTGGTCTCTCGCTCCATCGCCATGAGCTGCTCCCAGTCCAGCACTCCGTTCCAATCGACCGTCATAAAGCTCCCATGCATGTGAAAGCCGACGTTGTCATATCCGAAATGCTTCTTCACCAGACCTGAGAAAATATGCTCGCCCGTGTGCTGCTGCATCAAGGAAAACCTTCTCTCCCAGTCCAACACACCGTGAACCTCGCTTCCGACCTCCAGGCAGCCGTCTGTCTCATGTATGATGTGGCCGGCCTTCTCAACGACATGGAGAACCCTGACTCCTCCCAGCATGCCCGTGTCGGACGGCTGTCCACCGCCCTCCGGATAGAAAGCCGTCCGGTCAAGGACCACTGCGCAGCGGCCGCCGCCAAGGCTCTCGCACATCCGCACCACGGCATCGAATTCTTTGACATAGGGCGCGCGGTAGTACAGCTTTCCGCTCTCGGACGGCGGTAAGAGTCCTTCTTCTGTTCTGTCACCCTTAATCCATCGGCTGGTCTCCTCAGCTGAAAGGTCGTAAGCCTCGCGCTCAAGACTCTCTCCGTCATCTGCCGGAACGCTCAAACTGGATTCTTTCGGGTTGAAGGATTCTTTCGGGTTGAAGGATTCTATCAGGTTGAAATCGGCGCCTCCTGTATCATCTCTCCCATGACGCGTCAGATATTTCCTTGTAGACATCTGCTCTTCTCCTGTCATATTTTAACGCAGCAGCTCATCATCTCGCCTGTACCATAAGACCAGTGCAGTATGTGCTTCACATAAAACGGATTTATCTGAGTTTTTGTGAAGCACATACTGCACGGACACAGGCATGTCAAGCCACTCTTATTCTAATGTTTGTATCTTGCTGACCCGCTGGTATCATGCGGACGCGCTGGTATCATGCGGACGCGCTGCTCCCGGTGTAGAGCTGATAATACCTCTGCTTCAGCTCAAGAAGCTCCTCATGGGTTCCCTTCTCGACTATCCGTCCGTTCTCAAGTACGACTATGCAGTTGCTGTTCTTGACTGTGGATAGCCTGTGGGCTATAACAAAGGTCGTCCGCCCCTTCATCAGGTGATCCATGCCCTCCTGCACCAGCTTCTCTGTGTGCGTATCGATGGAGCTGGTGGCCTCATCGAGGATAAGCACCGGCGGATCGGCCACCGCTGCCCTGGCGATAGCCAGAAGCTGCCTCTGTCCCTGGCTGAGGTTCGCCCCGTCTCCCTTGATGAAGGTGTTGTAGCCATCGGGAAGCCTCCTGATGAAGCCGTCCGCATTTGCCAGCTTGGCGGCGGCGATGACCTCATCATCCGTGGCATCCAGCCTTCCGTAACGGATGTTGTCCATGACAGTCGCTGAGAACAGGTGCGTCTCCTGAAGGACAATGCCCAAAGACTTGCGCAGGTCAGCCTTCTTGATCTTGTTGATATTGATCCCGTCGTAGCGGATCTTGCCGTCCTGCACATCATAGAAACGATTGATCAGGTTCGTTATCGTCGTCTTGCCCGCGCCGGTGGAACCGACGAAGGCTATCTTCTGCCCCGGCTTTGCGTAGAGCACTATGTCATGGAGAACTATCTTGTCATCGGTGTAGCCGAAATCGACATGATTGAAGCGCACGTCCCCTTCCAGCTTCTTGTACTCAAGCCTTCCGTCTCCATGCTGGTGCTTCCACGCCCATAGCCCCGTCCTCTCATCTGTCTCTGTCAAAGTGCCGTCAGGCTGCTGCACCGCGTTCACTATCGTGACATAGCCGTCGTCCTTCTCCGGCTCTTCGTCAAGCAGGGCGAATATCCTCTCCGCGCCGGCAAGCGCCATGATTATAGAATTGCTCTGCTGGCTGACCTGGCTGATGGGCATGTTGAAGCTCTTGTTGAAGGTCAGGAAGCTGGCGAGCGCGCCGAGCGTAAAGCCGCCGAAGCCGTTCAGGGCAAGGATGCCTCCGAGCACGGCACAAATTACGTAGCTCACATTTCCTATCTGGGCGTTGACGGGCATGAGGATGCTGGCGAACTTGTTCGCGTTGTACGCGCTCTGGTAAAGCTCCTCGTTCTTCTGCCTGAACTCGTCGAGGCTGATCTGCTCATGGCAGAAGACCTTCACCACCTTCTGTCCGGTCATCATCTCTTCTATGTAGCCGTTCAGGCTGCCCAGGGCTTTTTGCTGGCGTATGAACTGCTTGGAGCTGCGCTTCGCGAGCTGTCCTGTCACGAACATCATGACCCCTACCATCACAAGCGTCGACATGGTAAGCGGCATGCTGAGCCTTATCATGCTGATAAGCACTGTGACAATGGTTATTACGCTGTTGAATATCTGAGGGATCGACTGGCTGATCATCTGCCTCAAGGTATCTATGTCATTGGTGTACACGGACATGATGTCGCCGTGACTGTGAGTGTCAAAATACTTTATCGGCAGGCTCTCCATCTTCTCGAAAAGCCTCAGCCGCATGTGCTTCAAGGTTCCCTGGTTCACATTGATCATGAGCCTGTTCTGCGTGAACGCCGCCGCTATACCGACTCCATAAAAGCAAGCCACCCTGGTTATCGCTGCTGCCAGTCCCGAGAAATCCGGGTTCGTCTGCCCTATCATGGGCTGGATGTATGTATCGATGAGCTTCTGGGTAAAAAGAGTTCCCTGAACATTTGCGAAGACGCTCACGACTATGCATACGATGACTACAGCCAGATGTACCCCATAATTGGATAGCAGCTCCTTCATGATCCTCACGAAGAGCCTTCCGGGATTGTTGACCTTCGGAAGCGGCATTCCCCTTCCGCGTCTGCCCCCCATGGGCTTCACATTCATTTCTGCCATCTCAGACCTCCGTCATTCAGTGCGGCCTCGTCAAAATCGCCGTTGCCTCCAGTCTGCGCCTCATATATCTCCCTGTAAATATCACTGCTTTCCATAAGCTCCTCGTGAGAGCCGAAAGCCTGGACCCGCCCCTCGTTCAGCACGAGGATGCGGTCCGCGTTCTGTACGCTTGATATCCTCTGGGCTATGATGAGCTTCGTGGTGTCGGGTATCTCCTCTGCAAATGCCTTTCTTATCCTGGCGTCCGTCGCGGTGTCCACGGCGCTGGTGCTGTCGTCAAGTATCAGGATCTTCGGCTTCCTGAGCAATGCCCTGGCTATGCACAGGCGCTGCTTTTGCCCGCCCGAGACATTCGTCCCTCCCTGACTGATCTGAGTGTTGTAGCCCTCCGGCATCTTCTCTATGAACTCGTCCGCGCAGGCAAGCCGGCAGGCCCTCCGGCACTCATCGAAGGTCGCGTCCGGGTCGCCCCAGCGCAGGTTGTCGAGTATCGTCCCTGAGAAGAGGACATTCTTCTGGAGGACGACCGCCACCTCCTTGCGCAGCGTGTCGAGGTCATACTCGCGGACATCCAGGCCGCCCACCTTGACCGAGCCCTGGGACACATCGTAGAGACGGCTGATGAGAGACACCAGGCTGCTCTTCGATGAGCCCGTCGCCCCTATAATGCCTATGGTCTCGCCGGAACGGATGCTGAGATTGATGTCCTGAAGCACAGGCTCCTTACTGTCCTCTCTATAGGAGAAATCAACGTCAATGAACTCAATGGAGCCGTCCTTCACCTCTACCACGGGATTCTCGGGATTCGTGAGCGTCGACCTCTCGTTGATGACGTCCGTGACGCGCTTTCCGCTCGGAATGCTCATGGTGACCATCACGAATATCATGGCCATGAACATGAGCGAGGTGAGGATGTTCAGGCAGTAAGCCAGCATGCTCATGAGGTTTCCGGTCGTAAGCTCGCCCGCCACTATCATGTGCGCCCCGAACCAGCTCAGCGCCAGGATGCAGCCGTAAATGGTGAACTGCATGACCGGCGCGATGAAGACCGTCAAGCCTTCCGCCTTCAGGAACATACGGTATATATTATAGGAAGCTCTTGAAAATATCTTGTTCTCATAGTCCTCGCGCACATAGGCCTTCACCACCCTGATCGCCGATACATTTTCCTGAACGCTCTCGTTCAGAGCGTCATATTTCTCAAAAACCTGCCGGAAATATACCGTCACATGGGTAATCAGAAATACCATTACGCAGACTAAAAACGCTATCGCCACGAGGTATATCATGGCAAGCCTGGGGCTGATGCTCACCGACATGATGATGGCCACTATGAAGGTGGCGGGAGACCTCACGAACATGCGCAATGCCATCATGTACGCGTTCTGGAGGTTGGTCACGTCAGTCGTCAGGCGCGTGACGAGGCCGGCGGTGCTGAAGCGGTCGATGTTAGCGAAGCTGAAGGTCTGTATGTTGGTAAACATCGCGTCCCTCAGATTCCTGGCGAAGCCGGCCGATGCCTTCGAGCCGAATACGCCTCCCGCAATACCGCACAGCAGCCCCCCGATGGCCGTGAGCAGCATGACGGCTCCGACTCTGTAGATGTGCTGCATGTCGCCCGCGGACACCCCCTTATCGATGATGGAAGCCATCAGCCTCGGAATAATCATCTCGAAGGCGACTTCAAGAACCATAAAAACAGGCGTAAGCAAGGAGACCAGAGTGAACTCCTTCACCTGCGCCAGCAACGTCTTCAGCATCTGTTCCTTCTCCTCTCATAAGCTGGATATAGTGGATTCATCTAGTTGGAGTATGCCAATCCTGGCTAATACATCTACTATGGGAATTCTTATGATTACAGCGACATAAAAATATGGTCTCCCGCACCTGTAAGGATGGGTGAAAATACCATATGAGAAGCTATAGTACCTATACCGAACGAATCGGCTATGTACTCTTTTAGTATACTTAAGATTCGCAAAAACATCAAGACTATGATACCCACCGATACTGGCGGCCGCGCATGCACATATTGCCGTGATGAGGTTGACTATGCTCCGTTCCTTAGGTTAATATGTGTTGTATAAGCTTCAACGTACATGTTGTTTATAACCGATTCGTGTTATTCATGGTCTATAGTAAGTGTTGTTGATAGCCGATTCGTGTTGTTTATGGCTCATAGTACGTGTTGTCTATAACCGATTCGTGTTATTCATGGTCTATGGTAAGTGTTGTTGATAGCCGATTCGTGTTGTTTATGGCTTATAGTACGTGTTGTCTATATACGATTCGTGTTGTTTATGGCTTATAGTACGTGTTGTTTGAGTCTCATGATCTATGGCCATATACGCCTTATAATTTGTGTTGTAGGATTCTTTAATATATGCCCCAGTCATGGGCGCATATCAGATAAACATAAAAACTTTTTTGGAGGGAAAGCCATGAATCTTGGTTTCGGCGTCGTTTTCACAAATCTTCTCGGACTTTTCATCATGATCGGCGTGGGCTTCGCATCCGTCAAGACCAAGATAGTCCCGCCTTCCGCATCGGCGACCCTCTCCGCCATTCTCCTGAAAATTACGCTCCCCTGCACCATATTCATCTCGCTTGCCACGAAGGAATATGATCCTGGTTTCAGCCGCGACATCTTCATCGTCATAACTGTAGGACTTTTGATTTTTCCCATGTTTTCTTTGATCTCCATGCTGCTTTCGAAGCCCTTCGGAGTAAAGAAAGAACGCCGAGGGATCTGGTCCTTCGGCGCAAGTTTCTGCAACAACGGCTTCATGGGCTTCCCAGTGGCACTTTCACTGTTCGGTCAGGAAGGCCTGGCACTCGCCATCGTCTACAATATTCCATTTAACATACTTGTATACACCCTCGGCGTCTGGCTGGTGAGTTCCGATGTTAAAGGCGACAACAAGAAACTCCGGTGGACCGATATTGTTTTTACAAATATCAATCTCGCAATAGTGTTGAGCCTTGTCTTCTATTTCGGAAGGATAGGGCTGCACACGGCCATATCAACGCCGATCACCCATTTTTCCAACATCACCACGCCTCTTTCCATGTTCATAACAGGGATGGCATTGGCATCGGGGGACGGCCTTGAGCTTCTGAAGGACAGGGACGCGTACACGGCATCCTTGCTGCGCCTCATCGTCTATCCCCTGATATCGCTCTTCATATTGAAGGTGGTTCCTTTCCCCAATCCGTTGATCGGTCCCGTGCTCACTATCATCATGGCCATGCCGGCGGCCTCGATCACCACGGTCCTTGCGGAGACCTACCATGGCAACCGTGACCTTGCGGCCAAGATCATCTTCGTCACCAGCCTCTTCTCCATGGTTACCATGCCGCTGATAGCGATGCTGCTGTGAATATCAGCCCTTCACGGCTACGATAGCGATGCTGCCGTGATTATCAACCCTTCACGGCTCCGTTTACGCCTTCCACGTAGAATTTCTGCATGTAGAGGAAGAGCACGGCAATGGGGATGGATATTACGACAGCACCCGCGGCGAAGCAGGTGTACCATCTGTATATGTACTCCTTCTGCAGCATGTTCCATAGACCGATGGCAACGGTCCATTGATCGGAATTCGCGCGGCAGAGCACCTTCGCGAATATGAAATCGATCCACGGTGCTATAAATGATGTCATGACGGTGTAGATGATGATGGGACGCGACAGTGGTATTGTAATCTTCGTGAATATCTGCCACTGAGTCGCGCCATCGATCATCGCGGCTTCATCGATGCTTCTCGGTATCGTGTCAAGATGGCCTTTCGCGATCTGGAAACCCAGTCCCGTACATGCCGAGTACACGACGATCAGGCCTATACGGACCGCGCTCCCTTCCGACAGGCCCATCGACTTGAGTATGAAATACTGGGCCACCATCGTCATGAAGCCCGGAAACAGCCCTAGCACCATGGCCAGGTTCATATACGGCTTGCGGAGCTTAAAACGCATCCTCGACAGGCTATATGACACCGAAAGCACGAAGAACGTCGATATCATGCAGCAGAAAACCGCTATAATCAGCGTATTCATAAACATTTTCGGGAAATTGATGACGTTCCTGTCGGTAAAAAGCTTTACGTAATTGCCCAATGTATATCCCTGCGGCAGGAATGTCCCGGTATACGCGCCCGGTTCCGCCCTGAAGCTGGTCAGCACTATCCAGACGATGGGAAGCAGCCACACCACGGCAAGGACCCCCAGAAGGACGTGCACCAGGACATTGACCGCCGACTTGCGAAAAGATACCTGACCCCTTTTTTGTCCTCCTGCAGACCTGCCCGTGCCCTCTTCAGATGCCGCAAGACCGGCATCCATTTTTTTTATCAAAGTCTTATCTTTATCTGCCATCATATAAAACCTCCTGGTACAGCCCTATCACATGAAGGCTTCTTCGTTCTTGTAAGAAACAGAACGCCTGTATGTGATTAGGGTCACGGTAGTCATGATCACGAATGTCAGTATTCCTATCACTGCGCCGAGGTTGTAGTACTGCTGGTCGATGGTCAGCTTGTACAGCCAGGTGACAAGCAAATCCGTCTGACCGGCAGTGTCCCCCACGAAGGTGGGACCGCCTCCCGACAGCAGATAAATGATATTGAAATTGTTAATATTTCCCACAAATGACGCGATCAGGTAGGGTGTCGTCACGAAGAGCATGTAGGGCAGGGTTATGGAGAAGAAAATCTTCACCGGTCCTGCGCCATCGAGCTTTGCCGCTTCGTAAAGCTCCCCCGGGATATTTTGCAGTATTCCAGTCACCTGCAGCATCGTGTAGGGTATTCCGACCCAGAGGTTGATGACGATGATTGTAACTCTCGCCCACATGACATCCGTCCAGAACGGGAGCGAAACTGAAGGCGCTATCACTCCAAGATTGCGCAGCAGCACATTTACCGCCCCGTTCGGCTGGAGCATGATGTTCATGACCATCAGTGATACGAACTGGGGAACAGCTATGGAAAGGACGAAGCAGAATCTCCAGAATGCCTTCCCCTTGGTCTCCTTCCGGTTGATGAGCAAGGCCAGGACCATACCCAGGATATAGTTGAGGAAGGTCGCGAAAATCGCCCATACGACGGTCCAGCTCAGAACGTGCCAGAACTGCCGTCCTATATTCCCCTGCATGTTCAAGACCCTGAAGAACTGGGTCAGGCCGTTCCAGTCAAATAGCCTCAGATGATCGCCTTCTTTGGAGTACTGCGTAAATGCCATCGATATCATGTATGTGAGCGGCACCACATTGAAAACCAGTATTCCAAGGCAGGGGAGCGTCATCAGCGTGATATGCAAATTGCCGTCAAAGAGTCCCTTGACATCCTCGATCAAGGTCGGCACCTTGCCCTTCTCTTCCAGGGTTCTTTGCAGCTTGTATGAATGCCTCATCTGGAGTACCCACAAGACGATGAAGGCCAGGACGACGAAGACCGTCACGACTCCGAACAGCAGTATCTGCTGTGAGTTATCGCCCTGAGTGTACTCATAGACCTGCTTCGCTTCGTTCCAGACCTTTTCCTGTGCTGAATCGCCAAGACCCGGCAGCGCCATCAACCTCTCGGCTCCGGTCCTTATCATATATAATATAAATGCTGCTTCGCAAAGCATGACAAATATGCCTTTTACTATCTGCCTATGACCTGCCAAGCCCAGACCCATGACCACTGCGGAGAGCCTGGTAAATATGTCCCCTCTCTTAAGTGCCCTGACAACAGTATACCTGTCCATGTACCATCCTCCTCCAAGGTTCCGCTTTCACTTCTCCAACCCTGATAAGTTCTCTCATCCCATGCATTATGGATTCAACCATCCCATGCATTATGGGTTCAACCATACCGAGCTTTATCTATCCGGGTTCTGTGAACTTGAAAGCGGGCAAGGGAGAGATCCCCGCCCGCCAAAAAAATGTCGAACTATAATGTGTAATTACTGGACAGCACTCTCATTCATGGACTTATTCATAGCCTCGGTCTTCTCGGCAGCGTTGTCATGGGTGACGGTTCCGCTGACAAGTTCCTTACCCAGTCATGGGTGACGGTTCCGCTGACAAGTTCCTTACCCATGGATTCGGCGGGAGTCCAGAACGAACTCATGCCATCCTGAAGAGGCTGGACGATGGAGGTATTTGCCATAGTATCCATCTGAGCCTTCGCCAGGGCATCCTCGCCCACATCGATGGAATTGTCGGTGGGGATGATGTTCCGAAGCTCATAGTGCAGCTGCTGGCTAGATGAGCTGCCGAGCCATGCCGCCAGAGCGACGCAGATCTCGGGATGATCCTTGTAAAGAGCGCCGGCAGGATTGACGCCGATAGCCTTTGAACCGGCAAATGACTTCATCTGCTTCTGCTCGCCGTTGATCGTGACACAAGGAAGCTGGGCGACTCCGAGATTATCCCCGTAGGCATCCTGAGCCTTGGAATAATCCCATGTGCCTGAGAAGAACGCCTTGGCATCCGCGACTGAGCCTACATCGCCGTCCGCGAAGTTCGGATTCGCCACAAGGTCAACAAGGTAATTAGTTACCTCGACTGCCTTGTCTCCGCTAAAGTCGATGCCAGCCTCAGCGTCATCACCGTTCTCTCCGAAGAAGGTGCAGCCGTTGGCGACATAGAAGGAACCAAAATACCAGGCGGTGGACATAGGGAAAGCGACCTTGCCCTTCTCAACCATGGTGTCAAGG
>CACXUY010000057.1 GCA_902770965.1 uncultured Lachnospiraceae bacterium | reverse complement strand
CTGAGGCTGCTTTCTGTGGGCGGCGACAAGGAAGAGGTCAAGCGGCTTTGCAATGAACAGAAAGAAGTGTATGAGAATCTTGGGCGGAAGGACGCGGAGATGCTTGAGGTGTTCATGAACAAGAAGTTTAAACGAGAGGAAAGAGAGGAGGGGACGGTTAACGTGTTTAAGGGGATACAGGATTGGATGGATGAGACGAGGGAGGAAGGACGAGAGGAAGGCTGTGATAAGCTTGCCAGTATGATAAGGTACCTTATGCTTAATGGGAGAAATGAAGACGTAATCAGAGCAACGGAAGATAAGAATTACAGGAATCGGCTTTTTGCGGAGTACGCTGACTTATCACCTGCAAAGTAGGCAGAGAGGATGAAGTCTGATAGCCAATCGTCAACAGCAGCAGGAGCTATGAGGAATCTCTTGTGATTATCAGTGGAGAGGCGGCTGCAGCAGACGAATACCGGTAATATAAAACTGAAGTTACTAATCAGCACCCCAGACTCAAGATGCTGCGCCCCCAGGCTCGGGATGCTGCGAACTCCTTTTTGTGGGACGGTCAGGGGCTCTGTGTGCCTTGTCCGCTCCAAGATAACTGTTAAAATATGTCCGAAGTGCAAGCACTTTGTCCTGCATTTTAACAGTTATCTTGGGGTACTGAATAATTACAAATTGAATAGTTCACAGCAAACATTCGTGCTTTCATATATATCGCTTATATCTGTGATATCTGTGCCGATATAAGCGCTCAGCTCGGGTTCGCCTCGGATATGTACGTCATGAGTGATCTTACCCTTCCGTCCTGATCAAGAACTTGACTGTTCCGTCGGCGTTCTTCGGCATTCCTGAGAAGCTGTTATAGCCTTCGCCGAGAGCTTTCAGCGCTTTGAGGCGATCAAGCAGGAGTGGTATGTTGTCCCAGTAGAGGTCTGTAAGGCGGGCGATGCCTTCCTGCTGGAATTGCGACATGCCGTCGTGGAGCTTCGTGACGCCATCGCGCAGTTCATTTACTCCGTCCTTGAATTCCAGCATACCTTCATACAAGGAGGTGGCTCCGCCATTTAGCTCCGCAGTGCCGGATTTCAGTGACTTTACACCATCATAAAGTGCGTTTGCGCCGTCCTGCAGCTGTTCAGCGCCTGATGTCAGACCGGATGTGCCGTTATATAATGAAGCGGCTCCGTCTGAGAGAGTCATAGCTCCATCAGATATCTGCTCCGCGCCGGAGACTGCGCTGCCAAGTCCTTCCTTCAGGCTGCCGGCTCCGCTATGTGCCTGTTTCACGCCTTCATTCAGTGCCGCCGCGCCGGATGCAGCGGAGCTGATGCCCTCTGACAATGATGCCGTGCCATCAGCTGTCTGGTTAAGCCCGTTCGAGAGCTCGGATGCACCCGAAGCTGCCGAGGAGATTCCATCGGACAATCCTGCCATTCCCTTAGCCGTCTGGTTGATTCCATCAGAAAGGGAGGTTGCGCCAAAAGCGAGCTGGTCGATTCCTGAAATCAGAGCATTCGTGCCTCCGGCTGCCGCTTCCATGCCTTCATTGAGGCTTCCCGCGCCTGCAGCTGCCTGGTTCATTCCGGAGGAAAGATCCGATGCGCCGTCTTTGAGCGATTCCGCTCCTGAGAGCAATCCGTCCGTGCCATCGGCCCCATAGATTCCGGTATACAGCTGTTCTACCCCTGAAGCAAGAGCGGGGACTCCGTCTTCGCCGGCAAGCATCTGAGTGCCAGCCTTGAGCTGTTGCGCGCCGCCATTTAATTCAGAGACTGCGGAAGCCACTGCTGTCAGGCTTGAGAGGGCTTCATTCTTAATTGCGAGATATGAATCGTTCTCTTCAGCAGGAACTGCATGATCAGTGTTGGTCGAAACGGCGGGAGTGTAAGCAGGAAGGGCATCGAGCGCGGACTCAAGTGCCGCAACGGCTTCAGGATCATCAGCAGCATCTATTGCTGCCGTGATCGCGTTACGTGCCGCGTCAATCGCGTGATTAACGTCTGCGCTGTTGTCATCTGCGTATACTGATGACTGACCGGCGGCGACACCGGATGCGTAAGCGGCAGCAAGAGCGTTTTCAATACCTCCGGGCAGACTGTCCGTCTGCTGCTCCAGTGAAGACAGGCCGTCGGCAAGGTTCTGTGCCCCATTTGAAAGACCGGTCACATTTTCTTCAAGAGACGTCATGCCGGCTCGAAGACCTGATACGCCTCCGGCTACCGTCTTAACGCCATCATAAAGACTTGCTGCTCCGCCGGTAAGGGACTCCGCGCCGTTGCTGAGAACCCCCATGCTTGACGCAAGGTCGGAAGCACCTGTCTGAAGGGCTGGCAGATTGCCGGTCAATGACTCGGCACCGTTCTGCAGCTGACCGATACCGTCGGTAAGCGATACCGCGCCGTTTTGCAGTTCGTACATGCCGCCGTCCAGCTGTGACGCACCGTCCTTCAACTGGTCAAGTCCGCCGGAAAGAGAGGACGCGCCGGTCTGAAGCTGCGTCATTCCTGCGTTAAGCTCAGATGCTCCGGATTGAAGAGCGGTCATGCCATCCGTCAAAGTGTCGGCTCCGGCGGAAAGCTCTGTCATGCCGCCGTGCAGTGAAGCTGCACCGTCATTTGCTGACTGAAGTCCTGCCACGAGTTCTTTCAATGAAGAGGAAAGCGTTGTCGAGCCGGAGGAAAGCTGTGCGGCTCCGCTGTTCAGCTCCAGAGAACCTTTGAACAACGATCCGATGCCATCTGAAAGAGCACCGGATCCGTCCAGCAGGCTCGAGGCTCCGTTATCTAACTCGCTCGTACCGTCACGCAAGGCTTTTGCGCCGTCAGTCAGTTTATCGGCACCTTCAGAAAGGGTATCCGTACCGTCCAGCAATTCCTTCGTGCCGTCCGCCAGCTCCATGGCCGCGTCGTCCAGTTCTTTCAGTGCCTTTTCAAGGTCGTTTCTGGTGCGGCTGCGGTCGATATCCAACTTCTCAAATACTTCATTTGTGGCGAGGGTTATCGCCGTCTCTATCTCGAAATTTTTCACATCAGCGGTAATAGTTACTGAATCGGGAATATCGAGCTTCTTGTCATCAACGGTTACATCACTTTTTTTGAGTGTTTCCTTCATCTCCGAAAGCTTGAGGCTTTCGCTAAGCCCCGGGAAACCATAGCCTATGATAATGGTTCTGTCTCCGTCGTTTTGAACCATACCGTGGTCGATCTTAACATTGGAGGCTTTTTCACTGTCTATGATGAGGCCGGTTGCCATGAGAAATGGTACAAACATGTTTTCCGATCTGCCGTTAACAGTCACTGCCTGTTGCTGACGGTTGGAATACCTTATCTCTAAGGTCAGCTTTCCGCTCTTTCCCTTGATATCTTTTAGCGGCATCTCTTTTCCATCGAGCCTGTAGGTGAAGCTTACCCCGATGGGAAGGGCTTTATCGGAGGTTCCCTGGTAATATACATCCTTGCCGCCGGCCTCCCATACGATCTGTTCTTCGGGAGAAGACGCGGTGCCTGAAGCAGAATCCGAAGTGCTGCCGGGGGCAGAATCAGGGGTATTGTCAGATACAGAGCCGGACTTGGCACCGACACCGGTCTTGTCGGGATCGGATGTGTCGGCGGATTTAGAACCCAGCATATTGCCGGACCGGACCGCGTCGCCTTTTACTACCTCGATGTTTTTGAGCAGTGAGCTGTCTTGAAGGGATTTCCCTCCCATAAGATTCTCAAGCCAGTCTGAGACGATGGTATTGGTCACATTTCCCGACTCATCTGTCACGACATACACAGTTTCATGCTTGTTGAAGTCTGCGGCCATGGCCGGGACGGACGATGATATGACCATCGAACCGGCCAATGCGATGCCTGCAAAACGTTTTAATCTGCTGTTCATTTTATGCCTCCTCATGCAAAGCCACGGCTTTTTTAGCGCCGAAGGTTGTGGAAATGATAAAACGGTCAAATATATATAGCGCCGAGGGCAGAACCGTCAATACGACGACCATGGAGACCAGTGCGCCTCTGGCCATCAATGAGCACAGGGCGCTGATGAGGTCGATGTCGGAATAACGGCCGACGCCGAAGGTTGCGGCGAAGAAGCCCAGGGCAGACACGATGATCGAGTTGGCAGAGGAAGTGAGGGCGGTCTGTGCCGCTTCCTTTTTCGAGCCGCCGTTGGTACGCTCATGCAGATAACGGTTGGTCATCAGTATGGCGTAATCGACCGTCGCGCCCAGCTGTATGGTCCCTATTACGATGGACGTGATAAAAGGCAGTATCGTATGTGTGTAATACGGAAGCCCCATATTTATGAAAATCGCGAATTCGATCACCGCGACTAACAGGATCGGCAGCACTATAGATTTCAGGACTATGGCAATGATCAGGAACACCAGGCCGATAGATACGGCGGAGACC
This sequence comes from uncultured Lachnospiraceae bacterium, assembly GCA_902770965.1. Classification (GTDB taxonomy): domain Bacteria; phylum Bacillota; class Clostridia; order Lachnospirales; family Lachnospiraceae; genus RUG11623. The sequence continues at coordinate 22,131 of CACXUY010000057.1, read as the reverse complement.
ACGGCAAAATCATGGTCGGTTATAGAGATCAGGTCTTTCGTGCAGGGGGCTTCACCTATTAGCATGGAGCTGTCGTCATATGATTTCGCGATTGCCTGAAGCCGGTCAACCTGTGCGTTCACCTCGTCCGAAGCGGTGGCGTATTCCGAGCCAATTAGAATCAGCTTGTAATTTTCACTTTCGAGTGTGGATTTGACTGATTCGGGCAGGAAGCTGTCGGGGAAGAGGCTTCCCGTCAGGCTGTCCAGGCCAAGCACATAATTGACACCGTCCACGTCCTCCATCTCCCCGGACATCCGTCGGATGTCCGCCGAGGAAGTATCGGCATCCAGGATCAGCATGTGGATGGCGCCCATGTGGAATTTCTCATCCAGCTCGGTATTTGCCTGGACGCTGCTTAAGGTTTCGGGCAATGATTTATCGAGTTTATAATACACCTCATAATGCGTGTAGCCGTAGAGAGCCGGGAACAGCAGCGCCGCGAACAGGATGAGGAATATGGCAGGCCTGTTCACGATGCCGTTCAGGAACGTGCCAAGCTCCGGCAGGTGCCAGCGGTGTGTGGTTTTCAGGATCGCGCCGTGGCAGACGAGGATCATGGACGGCAGCACTGTGACGCAGCAGATGACGCCGAACACGACTCCCTTTGCCATGACCAGGCCCATGTCTAGGCCCAAGGTGAAGCTCATGAAGCAGAGGGCGATAAAACCCGCGACCGTGGTGAGGCTGCTCCCGAGGACCGAGGAAAATGTGGCTGCGATCGCATGAGCCATGGCTTCGTTTTTGTCATCGTAAACCTTGAGGCTCTCTGAAAAGCTGTGCCACAGGAAAATGGAATAATCCATGGTGACGCCTAACTGCAATACTGCGGCAATTGCCTTCGTGATGTAGGAGATCTGCCCGAGGAAATAATTGCTGCCGAGATTGTAAAGGATAGCTATGCCTATACTGAGAAGAAACAGGATAGGAAGCAGCAATGAATCCATAGTAAGAGCCAGTACCAGGCTGCACAAGGCGACGGCGATAGCGACATAGATCGGTTCTTCTTTCTCGGTGAGTTCCTTCGTGTCCATGATGATGGCTGACATTCCGCCAATCAGCGCCTGTTTCCCGGTAAGCTCACGTATTTTTGCGACAGCTTCCAGAGTCTCGTCCTCGGAAGTGCCGCCGGTGAAGAAGATCAGCATCATGTCGCTGTCCCCGTCCGTGAACTTTTCCGACAGATCGCGCGGGAGAAATTCTTTAGGAACTGAGCCGCCCGCGAGGGAGTCATAGCTGATCACGTCAGCAACGCCTTCGACATCCATGATCTTGTCGCAAAGAGCTGAGATGTCTTTACTGCTCATGCCTTCTGTCACCACCATGGCGTAGGCGCCCTTGCCGAACTCGTCCATGAGGATATCCTGACCGACCATAGTGTCGATGTCTTTTGGCAAATATGTCAGGATATCATAGTTCACCCGGGTGCCAAGATACCCTGCCGCAGATGGGATCAGCAATAGAAGGGAAAGAATCAGAATGACGACCCTATGCTTCGCAATGAATCGTCCAAAATTTATCATAGTTTATCGCCTCCGGCTAACTGTTATTGGCTGATTGAAATGTGGACATGCATAAAAATGACCATCAGTCAATCTATTCGGGATTATAATACAATAATGACATTCAGTCAATAGAAAAATTGACCAAAAGTCATTTTTGTCGATTTCTTCATTGAATTTCCTTCTCTGATTTCTTTCGATTTCTGCTTGTGCCTTCAGCGGTTTGTGTTATTATCTTGCGTACACTCTAAAAAATGAGTACAATGACAGAAAAGTAAGTGTACTGAAAAATGCACTCACAAAGAAGTTCTTCTTTCAGAGGTAAATAATCAATGGGAAAGATCGAGATAAAGAAACAGAGAAAGCGGACTTCGCTTTTGGACGCGGCATTGGAGCTTTTTACGCAGAAGGGCATGGAGGATACGTCGGTCTCGGACATAGTCACTCGTTCGGGCGTTGCAAAAGGTACTTTTTACCTATATTTCAGGGACAAGTACGATATTCGGAACAAGCTGGTGATATATCAGTCCCGGCGTCTGCTCAGAGAAGCATATAATGATATGATGGAAGCGGGATGTGAGTTGCTGGAGGAGCAGCTGATCCATATTTCAAACTATGTGCTTGATCAGCTGCTCATAAGAAAAGACTTATTGGTTCTGATTTCCAAGAATCTTAGCTGGGGAATTTTAAAGAAGACCATGGCTGAGATGGAGGCGGAGGACGATGACAATGATTTCATCGAGAAATTCCATGCCCTGACGGCTCCGCGAAATATCACATCGACCAAGTCCGAGATCATGCTTTACCTTCTCGTGGAACTGATCGGCGCGTCGTGTTACAACGCGATCCTCTATGAAAACCCTTGTGATCTAGAGACCTTAAAACCATACCTGTTTGGCTCTGTCAGAAGTATTGTGGCTCAGTTTGCTGAAACCGGTTAAGGACAGGGGATGTGGAATATTGGTAATGAGGGTTTGCCATTCGTTTCTGAGAACCTTTTTGTCAGGCATCCCAAGATTTCCTGTCTGAAGCACAAGCTCAAGATGCTTCAATTTGTCTGCACCGGAGGCAGTGTCTCGTTCCAGAATTCTTTGACGAGACGGATATACTCTTTGTTGGCTAGAGAGAGGTATGAGTTTTTTCTATACATAATATACAGATCCCAGGTGGGATGTTCCGGCATGACAAAAGATGCCACACGGTCCTTGGCACCTTCCATATAATACCGAGGCAGAAGTCCGCAGCAATGAATCGTTTCTACCATTGATACTATGCTGTCCGTGGTGGAGGTCTCCATGACAATATTCGGAGTGATGCCGTTTGCGGCGAAAATATTATCGCAGATAGCGCGGTTGGTTGATGACTTGTACATAAGCGTAAAAGGCTCATCGGAGAGAAGCCTCAGATCCAGGCAGGCGAGCGGTTCACTTGGAGGAGCAGCTTTCTTTGCCAAGGGGTGGGACTTCGGAAGTATTATGACGATTTCTTCCGGGCAAATATGGATGTACTCATCGTTCCCAAGCTGCGATTCATGAATGGTGATGAAGCCGATGTCTATATCTCCGTTGTATAGTGCGCGGAACTGGTGGCGGACGGGCATCTCAAGAGGCAGGATCATCAGCTTCCTATAATTATGGTGAAGGTCCGCATATATTTTGGTAAACATCGCGATGCCCCTGTCAGGCGTCAGGCCAAGGCGCAGCTGGCTTTTTTCCGACTTCGTGATGTCCTGGATATGCTGGTAGGTGTCATGCCTGATGTGCATCGCTTTTCTCGCACCGTCAAGATAGACTTCGCCGGCGGCTGTCGGATGCCAGTTGGTGCGAGATCTGTAAAAAAGCTGCACGCCCAGCTCCTGCTCGAGCTTCAGAAGCTGTTGATTAAGAGCCGACTGTGATATGAAAAGGTTCTTCGCGGCTCGCGTGATATTATTCTCCTTCGCAATCTCTAATATATATTCAAGTTGACGAAAATCCATCAGTTCTCCTTTCTTTTATCAGATTCAACCTGATATGCTCCTATTTTAAAGACGGTTTTCCCATAAATATTTGACTAACAGACACAGTCCATGCGGCTTCTTATCAAAGACCATACTCGAGCGCTACAAAAAAAGGCTTCTTGAGCTTGGGATAGGCATCAGGCCGAACACAGTCCTTGGCGGCGATCTCACGATAAGCGACCTGTTCCGCGACGGTTACGAGACGGTCTTTATCGGGACCGGGACGTGGCGTCCGAAGAAGCTTGGCCTCCACGGTGAAAGCCTGTCAAATGTTCACTTCGGCATTTCCTTCCTGGCGAATCCTTCAGCCTATACCTTAGGCCGGACAGTGGCTATCATTGGCATGGGAAATGTGGCAATGGACGTGGCGAGAACCGCTTTCCGAAACGGTGCTGAGCGGGTGATGCTTTTTGCCCGCGGGAAGAGGATCGCCGCCAGCGAGAACGAGGTCGCCTACACTAAGCTTGACGGCGCAGAATTCATTTTCGGGCGCAGCATACAGAGGATCACCGAGGACGGTCCGGTGTTCAAAGTCGCAAAGCTCGATGAGGATGGGCAGGTGACCGGATACGAGGAAGAGGAGGAACAGGTTCATGCCGATACCACCATCATTGCCATCAGTCAGGGACCGAAGAACAAGCTGATCCTGACCACAGCCGGTCTTGAGGGAAATGATAAAGGGCTGTTGATAACTGATGAAAACTGCATGACGACCCGCGAAGGCGTATTTGCGCCGGAGACGTCGTCCTTGGCTCCATGACGGTCGCTCACGCTGTAGCCGAGGCTAAGGTTGCCGCCGAGGCGATGATAAAGTACATGGAAAAATGACTACCGTTTGTGCTTCGGGGCTGATTGCTTGTAACAAATCGTTTGTGTTTTGAGGCTGGTTGTTTGTAACAAATCGTTTGTGTTTTGGGGCTGATTGCTTGTAACATATCGTTTGTGTTTTGGGGCTGGTTGCTTGTAACATATCGTATGTGTTTTGGGGCTGGTTGCTTGTAACATATCGGTTGCATTTGGGGCTGATTGCTTGTAACATTAAGAAGTATCAGCCTGTAATAATTGCGAAGGAAGGATTGTCGCATATAGTATCGCGCCGGATGCGCGGGAGGATAGGATATGAACGAATTGAGGAAAGATGCGCAGGATATCGTGCAGGCGAGCCTGAAGGCGGTGCTCCCCGATGAAGCGGTAGCGCGCGCGCTGGAGCAGTTCCGTCCACAGGAGGGCGGACGGGTCGTGTTGGTTGCCACAGGCAAGGCGGCCTGGCAGATGGCCCAGACGGCCGTCAAGGTCTTAGGCAGCGTGGACAGCGGAATCGTCATCACGAAATATGATCACGTGATGGGCGATATTCCCGGCGTGCTTTGCTGTGAGGCCGGACATCCGGTGCCGGACGAGAACAGCTTCGCGGGAGCGGCGAAGGCCTTGGAGCCCGCTTGTGCCTGGAGAGGAGCTTCAGGATATCACGAGGCAGTTACTGGCCTGCGGTGCGGACATCGTGGAGATGAACACCATCCGCAAGCGCCTAAGCGGCGTGAAGGGCGGCAAATTCGCGAAGGCCTGTGCGCCCGCCAAGGTATTTGCCATCGTGCTAAGCGACATATTGGGCGATCCCCTTGACATGATCGCCAGCGGGCCGGCTTATCCGGACTCATCGACTTGTGAGGACGCTAAAGCTATAGCGAAAAAGTACGGTCTGAAGCTTTCCGGGAAAGCGCGGGCGCTGCTCGGCGAGGAGACGCCGAAGGAGCTGGACAATGTTACCACGCTTATCACTGGCAGCGTCCGTGAGCTTTGCGCTGCGGCAGCTAAAAAATGTGAGGAGCTGGGCTATGCGCCGGTGCTTCTCACCGACCAGCTTTCCTGTGAGGCAAGAGAGGCGGGAAGCTTTCTGGGTTCCATCCTGCGGACACATGCCGGTTCCGGCAGGAAGCTTGCCTTTATCGCCGGCGGCGAGACGGTCGTCCACCTTACCGGAAAGGGGCTTGGCGGCCGCAACCAGGAGCTTGCCTTGGCAGCAGCGCCTATGATAGCCGGTATTGATGGTGCTGCGGTCTTCTCAGTCGGCAGCGACGGGACGGACGGACCGACCGACGCGGCCGGAGGTTACGTGGACAGCCGGACGGATGCCGCGCTTCGCGCTCAGGGGCTTCTGGCTGCCGACGTGCTGAAGGACAACGATGCCTATCATGCCCTTAAGGCGGTGGACGGGCTGATCATGACAGGTCCTACCGGAACCAACGTTAACGACGTCGCCGTCGCGCTTTTGAGGAAATAATGAATCGCTCTATTTCACATCGAGTGAGTCAGCACGAGATGCGAGCGGCGCAGCCGAATCGAGCAGGTGGAGACATTTCACATTTCCCCTGTTTGATTTTCAGGAATACTGCAAGAGGAGCAAGGAGTCGTTATGAGTTATTGGAAATTACCCATCATCATGATGTCCGAGATAGTCAGCAGCCGTGCCGATTCCACGAATGGACATATCGCTTCTTATATATTAAGGCATATGGACGAACTGAAGAACGATTCTATCCGCGATGTCGCTGCCAAGGCAAATGTCTCGTCAAGCTCGATTAGCCGTTTCTGCCGTGATATCGGGCTTCAGGATTTTGGCGAGCTGAAGAATCTTGCGACAAGCTATCAGCCGCCTTATCAGCCGCAGACGAACGCGATAGAACCCAAGGTGGTTCTTGGCGAGTATGTAAATGCTGTGACCGATAGTCTCAGAATGGTGCGTGAATCTGTTGACATGAGGATTATTGATCGGCTGTGTAAGGATATAAACATTTTTCCTCGGGTTGCGGCTTTCGGCATGATGAAGTCTGAGGGAGTCGCCATGGGGCTCCAGGCAGATCTTGCGTTGATGGGGAAATATTTGTACACGAAGCTCCCGTTCTCGGAGCAGTTGGATTATCTGGAATGTGCCGATGAGAAAGACCTTATCATTATTTTCAGCTATAAGGGCGTGTACTATGACTACGGCTTCTCCCGGCAGTCAAGGAAAAGTAAGGCACATCGGCCGAAGGTGTATTTTATCACCAGCGATCCTTCGGCAAAGGAGAGGAGGGATTATGACGAGGTCATTTGGTTTAATTCCAGACAGAATCTTTCCTCTCACCCTTACCAGCTTCAGCTGATCGCCGGCCTAATTGCGGAACGCTATTCCCAGCTTTTTGCGAGCTGTAAGCCTGATACAGATTAACTTGTCAAATATTTGAAAAACACAGGAAAAACACTTGGATAAAAAAAGAACAGCCGTGTCCGTTAGCAGATGCTGAAGGATGCGGCTGCTATTTATGCACAGGTCCATGCAATGAATACTTCCGGCTTTGCCAGGCATGGGCCGCGCGGTGAGCAGGACTCCCTGCTCGTTTGGCTTTATTTTCCCTTATGAGCTGCCTCATAGGAAGTGTAATCGAACTTCTCAGGCGTGGTGATAGGGGCTGCGGAATAGGTCTTGACCCTTTCATCGTTGATGACGCCGGACCAGTTCAGGCCGAAGGCGAAATCATAGGTGTTGCCGGCAGCATCAACATAGCACTCCATGTCTCTGGGAACATCATCTGCCTGTGCTTCGACAGCCTCCATGTCCTTGGGCTGTTGGAAGACCAGAAGTCCGCTGGGCTCGAGCTGGCCAAGAATGATCTCAGCTACGGCTTCGTTCTTTTGGATGTTGGTGTTCTGCTGTGAATTGTAGCTCACCAGAATTACATCGGCAAGCGGCTCGACCTCGCTCCAGACCATGCCGCGTCGCATATTCATGGAAACGATCACAGGGATGTCGCCCGCCGCATCAGCAGCGTATTTCAGCGCTTCAAGAGAACCATAGTTCACGTCCGGATGGGCGGCATTGCCTTTGGTGCTTCTATTTTCCCTGGTTCCGTCAGCCAGAAGCAGTCCGGAAATGGAAGGATCGCGGGCGGTGTCGGCGGTGTAATCGCTGTACTGCAGTGATGCGGGATAATATGCATCCTTTTCGGGGACTTCGTAGGTGCTGCGGATGCCAGCCCAGCGCGCATTATATGAGACGCTGTAGGCGGCATTCATGCCGACAAGAACGTAATCACAGGATGCAATGTCTTCCTTGGAAGCGCGGGTAAGGTCATCTTTTGTGTAGGTCTTGTTGCCGTTGGCATCAGGCTCGCCGGTGGGTTCGCCGAGGATGTCAGTCACAACTTCGAAATATTTTCCAAGAATATCCAGATCCATTCCTGCATTCCAGGCGGGAGCACCTTCTACGATACCGGCTGTCCATGTTACGGAGAAGCCATCAGTATAAATATAAGGCACATAAACTTTAGGTTTTGCAGTGCCGCTGCCATCCTTCTTGATGGCGCCGTCGTTCTTGAGCATGACCACGGAAGGACGCTGGGTCTCAACGCCGTAGGCGTTTGCTTCATCGCTGAAACAGACAGATGCGGCGTATGCGCTGTCACAGTAGGGCTGGTCGAACATGTTCAAGTCGAACATGGTGCGGACATAGTGATAGGCAGCATTGGAGATGATTTCCTTTGCCTGATCATCGCCGAGCTTTTTGGAAAGAACTTCCCAGGCAGATGCGACGTCTTCCATATTGCCGTAGCCACCGAGCAGCATGCCGCCGCGCTCCCAGCACAGGGCGATGCGCTCAGGCACGGTCAGCTCTTCGGTTCCCCAGATGCCTGTGGACCAGTCGCCGGCGGTAGTTGCGCCGAAGTGGCCGAAGACGCCCCAGTCGCTGATGGTAAGACCGTCATAGCCGAATTCTTCGAGCATGCCGTACTGATAAGGGTTGTAGGCACCGGCCCATTCCTCGGCAGTGAAAGCATTGCCGTTTCCGTCAACATTTACTGCGTATTCGGTCATGATGCCGGAGGACTTTGTGAGTCCGGGAAGGCTGAACACACCGTCAAAGAAAGTGATGATATGCGCTCCGAAATTATCTCCGGGGAACACGGCGTAGCGTCCGGCATAGGCGTGGTCATTGCGGCCGCCCTCTATTGCACCGGCGCCGGCATAGTGCTTGGTGAAGCAGTAGACGGACTCGTCGCCCCAGCCAAGGTCTTCCCCGCTGTCGTCATAGGTGGACTGCATTGCGTTGACATAGGCGGTGGTGATGTCCAGGGTCAGCTTGGGGTCTTCGCCGAAGGTTCCGTAAGCGCGTTCCATGACGGGGGATGCGATGTCGACCTGCGGACCTAAGAAAGCAGTCACGCCGGAGGCGCGGTACTGCTGGGCAGTGCGCCTGCCGATCTCAGCCGCCAGCTCCTTATCCATGGTCGAAGCAAGGGCAACGCCCTCTACCATGCCGGATACATTGATGGGGTCTATTGAAATCATTGCAGGAATGCCGTAGAAGCAGCTTTCGGCCACGGCTTGTACGGCATTTGCCCACTTGGCGTGGTCGCCGCCGCCACGAGGAAGGTTACGTGTGACGCCGCCGCGTCCGCCGGAACGGAGATAGGTGGCGGAGCCATCGTCTGCAGTCAGGGGTTCGGTGGTGAAATCTCCCCAGCCGCCGTGGGCGAGGATGGCGGCCATCTCTGCGCCCTGCATCTGGGCTACAAGGTCTTTCGCTCTTTCCTCAGTGGTAAGCCTCCAGTCTTCGTAAGCATCGAGCTTTCCGTTCTGGTTAAGATCCTTGAAAGCGTAGCCGCCGTCTTCAACGACCTTAACGCCGGAGATGGGGCTTAAGCCTAAGGTCTCACCATCCTTGTTGGCAATCTCGATCCAGCCGTCTGAGGTCTTCTTGACCGTATAATTCTCGCCGGCTTCGGGCATGTACTCTTCTGCCTTTGTCGCTGACGGAGTCTGTTGGGTGGGTGCGCCGCCCTGGTTCTTGTAAGGGTCGGCGTAGGGGTCGTTTGCCGCACCTTGGTTCTTGTAAGGGTCTGCGTAAGGGTCGGTCGTTCCTGCGGCTCCGGAGGAATCGCCTGAGCCTGATGAACTTGAGCTCTTGCCGCAAGCTGCAAGCGAGAATACCATGGAGAACGCCAGAAGCATCGCTAGCAATCGTCTGGTTTTCATACAATGGGCTCCTTTCGTGTTGTCGTGTTGTGTTGATATCTTTTTGTATTGGCAGATAGCAGATGTCAGTTCCGATGATAGATCCGTTGCCTGCCTATGCATAACCATAACAAAGAAAAACGGGAAAACCAAAGGTTTTCCCGTTAATGAAACGTTGTTTCAATTTTTGGAACATTTCCTGCTTTTTACGTTACCTCGATAACAAAATAGGCTATTAAAACGGCAGACAGCAAACACATAGAAACCATATTAAAAGTTTTGGTCAATATCAAGCAAGCGATAACATTTACCAGTAATAGTAGTGCAATAACAATCAAAATTCTTTGTGCTTTTTTCTCATTTTTATCTCCTTACGTTCGCAATTCTTATTGTTACCGATAGTACTGATCCATACCAGATGCAGTGCATCATCGCAGCAGCTTTCGGATTTCATCCGGCATAACCTGAAGGATGCGTTTGATGCGTTTGGCATTCTCTCCCTGCTAGATTATGCTTCACCTGATCCTGCTGTTTCTGTTGCTGATCTGCTAATTCTCTCCCTGGTCAATCATGGGTCACTTCCTAAGGACATCCGTGTCCAGCATCCCAAGGTCGCCTGCCTGCAGCACAAGCTCTAGATGCCGCAGCCCTAACGAAAAACCTGTGGAGATGAAATCGAGCAGGAAAATCGTGATACTTGCTGTTGCGAGAGCTTCATTCGGAATGCCGAGCTGGGAAAACAGTATTCCTACACAGGCGAGCACCCCGCCGGCAACGGGAGGGACTGCGAAAGCCAGTATCGGACATATGAACCATGCTGTCAGCATCCACCCAAAGTCCCCGAAAGCTCCATAGGCCTCTGCAGCATTATATGCGGTCAAGGCAAAAAGGGTCGACAAACAGGGCTGGTACAAAACGCTTCCGATGGATTGCCCGATTCGGGTAAAATTGGGGGCGATGCCCAGCTTTTCTTCGTTGGTTTTGGTGCAGTGGCTGTAGGCTATAGCTCCGGAAGCCGTCGTAAAACCTATCATCATGCCCGGGAGGATTTTCTTCAGCAGCACGGATATTTTCACCTTATGCTTGAGATGCACGATGATGGTTTTTGATGCCAGAAAAATTGACCACATGGCCGTCCCGATGACGACAGGTTTCCATAGGCTTGCCAGGGTCTTTATTCCATTCGCCCATATCTGAAGAGTTATTGAAGCGAAAATATATATAGGAAGAAGCCGGCATACTATGCTGATGGCAAGCATCACTATGTCATAAAGGTCGGCGGCAAGCTCCAATATGTGGGTGCTTTTCTCCTTTATGTTTAAAAGCACTATGCCCAGAAAGACCGCAAGAAAGACAATCTGCATTATGTTGCCATCTGTAAATGGCTTCATCAGGTTCGATGGGATAAAATCAAGCAGCATGTCCCGGATTTTGTCAAGCTGTGAAGCTCCTCCGCTAACTGCCAGCCCGGCTTCTTTCCCGGCAAAGAACGGCCGTGTCATTACCATTGCGGCGGAACCGAGGAAAGAGAAACCGATAAAGCGAACTATCATTTGTTTCCCGAGCCGACCAAATTCAGCTGCGCTGCCCATCCCGCAGATGCCATTTATTATGGAAAGAAAGACTATCGGTTCGATAAAAACCGACAGCATGCGCATGAAGATGTCAGAGCAGGGTGATAAAATGAATAAAGCAATAGCCGACCTGGTTCGCTCGGGAAAGGACATGCCGCCAAGACCCAGCAGGATTGCTGCGGCAAGCGCTCCCAGCATGAACAGCCATGAGGGCAGCTTCCGTGCAGAAATCCTTTGAATAAGCTCGTTCTGTCCGAACCGGTAACTCCAGACAGGAATCAGTCCCATATGTGACAGAATCCTGTCGGTCCAGGCGCCGATTTCGTCTTCCTGCTGCTGCGTGGGGTCGAAAGCCTCTGCTTTGTAGCGGAAGCGGATGATGGGCGAGCCTAAGCGTCTGCCAAGCAAAAGAGTTCCGGAAATATTTCCGCTGAAATGCTGGCTTATGCGCAGGAGCAGCTCTTCCATGGTCAGCTGGATCCGCAGAATCTCGCGTCTGTCCATCCCTGTTTCGGTAAGCCATGCGCATATTTCCCTCGAGGCCATATCCACGCCGACGTTATCCAGGCGGAGTCTTTTTTCTATTGTTTCCATATTATACTTCCCTCTTTTTGCCAAGAGCTTCATTATATATTAAATGGATTCCCCAGGCAGTCACGAAACGGATTCAATCTATCTTGCAGGACAGCTTAAATCCGGATTCGCATGACATGGAAAAGGAATACGTCCCTCTGGGGAGCTTCATGCGGATGCCCTGCTCATGGAAAGAGGTCTCTGTCACGCTGTACATGGACTCCCCTGCTTCGTCAACAACAGCGAAGGTGAGCGGAGCAGAGGCATCGATATCCAGATCAAGATAGTAATTATCCGGATAGCTCACCTGAAAATCGACCCATCGGTTATCAATGATCGGCTCATCGATGGAGTCAGTCTGCTGGTTCGTCCAAAGGCTCGGCCGCAGCTGCGACAGGGCGATGCTTGAGACGGCGCTTAAGATGATGACAGCAAGAAAGACAGTGATGATGGCGCTGTCGCCGCGCCGCCCTCGGCTCGATAAGGGGTTGCGCATGATGAAGACGCCGCGAAGCAGGACCGCGCTTTCGATAACAAAGGTCAGAGTCTGGATCACCGCCGGAAGTGTCGGTCTGTAAAACAGCCGCGCAGAAGAAATCAGCGCAAAGAGAGCAAGCATGACAGCGATGGCCAGAGCCAGATGTGCCCAACGACGGTTCATTTCCTTTATGGATTCGCTGTCGGTGAAAATCTCGTAGGCATCCTCCGGAAGAGACGGATCATACAATTTGCGGAAATAATGCCATCCATTGAAGGTTGAGTTGATGTACTCCCAGCCCTGCTCTCGGAAGGTCTCAATGTAACGTCCCATATCATCGATTTTTCTGTAGTCCATCTGATAACGATAGCGAATATACGGATTATTCACGAATTTGCTGTTGAAGCAGCCGCCCCAGACGAGTTGCCATCCCTTCTCCGAAGCTGCATTCAGATCCTTGATCTCTTCCTCATAGTTCCATGCCGGGTACATCTTGAAGGATCGTCTGTAGTCTTTCGCCATATGTCATACCCCCTCAGCATTGCCAAGCATCCGCCGCAGCCGCAAAATCTCCGTACGCAGGGCTTCGTGCCCGCTGTCGGTCAATTGATAAAGTCTTCGGCGTTCCAGCCCGGCTTCGCTTGACATGATCTCACGGATCCAACCTTTCTTCATCATATTACTGGTGGCACCGTACATGGTACCGGAACCGATCTTTACTTCGCCATCGGTAAGCTTCTCCGTCATCTGCATGATGCCGTAGCCGTGATTCGCGCCTCTTGCGAGGCACAGCAGTATGTAATAATAGCTTTCCGACAGCGGTTCGTTTTTTTTCATAAGAACTCCTCTTGGTACATCTTGCCTGAATGCCAGACGAACAGCTTTTAGGCATGCCGGTTATCTTTTAGAAATGTTTGCGGATTGACATGGGGCTTGTTAATCGTTGATATACCGAATATCAAGCGTCGATATGTCGCCTCACGACTGTATCATATCACGATATATGTCGAGTGTCAACATATTCGGTACTGCTGTTTCTACGTTCCGATAAAGGGAAAAGGATTTGATCGGCCAGACCGAAACTTTACCGGCACATTGAATGAGATGTGTAGAATGAGTCCGCCCGCCTTTTTATCTTTTTAGGTTGACGAGAATGGAAAATGCCATTATAATGATGAGGCAGATTTTTTCTGCCCGATATAGTTAAAAAGTTTCCGCGCAGCCGGGGAGATAGCGGTGCCCTGTACCTGCAATCCGCTACAGCAGGGGTGATATCCTGTCGAGGATGCTTTTTTGTCGGGCCGCCCCGGAAAAGCGGCGTTGAAGCTCTGGTCTTACGCAACGGGAATTCGTGAACCGTGTCAGGTCGGGAACGAAGCAGCACTAAGCGAAAGCTCCTGTGTGCCGTAAGGGCGCCGGAGCAGAGCAGGCTATCCGGGTACCGCCGGTGAAGGGCATTCGACACAGGATGCGCGGATTTTTGCGTATAAGCAGACTAGCCGAGAAGCCCCATGCGCGCAAGCTTGCTTGCAGGCGCATGGGGCTTCTTAATTTAAATCGATATATGTAATTATTCAGCGCCTCTGGCCGCCCCACAACGAGGGATGCGCAGCATCCCGAGTCTGGGGTGCTGAATAGTTACCGATATATCAATTGAACGGGTGTATTTTATATTTGAGGTATTGACATGTCATATACGGCTCTTTACCGGAAATGGCGTCCCCGCACCTTCGCGGACGTAAAAGGCCAGGATCCGATCGTCACAACCCTGAAGAATGAGGTAAGACTCAACCGCATAGGGCACGCGTACCTTTTTTGCGGTACAAGAGGTACGGGCAAGACCTCGGTCGCGAAGATTTTCGCGCGCGCAGTCAACTGCGAACATCCCGCGGACGGCGAACCCTGCGGTGAATGCGCGACCTGTCAGTCCATATTTGATAACAGCTCGGTCAACATGGTCGAGATCGATGCCGCCAGCAACAACGGCGTAGACAATATCCGCGAGATACGCGATGAAGTCCAGTACCGTCCCTCGACAGGCAGATACCGCGTTTACATCATAGACGAAGTCCATATGCTCTCAACCGGCGCGTTTAACGCCCTACTCAAGACTCTTGAAGAACCACCTGAATACGTCATTTTCATATTGGCCACCACTGAACCTCACAAGATACCTATAACAGTCCTGTCCCGCTGCCAGAGATACGATTTCCGCAGGATACCCTCATCGGTACTCGCCGGACGCCTCAAGGAAATATGCGACGCCGAACATATATTAATAGAAGAAAAAGCCCTGAATTACATAGCGATGAAGGCTGATGGAAGCATGCGCGACGCGATAAGCCTGCTCGACGAATGCGTGGCATTTCACATCGGAGAGACGTTGACGCATGAGATGACCCTTCAGGTCCTCGGCACGGCTGACAACGAGCTGTACAGCAATTTTCTGAGAGCCATCATCAGCGAGGACACTACCTCGGCTCTGTTGCAGGTAGAGAAGGCGGTCATGGACGGCAGGGACATCACGCAGTTCACTCAGGATTTTGTGTGGTATATGCGTAATCTTCTCCTGCTGCAGACCTCCCTCACGGGAAATGAACTGATGGAGCTTACACCTGAGGACTGGGCGAGGTACAGGGAAGAGGGAGAGAGCATAAGCACGAACGACCTCATGCGGCTTATCAGGGTCTTTTCATCGCTGCAGAACCAGCTCCGCGCGTCGACCGGTAAGCGCGTCATGATGGATGTCGCGGTCATAAGGGCGACACATCCGGAGATGGAACCGGACATGGATGCGGTCTTAAGCCGTGTTGACGCACTGGAACGAGAGCTAGAGGAGCTAAAAAGGCGAGGGGCGGCGGGCATAGCTTTCGCGAATCAGTCCGAAAAACGTAAGGGTTATCAGGACGGTGAAAGCATATCTGCCGTTTCGGCGCAGTACGATACGAACGGAGCGTCTGGGGAGACAAATGGAGCAGCAGGTTCAGGTGTCGGCGGAACACCTCTGAATCTGACAGGATCAAGTTTTACAGGCTCAGGTCTGGCAGGATCGGACAGCGATGGGGGTTCGGATCGAAGCAAGCCGAACGTGATACATTTGCCTCCGGCTCAGGCAGCTGATCTGGCGAAGCTCAGAAGCGCATGGCGGCAGATCATAGAGAGAGCCACAGCCGACCCGGTATTTCGCATAGACCTTAAGAACGCTTGGCTAGAACCCAAAGGAGAGGGCGAGGTCTGTATCGTATCAAATGATTACATCCACGGTAATTTCATCAAGGGAAAGCTGCCGGAGCTGAAAGAAGCGCTGTCTGAGGCTGCGGCAGAGATGATCGGGCGCAGTGTCGATTTTGATGTCAGGGTTGATCAAAGAGCTGTCGGGGAGTCGATAATAGCCGATGACGATGAGGACATAAAAAAACATTTCGTTGGGATAGAAATCGGAATAGAGGACTGATTGTTATAAGCCCATGTATGATATTCGGAGGAATAGGTGGGCGGCTGGAAGGCGGATTTTCATGTGCCTGTTGTATGCCTGTTGTACTCCTGTTGTACACCGTATGGCTTTATACAGTATTTGCTTGCCACATAAGGCATATTTGTTATACAATAAACGTTAAGGCGTTCGGTGGTCCGCGCTGCCTGTTTCGGAGGCGGGTCATCGAAGGATTTAGGAGGAATATATGGCAAAAAGAAGTGGTTTCGGCGGCGGCATGCCCGGAAATATGAACAACCTGATGAAGCAGGCGCAGAAGATGCAGCGCCAGATGGAAGAGAAGCAGAAGGAACTTGAGGAGAAGGAATTCACTGCCACTGCCGGCGGCGGAGCGGTGGAGGTCAAGGTATCCGGCAAGAAAGAGCTGCTGTCAGTGAAGCTCAGTGAGGATGTGGTCGATCCCGATGACATCGAGATGCTTCAGGATCTTATCGTCGCGGCAGTGAATGAAGCCTATAATCAGGCCGATAAGGCATCACAGTCAGTCATGGGTTCGCTTGCGGGCGGTCTTGGCGGTCTTGGCGGTCTCGGCGGAATGGGCGGCGGACTTGGAGGCTTTGGTTTCTGATGGAATATTACAGCGGGAGAATTTCATCTCTGATAGAGGAACTCTCGCGTCTGCCTGGAATCGGGGGAAAGACAGCACAGAGGCTTGCTTTCCATATCATTTCCATGCCGGAGGAGTCTGCGGAGAGGCTTGCGGGCGCTATCGTGGATGCCAGGAAGAATATTTGTTACTGTTCGCGATGCTGCACGCTGACCGACTCGCAGTTTTGCCCCATATGCTCCGATCCTTCGAGAGATCAGAAGACGATAATGGTGGTTGAGAACTCCAGGGACTCGGCAGCATATGAGAAGACAGGGCAGTATCACGGTCTTTACCATGTCCTGCAGGGAGCCATTTCGCCTGCTATGGGCATAGGTCCTTCGGACATCCGTCTTAAGGAATTGATGCAGAGGCTTCAGGCGGAGGAGATCGGCGAGGTGATCGTGGCGACGAATTCAACGCTTGAGGGCGAGACAACGGCCATGTATATCAGCAAGCTGATAAAGCCGACAGGAATCCGTGTCAGTCGGATCGCCAGCGGCGTTCCGGTCGGAGGAGACTTGGAATATATCGATGAGGTGACGCTTATGCGCGCCCTGGAGGGACGCACTGAACTATAGTGGGGTGAGTTGAGATGGATAGATATACTTATGGTATAAAATCAGACAAGATCCGTAAGCAGATCAGGAAGGAAGACTATGACTCGGTTGTGAAGATTGCCGATACGATCGAGTGGAAGGAAGTCCGCGACGCGCACATGCTCACTAAGGTTGCCATGGCATATGAGAAAGTCGGACAGTATGACCGGGCGATCGACCTGATGCTTTTGGCGTACGCGCAGGTTCCTTCCGCGTCCCGGTATCTTTACCGCATCGCGGACCTTTACATCAAAGCGGGCGATGCCAGAGAGGCAGAGGCGCATTATAATATGTACCGCGAGGATATGCCCGATGACAATATGTGCAATCTGCTCAAATATCGCATATTGACGCTTGAAAAGGCTCCTTTGGAGGACAGGATCGAGGCCCTGGAAGCTTTTATCAACGATGAGCTTGATGAGGAATGGGGTTATCGTCTGGCAGAATTATACCGCGAGAATGGAGAGATAGATAAATGTGCCAGGCTTTGCAGCCAGGTCATCCTTTATTTTGGCGAAGGCGAGTATGTCGATAAGGCTCTTGACCTTAAGGAGAGGGTGGTCGGACTCACTCCGGAACAGCAGCGGCACCGCGACAACAAGCAGGAGTTCATAGACCGTCTGAACAGGGTCATAACAGGGGATTATTCAGAGGATAGCTTCGAAGAGGATTATGCTCCTGAAACCGCCGATGCTGATCCTGGAGAATCAGGTCTCCGGGTGACTGAGGCAGCCGAAGGATCGGATGTTGAAGAAGTATCTGAAGAAGTGCAGTATGAAGAAGTGCAGTATGAAGATGCGACTGAAGAAGTGCCTGAAGAAGTGCTGCCTGATGATGGTTATAGGTATTCGGCTGAAGAATCAGCTGAAGAGCCGACTGTGGGCATGAATGGGTACGCGGCTGAAGAGCCGACTGCGGGCATGAATGGGTACGCGGCTGAAGAGCCTGCTACCGACATGTACGGAGACACGGCTGGCGAATGGGGCACCGAGGATGCTGACATGTACGGAGGAGCGGCCGATGAGTCGGATTCTGCCATATATGGTCGTGCAGATGACGGTTCTTCAGAATATGAGTATGGTGATGAGACAGAAGATCGCCCGTTCGGCACACCTGCAGAGGAAGTGTTAGATGACACGTCCGAGGCAGCTGCAGATCATCAGTCAGATGGTATGACCGGAGTGAAGGCTGAATACGGATTTGATAAGATCTTTGGCGATGCATTTGAAGAAAATGAGCTTGGGGTCGAGGACGTTGAAGGTTATGATGCCGAGAGAAATGACGGCTTTGGCAGAGTTGTTGAAGAGACAGAAAGTATCGAGGCGGGTGAGCCGGAAGATATCGGGATAAATGAGCCGGAAGGTATAGACGCGGCAGGCTCGGAAAGCATTGAAGCGACAAAGCCAGAAAGTATCGTAGAAACAGAGTCAGAAAGCATCGAAGAGACAGAGGCAGAAAACATCGAGGCTGCAGGACCCGAAGGGTTTGAGAGCTCAGACAAGTATGGGACTGAAGGAAGAACAGTTGCTGATAGTGACGTGTCTTTCGAGAAGCGTGATAAATCGAAAAAAGGCGATGACGCGCTTTCTCGCCTGGTATCGTTTTTCTTCGATGCCCCTGAGACTGCAAGCAGAAAAGACAAAGAAAGAGATGAAAATAGCGGTCTAGTCTCGGACTCTGACACGTATGGCGAGCAGATGGTTTTGCCGCTGGAGGAAGCTGCTGTGGAAGAACCTGCAGTCGAGACAGCAGCAGAAGCCGTTGTAGTCGAAAAAGCAGCTGTGGAAGTACCTGTAGCTGAGACAGTAGCTGAAGAAGCTGCCGCAACAGCAGTAATAGAAGAAGTTAAGGAAGAGCCGGCAGCCGAGGCAGCAGCAGAAGCAGCCGCTGCACCAGCCGAGGAAGTAGCAGAAGCAGCCGCTGTAGCAGCAGAAGCAGAAATCAAGGAAGAGCCGGCAGCCGAGGCAGCAGCAGAAGCAGCCGCTGCACCGGCCGAGGAAGTAGCAGAAGCAGCCGCTGTAGCAGCAGAAGCGGAAATCAAGGAAGAGCCGGCAGCTGAGACAGCAGCAGAAGCCGTTGTAGTCGAAGAAGCAGTTGCGGAAGTACCTGTAGCTGAGACAGTAGCTGAAGAAGCTGCCGTAACAGCAGTAATAGAAGAAGTCAAGGAAGAGCCGGCAGCCGAGGCAGCAGCAGAAGAAGCCTCTGTAGCAACAGAAGCAGTTGCGGAAGTGCCTACAGTCGAGACAGTGGCAGAAAAAGCTGCTGCAGAAGAAACCGCTGTGGCAGATGCTGAAATGAACGCTCTGGCAGCTGAGGCTTCACAAACCACCGAAAAAGCTGAAGGCTTGGAGACGGAAGCGGTAAGTGTTCCTAAAAAAACCTCAACGAGAGCGCCCAGAAAGAGAAAGACTGCTAAATCTGAGTCCTCCGGCAAAAAGAAAACTGCTGCCAAATCTGGAGCTGAAGAGGAGGCAGCTAATATAAAAGGTGTTGATGCTGAGACCGAAGTACCTGCCCAGACGGCAGTTGAGACCGAAGCATCTGATAAAACAGATGCCGGAGCCGAAGCACCTGCGAAGAAGAAAAGAGCCACTAAACCCAGATCGCCTAGAAAAGGGAAAAAGGCAGCTAAGGCTGAGGCATCGGATGTTGCGGAGACGGTCAATGTCCCTGCGGATGCAGGTTCTGTAAAAGAAGCTATGCCTGAAAATGCCTTGCTTTCGGCTGCAGCAAGCAAGGCGGCCACAAGCGAGGCGGCCGCAGTAAGCGAGGTGGTCACAGCAAGCGAGGAAGCCACAAACGAGACGGCCGCAGTAAGCGAGGCAGCCACAAACGAGACGGCCGCAGTAAGCGAGGCAGCCACAAGCGATGCGGCTGCAGTAAGCGAGGCAGCCACAAATGAGCGGACCGCAGTAAGCGAAGCGGATACTTTAAGTGCAGCAGATGTCGGTTGTGATCCTCAGGTGGATATACAGAAGTCATCTGAAGAGTTCCTGTCACAAGTGCTTCCCGCATCTCGCAAAACTGTTGAGCCTGTTGTGCTTGCACAGATGGAGCTTCCGGGCACGAAGGCTGCTGCTGTTGCGGCTTCGGCAGATGGTAACGTCCAGACCAAAACCGGAAATATCGACGGAACAGGGTTTGCTGCCGGGACAGAGGCTGCTGAGACAGAGGCTGCTGAGACAGAGGCTGCTGAGACGATGATTGCAGGTGAAGATGAAAACATAGAGTCTTCATACAGCGAGGAGTCAGCGAAGATGGTCACGGAGGTTGACCCTGAGACCCTTTCTGACGCGGCAAAAGAAGCGATGGCAGCCCGCATTGAAGAGGAGAAGCAGAAAAAAGCAAGTGCAAGCCGTACATTTGAAGCTATTTTGGACAAACACAGAGAGGTAGGCCTGCGCAAGGAGGGGCAACAGGACATGAAGGTGCTGTTTATTTCCGCAAATCCCTCGGATGATGGTGTGTCTATGGCAGTCATGGCACTGCGCGAATTCTATGCTCGCAAGGGTGAGAAGCCTCCGGTGGCTTCCAAGGTAGATGCCGTGAAGCTGAACGGCAAGGGTCTTCTTTCATCTATGCCCAGGCTCGAAGGAAGGAATCTTGTCATAGAGCACGGCGGCGCGCTTGAAGACAGCATTTTGAAGGAAATTGCTCAAGTTTCCAATTTTGATGCCCCGGAGAAGCATTTTGCGATCATTGATACCCCGTCCGCAATAATCAAGCTTCGCAAGAGGTATGACGCCGCGGAAAAAGAGCTGCTTTTCGAACATCAACAGCTTGACGAAGATAAGGACGATTTTGACGATATAGATATTCTTGATATTTCGTTGGATGACTCAACAGCGAAAGAGGAACAGGCATCAAATGAGGCTGCCAAGACTCACGCTGACTTTGTGACCAGAAGGATCGATGAAGCCAGCAAAGCTGCGCCCCTGATAGATGAAGGTCAAGGGGTAAAGTTCACAGACGAGGGCAAGCCTGAATATACCAGCGAAGTCAGCGAAACCGCAGATAAGACAGACTCAAGTAAATATGGAGATAATGGTAAAGCTGAAGCCTACGTTGATGAGTCAGCCGGGGCAGAAGCTACAGCCGCAGCCGGTAAGTCAGCCGGGGCGGAAGCCGTAGTCGAAGCCGGTAAGTCAGCCGGGGCGGAAGCCGCAGCCGAAGCCGGTAAGTCAGTTGGGGCGGAAGCCGCAGCCGAAGCCGGTAAGTCAGCCGGGGCGGAAGCCGCAGCCGAAGCCGGTAAGTCAGCCGAGCCGGAAGCTGGAACCGCAGCCGGTGAGTCAGCCGAGCCGGAAGCTGAAGCTGCTGCCGATAAGTCAGCCGAGCCGGAAGCTGAAGCCGTAGCTGATGAGGCGGTCGAGTCAGATGGAGAAGGGGCAGCAGGTGAACAGGCCGATTACGAGAAAGCAGATGAGACCGGGAAGATCAAGAAGCCCTCTCCGATTTCGGCGATAAAGGTGCCCGATTTTAAAAAGCCTTGGGCACCTGCTGATAAGCTGAAGGAAGAGGGAGAATCAGGTGAGGATGTCGAAGCTGATACAGACGATGATGAAGAGCTTGAATTTGACAGTGACCAAATCCTCGAAGAGGAGACCTTCTTCAAATATGTAATGCAGTATGCAAAGCGGATAGACTGTTACGTGGAGCCTTCGGCTGTGGAAGCCATACGCCGGCAGATTGAGACGATGGTAGATGAAGGCGATCTTCTGACAGTTGAGGAAGCGGAGATGATGGTAGAAGATGCTGCGGACGCGGCAGAAAAATTATCTATAGCATCGATCTTCGGCAGCAGATACACGAAGGAAGGTCTTCTGATCCTCAAGGGAAGACATTTCGTGCATTGATAGACGCTTCCTATGAGTGAAACGATCAATGTGGTAACTATCCTGCACAACGAGGGATGAGCAGCCTTCTGAGTCTGGCGTGATGAATAATTACATAACATGGTAAAGTCATGGAAACCTTGGCAGATGCCGCCGGTCTTAATTAATGAGGTCGGCGGCATCTGATTTTACTGAAAATCAAAGGATAATTAATTGTTTTGCCCGGAAAACACAATAGGTTGTGTATTCAAAAAACAACACCACAAGACGCAAAAAAAGGTAAAAAAATATGAAAAAAGTTGTTGACAAAGGCGAAACAAAGTGTTATCTTATATGAGTTCCTCGCAGGGAACACCAAAAAACAGCACTTTGACAAACGAATGATGTATCCAATCTCCGAAAAATTCCAAGAGAATTTATAAAGAGAACTAAACCTAGACAAAGGTAAATCAAGGACAAGGAAAA
>CACXUY010000056.1 GCA_902770965.1 uncultured Lachnospiraceae bacterium | reverse complement strand
GCCCAAACACCCATACATAAACCATAAACATATACCAGACATATGCCATATTTATGAAAGCGGAGTACATTCAGAGATCATGAACACTAGATATTCACTTGGAGTTGACATAGGATCGACAACAGTTAAGATAGCCATCATCGACGAGGAGAAGCACATCCTCTTCGCCGATTATAAGAGACATATGGCCCACATCCAGGAGACCCTCGCGGAGCTTTTGGAGGAGGCGTGCAAGAAGCTTGGCAGCATCGACGTCCACCCTGCCATAACCGGCAGCGGCGGACTCACCCTCTCCTCCAACCTTAAGGTTCCCTTCGTGCAGGAAGTCGTGGCCGTCGCCACATCGCTGCAGGATTATGCCCCGCAGTGCGACGTCGCCATCGAGCTCGGCGGCGAGGACGCGAAGATCATATACTTTACCGGCGGCATCGACCAGCGCATGAACGGCATCTGCGCGGGCGGCACCGGTTCTTTCATCGACCAGATGGCGGCGCTGCTCCAGACAGATGCCTCCGGGCTGAACGATTACGCGACCGATTACAAGGCGATCTACCCGATAGCCGCCCGCTGCGGCGTGTTCGCCAAGACCGACATCCAGCCGCTGATAAACGAGGGCGCGACCCGCGAAGACCTTGCCGCCTCTATTTTCCAGGCGGTGGTGAACCAGACCATCTCCGGACTGGCCTGCGGCAAGCCCATCAGGGGCAATGTCGCCTTCCTCGGCGGTCCGCTGCATTTCCTGCCTGAGCTTCGCAAGGCATTCATCCGCACCCTGAAGCTCAAGCCGGAGCAGGTCATCGCGCCCGAGCACTCACATCTTTTCGCCGCCATGGGAGCGGCGATGAACAGCAAGGACGACACCGTCGCCATCGACAGCCTCATCGAGCGCCTGACGCACGGCGTAAAGATGGCCTTCGAGGTCAAGCGCATGGATCCCCTTTTCTCTGACGAGGACGAATACAGGAATTTCCTCGCGAGGCACGACAGGGCAAAGGTCAGGAAAGGGTATCTTAGCAAATATCACGGCAACTGCTTCCTCGGCATCGACGCGGGCTCGACTACCACGAAGCTCGCCATCGTAGCCGAAGACGGCACCCTGCTCTATTCATTTTACTCGAATAACAGCGGAAGCCCCATAGCGACCACCATCAGGGCTTTCCAGGAGATAAAGGGCCTGCTGAACGACGACGCAAAGATCGCCTACTCCTGCTCCACCGGTTACGGCGAGGCGCTGCTGAAATCCGCGCTCATGCTGGACGAGGGCGAGGTGGAGACCGTAGCGCACTACCGCGCCGCGAGCTTCTTCAACCCGGAGGTGGACTGCATCCTCGATATAGGCGGTCAGGACATGAAGTGCATCCGCATAAAGGATCACGCCATCGACACCATCATGCTCAACGAGGCCTGTTCTTCAGGCTGCGGCTCCTTCATAGAGAACTTCGCGAACTCCCTAGGCTACAGCGTCGAGGATTTCGCGAGGGAGGCGCTGTTCGCGAGGCATCCCATCGACCTTGGCACCCGCTGCACGGTCTTCATGAACTCGAACGTCAAGCAGGCGCAAAAGGAAGGCGCGCCCGTGTCCGACATATCCGCCGGACTTGCATATTCGGTCATCAAGAACGCGCTTTTCAAGGTCATCAAGATCACCGACCCCAAGGATCTGGGGAAGAACGTGGTCGTGCAGGGCGGAACCTTCTACAACGATGCCGTGCTCCGAAGCTTCGAGAAGATATCGGGGGCAAAGGCTGTTCGCCCCGACATCGCCGGCATCATGGGAGCCTTCGGCGCCGCGCTCATAGCCCGCGACCGCTGCCGCGGCCAGCAGACCACGATGCTCCCCATAGACAGCATACTGAAGTTATATTTCACCACGTCCATGACCCACTGCAAGGGCTGCACAAACAGCTGCCTGCTGACGGTAAACCGCTTCCCGGGCAACCGCCGCTACATAACCGGCAACCGCTGCGAGAAGGGACTCGGCCTCACGAGGGAGGACAAGGACGTGCCGAATCTTTTCGATTATAAATATCACAGGATGTTCGATTACGAGCCTCTTCCGGCGGAAGAAGCCTCCCGCGGCGTCATCGGCATACCGAGAGTGCTGAACATGCATGAGAACTTCCCGTTCTGGGCGGTCTTCTTCAGGAAGCTGGGCTTCTCGGTGGTCCTGTCGCCCAAGTCCACACACTCGATCTACGAGCTGGGCATGGAATCCATTCCCAGTGAGGCGGAATGCTACCCCGCCAAGATCGCCCACGGGCACGTCCAGTGGCTTCTCGACCAGGGCATCAAGACCATTTTCTACCCCTGTGTCTACTACGAGCGTCAGGAAATGAAGGGCGCCCAGAACCACTACAACTGCCCTATAGTGCAGTCCTACCCTGAGAATATCAAGAACAACGTCGAGGACATAAACCGCCCCGGCATACGTTTCCTGCGCCCCTTCATGGCGTTCACCAGCGAAGGCATAGCCTCCTCGCGCCTTGAAGAGGTCTTCCTGCAGCATTTCAACATCCCTGAGGAGGAGGTGCGGGAAGCGGTTCACGCCGCGTGGGATGAGCTGCTTCAGTCGAGAAAGGATGTACAGCAGGAGGGCGAGAAGGCTCTTGCCTGGATACGCGAGCATAACAGGCACGGCATAGTGCTTGCCGGCCGCCCTTATCACACTGACCCTGAGATCAACCACGGCATCCCGGAACTCATCACCTCCTACGGCGTGGCGGTGCTCACTGAGGACTCGGTGTCACATCTCGCGGAGCCCGAACGTCCGCTCATCGTCAACGACCAGTGGAGCTATCACTCCAGGCTCTATGCCGCCGCCCAGTTCGTGAAGAAGTCCTCGGACCTCGACCTCATCCAGCTGAACTCCTTCGGCTGCGGCCTCGACGCGGTCACCACAGATCAGGTCAGCGACATCCTCACAGGCTCCGGCAAGATCTATACGGTGCTAAAGATCGATGAGGTCAACAACCTCGGAGCCGCCCGCATCCGGATCCGCTCGCTGCTCTCCGCTCTGAGGATACGCAATGAGAATCCTCAGCCCCGGAAAATCAGGTCGGCGGCCTACCGCAGGGTGCTGTTCACGGAGAAAATGAAGGAAGAGGGCTACACGATACTGGTTCCCCAGATGTCGCCCATACATTTCGACCTGCTGCTTCCCGCGCTGCGAAGCGCAGGCTACAACATGGTCATTCCCGACAACGACACGAAGACCGCGGTTGACACAGGCCTGAAATACGTGAACAACGATGCCTGCTATCCCTCTATCATAGTGGTCGGACAGCTGATGAACGCCATCGACTCCGGCGATTATGACCTGAACAAGCTCGCCATCATGATCACCCAGACCGGCGGAGGCTGCCGCGCGTCCAATTATATTTCCTTCATCAGACGCGCCCTCGACCGCAAGGGTCTCGGCAACATACCGGTCATATCCCTCAACGCCAACGGCATGGAGACCAATCCCGGCTTCCACTACGATGCCAAGATGGTCATCCGCGCGGCGCAGTCCCTGATCTATGGGGACCTGTTCATGCGCTGCCTGTACCGCATGCGTCCTTACGAGCTGGAGCCCGGTTCCGCCAACAGGCTCCATGAGAAGTGGAAGAAGCGGTGCATACGCGCCCTGTCACGCGACAGCCTGAACATGGGGCTGTTCCGCAAGATATGCCGGGGCATCGTTGAGGATTTCGATAACCTTCCGATAGACGAGGATCTGAAGAAGCCCCGCGTCGGCATCGTCGGCGAGATACTGGTCAAATTCCTGCCGCTGGCCAACAACAGGCTGGTGGAACTGCTCGAATCTGAAGGCGCTGAGGCTGTCATGCCTGATCTGCTTGACTTCCTCTCCTATACCTTCTATAACAATCAGTATAAGGTAAGATATCTCGGAGTCAGGAAGAAGGAGAAATATGTCAGCATCGCCTTGACGAAGGCCATAGACCTCATCAGGATGCCGGCGGCAAATGCCCTGAAGAAGAGCCGCCATTTTGAGCCGCCCGCCCACATCGACAAGCTCGCGGAGTACGCCAAGCCTTTCGTCTCCATCGGGAATCAGTGCGGCGAAGGATGGTTCCTCACCGGAGAGATGATAGAGCTCATACACAGCGGAGTCAACAACATCATCTGCACCCAGCCCTTCGCCTGCTTGCCCAACCATGTAGTCGGGCGAGGCGTCATCAAGAGCCTGCGCAGCTCCTTCCCTGAGGCGAACATAATCGCCATCGACTATGACCCCAGCGCATCGGAGGTGAACCAGCTGAACCGTATCAAGCTGCTCCTCTCCAACGCGCTCAAAAAGCTCGATCAAGAGACCTCACCTGAACAATAACGATAATGGAGGTTCGGACCCATGAGCACAGGTTATTACTGCTATGTAAGCTCACAGACAGACACATCTGAAGCGAAGGGCATAGCCATATTCGATGTGGAGCCCGATGAAGGTCGGCTCATCCTCCGCAAAGAGGTAGAACTCGATAATCCCATCCACATGGCTACATCACACGATGGCCGCTTCCTGTATGCCATCACCGACAAGGGCGTGGCATCCTTCGAGATACTCCCCGGCGGGGATCTGAAGCGCCTGAACATAGGTTCCATACGCGGACTCAGGGGCTGCAATATCAGCATTTCACCGGATGACCGCTGGCTATTCGTCTCCGGTCATTACGATGCCAAGATCACCGTCCTGGAAGTAAACCCTGACGGCTCTGTGGGGAGGATCGCCTGCGGTATCTTCCACAAAGGACTCGGCGTGACGGAGCGTGACTTCATCCCTCACGTCCGCTGCGCGAGGCTCACGCCCGACGGAAAATATCTGTGCGTCTCAGACGATGGTCTGGACCATGTCGTCATCTACTCCTTTGACAGCCAGACCGGCAGCCTTAAGCATCTCGACATACTGCGCTTCAAGCTGCAGTCCGGTCCTGGCATCATGGAATTCTCGCGCGACGGAAGATTCCTCTATGTCATGGAGGAGATTCTCTGCCAGATCGAGGTTTACAGCTACGAAGACACCCCCAAAGGACCCGTCTTTGAACTCGTGCAGACGATCACTTCCCTTGGCAAGAACCACTCCGACAGCTTCAGCGGGGTCACCCTCAAGCTGTCCGCTGACAACAGCTTCCTTTTCTGCACGAACGCCGGCAACAACAGCCTGGGGATCTTCTCGCGCGACAGCGGAAGCGGACAGCTCACCCAGCTGAATGTCCTGCCTGTGAGCGGACGCTATCCCACCGACCTGCTGCTTTTCCCTGACGAGAAGCATGTCATGCTGACCAACTGCGATTCGAATTCCCTGACCTTCTTCTCGGTCAACTACGAGAAGGGACTCATAGTGATGAATCAGGCTCCTGTGAAGATCCCCGCCCCCTGCTGCGCCTTGATGATAGGGCAGGACGCGTAACCCTCTGCATGTGAGCTATAATAAAAAGACCGCCGCAACCTTCCTGTTGGTTGCGGCGGTCTTTTTATTAATCCTTCAGCAGCTCATCGCTTTTCCTGAGCGCGGCAGCTATGACCGCGTCCATATCATAATACTTGTACTCACCCAGACGGCCTCCGAAGGTAACATTTTCCTCTTTGGCAGCGAGCTTCTTGTACTTCTCATAGAGCTTGTTATTCTTCTCGTTGTTCACGGGATAATAAGGCTCATCGCCGGGCTTCCACTCCGAGCTGTACTCACGGCTTATGACTGTCTTGGGCTGGGTGCCGAACTCGAACCACTTGTGCTCGATGATCCTCGTCCAGGGGGTCTCCGAATCGGTGTAGTTGACGGCCGCGTTGCCTTGGAATGTAGGCTTATCAATAACCTCCGTCTCAAAACGGACCGAGCGATATTCCAGCGCGCCCTCGCAGAAATCGAAGTATTCGTCTATGGCTCCGGTGTAAACCACATGATCCGCGAGCGAATTCAGCACCTCGCGGTTCTCCAGATAGTCCACTCCCGTCCAGACCTCTATGCCCTCAAGCATCTGCGTCACCATTGCCGTATAGCCCCCGACGGGGATGCCCTGATAGGTGGCGTTGAAATAGTTATTGTCATAAGTCATGCGGACAGGCAGCCTCTTGATGATGAAGGGCGGAAGCTCCGTGCAAGGTCTGCCCCATTGCTTCTCAGTGTATCCCTTCACCAGCTTCTCGTAGATGTCCCTGCCGACCAGGCTGATAGCCTGCTCCTCAAGGTTCTGGGGCACGCCTGTGACTTCCTTTTTCTGCTCATCTATCTTCTCCTGTGCTTCCTCA
Organism: uncultured Lachnospiraceae bacterium; assembly: GCA_902770965.1. Lineage (GTDB taxonomy): Bacteria > Bacillota > Clostridia > Lachnospirales > Lachnospiraceae > RUG11623. The sequence goes on along the minus strand of CACXUY010000056.1, from coordinate 7,374 downwards.
GGAGTGACGACGCCCCACATCTTGTTGAAGGTATACATGTTGAAAGGAAGAGAATATATCTCGCCCTTATAATTTGCCACAGGGCTGTTGGTAAAACGGTTGAACTCCGCGAAACGGTTCACATATTCCCAGACCCTCTTGTCGTTGGTGTGGAAAATATGCGCTCCGTATTTGTGGACGTTTATGCCCTCTATCTCTTCCGTGTAGACATTGCCTCCCACGTTTGGACGGCGGTCGACCACAAGGACTTTCTTCCCCGCGTCCGTCGCCTGACGGGCAAATACCGCGCCGTAAAGTCCCGAGCCGACCACCAGATAATCATATTCTTTCATAAAAAACCTCATGCTCTAACAGCTGATTCGCAGAAACTGCGCTTTGCCGTGAAAACGCATTGACACCGAACGCGCGGGGACGAACACGCAGTCACCCTTGATGATATACAGCGGTTCTCCGCCTCCCGGGATCAGCGTGCAGCAGCCGCCCACGCACAGCAGCACCACAAAGGATGTCTCCGAGTTACGAAGCTCAGCCATCTCCCTGACGCACTCCGTGTTGAGGAGAACCCTCTCAACCTGAAAATAATTGCACCTGATGAGCAGCTCCTGTGCCCAGCCGGGGCGGTATTTCAGCACCCTCATGGGCTGCCTGGGCTTCGCGCTGCCCTTCAGGATAGCCACATCCAGAGCCTTGTCGATATGCAGACCGCGTTTTCTTCCGTTCCTGTCCACCCTGTCATAATCATACAGGCGGTAGGTCAGGTTGGAGCTTTCCTGTATCTCCGCCAGAACTATGCCGGCTCCGATACCGTGGACCGTGCCGGACGGCATATAGAAAACGTCTCCGCGGCGCACCTTTACCCTCTGGAAATATTTCCCCAGAGTGCCTGAGTCAATCGCGTTCCTCAAGGTGTCCTTGTCTATGTCATGCGAGAAGCCGTATATCAGCTCCGCGTCTTTCTCGGCGTGAAGGATATACCACATCTCAGTCTTGCCCAGCTGCCCGCCCTCATGCTCCCTGGCATAATCATCGTCAGGGTGTACTTGAACCGACAGCTGCTGCCTTGCGTCTATCAGCTTTACCAATATCGGCAGGCCGCCATCCTCGGTGACGGCCGGATGCTCGCCTACATAATCAGGCCTCATGCGCACCACATCAGAGAGCTCCCATCCGCGGTACGGACCTGACTGCGCCACGCTGGGGCCGTCCTTGTGTGTCGAGCACTCCCACGTCTCGGCCAGATTATCCATGTCAAAAGCCTTGTTGAAATCGTTCCGAAGCTGAGTCCCGCCCCACAGGTTCTCCTTTGCCGCCGGCCTCATAAGGAACGGAAGGTTGCCGTCAGGAGTGTCCATAGTCATCGGCGCGGGCGCGTCATGACCGGCACTGTTAGCTGCGCGGCCAGAACTGTCCTCCTGCTTCGCGGCGGATGCGTCATGACCGGCACGGGTGGCCGCGCTGCCAGAACTATCATCCTGCTTCGCGGTATGCGCGTCACAGCCGACACGGTTGACCGCGCTGCCAGAACTATCCTCCTGCTTCGCGGCGGATGCCCCGCTGACCTTCAAGCCAGCCTCAGTCAGATCAGGCTCAGACGTATTTATCGAAATCGAATGAATACTTCTTCTTGTCATGAACATTGATCTCCTGTCCCAGCTGGACCTCGATCACTTCCATGGGCGTGTCCGCTATGATCGTGTGGCGGCAGCCCCTCTGCATGGTGATGACATCTCCCGGGCGCACAAGCTGTTCCATGCCGTCAACGACGGTACGGCCACTGCCTGATATGACTGTCCACACCTCGTCCCTGTAATCATGGCTGTGGTAATTCATGTGCTCCTTCGGCTTGAGTGAGACCTTGATAGTCATGCTCTCGTCCTCGACGTCAAGGACATGGAAGCTTCCCCATGATTTTTCCGCGAACATGATCTGTTGGCTGATCTTATCAACGAAAGGCTTGATGCTGCTTGACTGTGCTTTGTCAGACACCAGGATGCCCTCGGGGCTTGCCGAGACTATCACGTCCTTAAGCCCCATGCAAAGCACCGGGACATCGAGCTCATTGACTACATGGACATTCTCGCAGCTGTCATTCATCATGGCCTTACCGATGACGTTCTCTCCCATCTCCTCGGTGAGAGCGTTCCACGTGCCGAGATCGACCCATTTGCCCGCGTACCGCATCACCCTGATGCTGTCTTCCTTTTCCACGACCGCATAGTCGAAGCTGATCTTCTTCAGATCCTCGTAGCGGCTGTACAGATCATAGTAATCCGTAAAATCAATAAGTTCATGTGCCTTGTCAAGTACATATTTCAGCTTATAGGCAAATACGCCGCCGTTCCAGAGCGCTCCCTGCTTGATGTACTCAGCGGCGGTCGCTTCATCGGGCTTCTCCTTGAAGGTATCGACATCACTGACCACATCCTTGGTCTTCGGGATAATGTAGCCGTATTTCTCACTGGGTTCAGTGGGCTCGATACCCATGAGGACCAGGTTCGCGTCTCCCCTCTCCGCAAGCTCTCCGAGCTTTTTCAGTGCCTCAAAATAGCTGTCGTCCACAAAGGGATCAACGGGGCAGACTATGACGGCCTCGTTCTCATCCACCTTCTCGTGGTCGTGAAGGAATGCCGTGGCCAGCACTATAGCAGGAAATGTATCGCGTCTGCAAGGCTCTACAGAGATACCGACGCCATCGCCGAGCTGATTGTGGATAGCGGATACCTGAGAGAGCGACGTGGCTATTGTCACAGATGCCTCTGAATCCACCTTCCTTATCTGATGGTACACCCTCTGCACCATCGACTCATATTCACCGTCCTCGTTGCGGAACAGCTTGATGAATTGTTTTGACCTTATATCGTTTGAAAGTGGCCAGAGCCTCTTTCCTGAGCCTCCTGACAGAAGAATTATATTCATAGTTTCTCTCCTCATCGTCATAGAATGAAGCCCGGCGAGATATGCAGGGCAATCCCCCGGGCTTCATGATTCAAATATATACGGCGCAATGGGCATACATGGCTTCGCCGCCGCTATATATCGCTGCTATAGCTCATGGCTTCGCCACTGTCATATGCCGCTGTGAGCATGATCATTCATGGCTTCGCCGCGATACGTGCGCATTGATAATATACGTCTTTACGCCTGCAAATATGACCGTCTTTACGCCTCGTACCCCTTTCCTTTGATAACATCGACCACGCTGTCAACATACTTCCGGCAGATTTCCTCGGTGGGAGCTTCAACCATGACACGGACCTTGGGTTCAGTGCCGGAAGGACGGACGAGGATGCGGCCGGAATCTCCGAGACCGTCAGCGGCAGCCTTGACAGCGGCCTGCACGTCCGGATCGCTCTGAGCCTTTTCCTTGTCAGTGACGCGGACATTCTTCAGAACCTGAGGGTAGATCTTTAGGCCTTCGGACAGCTTGCTCAGAGGCGACTTCTTCGCCATCATGACCTCCATCAGCTTGATGCTGGTGAGTATGCCGTCGCCGGTAGACGCGTTCTTCGTGAAGATGATATGGCCTGACTGCTCTCCGCCGATACGGCAGCCGTTCAATGTCATATATTCATAGACATATTTGTCGCCGACATCCGTCTTCGCGTAGTTGATGCCGCACTCCTCAAATGCTTTATAAAGGCCGAAGTTCGACATGACGGTGGTGACGACAGTGTTGTTGAGAAGCTCGCCGCGCTCCTTCATATATTTGCCGCAGATATAGAGGATGTGGTCGCCTGTGATGACATTGCCCTTCTCATCCACCGCGAGGCAGCGATCCGCGTCGCCGTCAAAAGCGAAACCGACATCAAGACCGTTATCCACCACGAACTTCTGAAGGCGCTCAATGTGGGTCGAACCGGCATCCTTGTTGATGTTGAAGCCGTTCGGCTCATCATTTATCACATGTACGGATGCACGAAGCGCGCCGAAGACCGCGGGAGCGATGTTCCAGCTGGCTCCGTTGGCGCAGTCAAGGCCGACCTTCACATCCCTCAGGGAGTACATGCCGAGGGAAATGAGGTAGCCGATATAGCGGTTGCGGCCTGCGACATAGTCAACGGTCTGACCGATATGTTCGCGCTTCGCGAAGGGAACCTCCGGCCACTTCTCACCGAAAAGCTCAAGCTTGCCATCGATGTAGTCCTCGACCAAGGCGATAGTCTCCTCATCGATCTTCTCACCATAGCTGTTGATCAGCTTGATGCCGTTGTCGAAGTAAGGATTGTGGCTGGCGGTGATCATGATGCCGCAGTCAAATTCCTCGACCCTCGCGACATAGGCGACAGAGGGAGTGGTCGTGACGTGGAGCATATACGCGTCCGCGCCCGAAGCCACCAGACCCGCGACCAGCGAGTACTCGAACATATAGCTTGAGCGGCGGGTGTCCTTACCGATGACGATCCTCGCGTTCTCATGCTCCTTGCCAGCGCGGCGCTTAAGTTCGCCGTAATACCAGCCGAGGAATCTTCCGACTTTATAAGCATGATCAGCTGTCAAACCGCAGTTCGCTTCTCCGCGGAAACCGTCCGTACCAAAATATCTGCCCATATTTATGCCTCCATATTGATTTTTATAACAACATTTCCTCCGGTCTTATAGATGCTGTTTTCCGGAACAACACCGCGGACGCAGGAAAGGGGATATACGTTAGTATGCCGGCCGATGACAGTGCCCGGATTCAGCACCGAGTTGCAGCCGATATCGGCGAAGTCTCCGAGCATCGCCCCGACCTTTTTCTGTCCGGTCTCGACATCCTCGCCGATGCCGTGTATGACGACCGGCTTCTTGTCCGCCTTGACATTCGAGGTTATCGAACCTGCTCCCATGTGTGAACGGTAACCCAGGATGCTGTCACCGACATAGTTATAATGGGGCGTCTGGACGTTGTCGAAAAGGATGACGTTCTTCAGCTCGCAGGAGTTGCCCACGACGCAGTTGGCGCCGACCAGGGCAGAGCCGCGGATGAAGGCACACTGGCGCACCTCGGTCTCAGGCCCTATGATGCACGGAGCACCCAGATAAGCGGAGTCAAAGACCTTGGCAGTGCGGTGTACCCACACCTGAGGGGAACGCTCCTCGTACTCATCCTTCGGAAGCTTCTCGCCCAGTGAAATGATGAGATCCTTTATCCCCTTCAAAGCCTCCCAGGGATAGGTAAACTGCCTCAGATAATCGGCGGCGGCAGTATGCTCCAGATCGTAAAGGTCATTTATCGTATACATATCTCTACCTCTTTTCTTCTAAAGTGAACCAACATGCCAAGCTTGGCACAACCATTCTTTATACCATTTAAGAATAATAGTAAATCATCCTTTCGCTGTCAACAACAATATCACTTCCATAATAATTGTCCTGAAATATGACCGCGAATGCCTTGCTGATACGCCGGCTGCGGCAAGCTTTTTTCACCTCTCTATGTCCTGGCTGGCGTCATACACGACGCGAGTTCCCTGGCGGCTGAAGCTGAACGGGCACTGCGTCAGGCCAACCTCCCTGCGCACCGCGTCCTGTTTTTCCGGCTCACAGTACAGCAGCAGGAAGCCTCCGCCCCCGGCGCCTAAGAGCCTTCCGCCCAGAGCGCCCGCCGCCTTCGCCCTCTCGTATGCCTGGTCAATGGCATCGTTGCTGATCCCTTCAGAGAAAGCTTTCTTCTGCGACCAGCCTTCATCGAGCAGCTCCGCGATTCGCGCTGAAGTGCCTTCGCTCTCAAGTATATTCCTCAGCTCCACCGCCTGGTCTCTCAGGTGGTCGAGGATCATCAGCTTCTTATGCTGATCTTCGGTGTGCCTGTCCATGACCTTGCTCGCGTCCCTGCGTATGCCGGTATAGAACATCATCAGCCTGCACTCCAGCGCCCTGATCACATCCCCGGAAAGGTTCAGCGGACTCTGGATGACGCTGCCGTCGGCATTGAAGGTGAAGAGATTCAGCCCTCCAAGCGACGCGGCATATTGATCCTGCTTGCCTACCGGGTGTCCCAGTACGGCGATCTCGATGTCGCAGGCCATATTGGCAAGCTCCGTCTTCTCCTTGTGCTGCCCTATGTAGCAGTAAAGGGCATTCAAGAGACCAACTGTAAAGCTGCTGGAAGACCCCAGCCCCGTACCATATGGAATCTCGGATATTGTCGTGATATCTATCCCACTGGTGACTCCGGTAGTCTTGAGGCAGGCCTTGGCGATCTCATTTTTCAGGTCCTCCACGTCGTCCACTATCTCAGTCCTGTCGTAGCTTACCTGAATACGGTCGTCGAACCTCCTGTTGAGGGTTACATATACATATTTATTAATAGTCGTGCTGAGTACCGCCCCATATCCCCTGCTGTAATATGACGGGACATCCGTTCGGCCTCCCGCGAAGCTGATCCTGAAAGGGGTTTTCGTGATTATCATCTGGTCCTCCCTCCACCACTAATTACGTCCGCCCGGTTCACAACAACAAAACTATCGCAATAACGTTCATTGCGGTTGGTCAATACTGATTCAAATCCATACTGATTCAAACCATGTAACTACTCAGCACCCCAGACTCAGGATGCTGAATAATCACCAAATCATTACAACATAAAGAAAATGCACTGCCATAGTCGTTCGGAACAGTTGTCATGTGTGCAGAATCTTCAGAGATGTACAATACTACTTGATTACTTGACGCGTTTTGAAAGGACTTATTCAGCTGATGATGCCCTGCTAAACATTAACATTTTATCACTTCACATGTAACAAAGTCTATAAAAAAATTATAAATTAAATAGCACAATCTATTTTATCGAAACTGCTCAACCCTCGGTTCGGAATGCAGCGCGTCCCTCGTTGTGGAGCGGTCAGAAATACTGCGCGGACATGTTCATAAAAAACGGCATCCTCTTCCGTCATGTGGAAAAGGATGCCGCTATGTTATTAAGCTATGATTATAAACTATGGTAACTATTCAATACCCCAGACTCGGGATGCTGAATAATTACATACTATGATATTATTCTGGTCACAGCTCTTACCTGGTCACGGCTCTTACAACTGCTCTTGCGGCGCGCCTGAGCCATGAGAGACCTCCGGAACCGCCTGATGCGCTGCCGCCGCTGCTGCCGGATTCTGTACTGGGTTCGGTTTCGGTTGAAGGTTCCGTGGCCGGTTCAGTTGAAGGTTCAGTGGTCGGTTCAGTAGCAGGCTCCGTTGAAGGTTCCGTGGCGGGCTCGTTCGCCGCGTCTCCGAGGCGGTTCTCGATGGCATATGCCACGTTCCCTGCGTTGTCGACAGCCTTCGCGTAGATCACGAATTTCTTGTTGGTGTCAACGGGGAAGGTTCCCTTGTACTCGGTCCACTCGGAATCGCCCTTCGCGTCCAGAGCCGCCTCGTCAAGGACGGGGCCTTCTTC
>CACXUY010000055.1 GCA_902770965.1 uncultured Lachnospiraceae bacterium | reverse complement strand
GCCTCCGCCGGCAGCATATTCCCATTGCGCTTCGGTTATAAGCGTGAAGTTGCGCCCGGTGAGCATCGAGAGCTGCGCGGCAAAGTTGACACACTGGCTCCAGGAAACCCTGTCGACCGGGTATTGCAGGTACTTGCTGCCGGTGTTCTTGCTGCGATTGCTCTTGCTGCCCATAACGGCGTTCCACAGCTCTTGTGTTACCTCAGTCTCGGAGCATAGGAAGTCGGAGAGTGTTACCTTGTGGGCAGGGCTTGAAAACGAGCTGCTTTCGCTGCCGGGGCCCATAGTGAACGTTCCACCCGTCACGCCAACCATCTTGAACTTCACTCCGTACACGCTGAAGCTCTCGCTGAGCACCAGCGGTCGGAAGCGCAGGGTGAACAGGCGGCCTGTCGGTGAGCTGCTGTTGATGAGGAACTGGTCGGCTGCAATCTCTCCGCCATATTTCACGGTGACAGTCAGCGAAGTAGTGCTGCTATTCGTGGAAAGCTTGAACCAGTCGCTCTTGTCACGGAAGTCCTGGTCGTCCAAATAGCCCATGTGTCCTGTCAGGTACTTGTTCAAGCCCAGTTCCTGCTTCACCTCGGCCAGCTCATTGTTGGGCTCGACGTCAGGACGATAGGTGTTGGGCGTGAAGATGTATTTCAGGATATAGGAAGAACTGCATAAACAGAAAACGCATAGGAATTACACAAGCAATTAGATAGTTAGATAAATGAATCATATTATAAGATGCCAGATTTACAGCTGTATACAGCTATAAATCTGGCATCGGTGGCTAATTATGTGTTATTGACCGCAGAGAGGCTGCCCGCATGCAGCTTGATCTCAAATACTGTCCACTGGTCTTTTTTGCTGGAGACATGGATCTCGCCCCCATGAGCTTTCACTACTTCATTCGCTATAGCAAGCCCTAATCCGGTTCCGTTGACTTTGCTTGAATTCGTACCTCTGTAATATCTCTCGAAAATATGCTTCAGGTCTTGCTCTGACATACCGCACCCGTCATCCCTGACTATGATGCTGGCATTTCTGCTGTCGCCAGATACAGTGACATCAACGCGAACGTCCGAATTATTATGTATAAAAGCATTGCAGATGATATTGGTGATACATCTTGATATCAGGTTTCTGTCCACCGATATTATGGGGGTATCCAGCTGACTATACACAATCCTTGACTCTATCTCATCAGGACGTATCGCGGGTTCGTCTTTGGCTGCAACCTGCGCTGTCTTTGTAAGCATCAGTCCCTGTTTTATATATGCCTTTGACGATTCAACGCAGTTGCTGACCAGTTCTCCGATATCGGTCTCCTCGAGCTTCAGCACGATGCCTCCGTCGGCCAAGGCTTGGCTGGTCTTTAGCTCCTCGATCAAATCCTTTATCGTTTCTTCGGAGCGAAGCATTTGTGAAGCGTACATGCGGATCTCATTGGGGTCAAAATTGTAATCCTCATCTGCCAAAAGCTCGGCGTATCCTCTGATAGTTGAGAGAGGAGTTTTGATATCATGTGAGATGTTCGAGATCCATTCTGCCCGGAGCCTGTCATTCTCATTGAGGGCAGCTTGGAGATCCTCTATACACGTGAAAATCGGTGAAAAAAGCTTACCGTCCTTATCGTTGCCGACATCTATATGTTCTCCTTCTTGTATACGGGCTATATCGTCCATGATCTTCCCTATGGGAATAGTAATTTTTCGTGAAAGACGATACGAAAAGAAGGCAATGACGGATGCTGAGACCACGAAAAATACAGCCAGGCACTTCGTAAATATGCTGCCATTGCTTTTGTTCAGATTGAATACATGCTTTGATACCAGGCTGCTGTCGCAGCCTAAGAGAACAACATGGCCATCCAAGCGAGGAATACTGCCTGCGTATACGGTATAGCCCTCGATAGCATCGGACCGCAGCACTGCGTCTGCGAGGTCTATGTAACCATAGTGAGTAGGCAATGCAGTCGGTTCGCCTTCCTCATAGACAACTGTTCCGCCTTCCTCATAGACAACTGTTCCACCTTCATCAATGACCTGCAGCCATAGGCTGTATTTTTTCAGGCTGTCTTTTCCGTCCTGATCTAAAAAGATAACGCCGTTGGTCTCATATATGTGCTGCCCGATACGCCTGATAAGGTACTGCGGCATATTGTTATCGGCTGCCTGCTCATTGAAGAACAGGAAGAAACACAAAATGACCGTTACTGCGGACGAGACAAGCACAGAGAAGACAATTGTTTTTACCTGTTCATTATAGATTGCCTTTTTCATCTTGCACTAGTCCTCTCACCTAATAACAATGGTTTTCGCAATTGTTATCTGACATACAGATGTCAATATAATTGATTATCCCTCAAAAATATATCCCCTGCCCCTGACGGTCTTCAAGAAAACGGGATCGGAAGGATTTTCCTCTATTTTTTCTCTGAGATGCCGTATATGAACCATCACGGAGTTATCATATCCTTCATAGCCGGAGTCCCACACGTTTTCCAATATCTGCTCTTTGCTTAAAGTAAGGTTCCTGTTTGTTATGAGATATTCGAGCAGCTTGTATTCCTTTGCCGTGAGAGAAACCTCAGCGCCGTCCTTAAGCAGCATCTTCTTGTCCATGTCAATGACAAAATCGTTGAAAGAGTATTGGTTCGGTTTACTGGTCAATATGTCCTCATAGTATTGCTGGCGGTTGAAAATGGAGTTCATTCGCGCGAGCAGCTCCCTGGGACTGAAGGGCTTGGTCATATACTCGTCCCCACCAAAAGCATAGGAGAGCAGGCGGTCGTACTCATCGGACCTTGCGGACAGAAAAATGATAGGAACCATGGAAGCATACCTGATCCTTTGGCATACCTTATAACCATCACAGTCAGGCAGCATGACGTCCAGGACGATGAGATCCGGCTGAAACTGCTGCGCTTTCGACACCGCCTCTTCGCCTGATACGGCGGTGTTAATGTTTTTATATCCTTCCTTCCGAAGGACAGTTACGAGCATCAGTAAAATGCTCTCATCGTCATCTACTAAGAGGATTTTTTTGTCGTAAAAATTTCTGTCTATCATATGTCCCTTTCTGTAGTCCATGTTTTATATACCTATACACTCTGATGCCTTTTTCGGTGCCGCCCATTTGGCGATACAATTTTTATATAATAAAAAACAATCTTTGACAAGCAAATATCACTTCCTCTTGCGCTTACATGCGAAATTCGTTAAAATTGAGATACTTATTCAGCACCACAAATTCGGGGTGCTGCGCATCACTCGTTGCGGGGCGTTGAATAATTTCAGATTGAGAAGTCATCCAAAATACAGGCGGTGTGGTGTGCGGTCGGGCAGACTGCGGAAGCCGTGATGGTTCCACCCGCATGGGTGAAAGGCCGCCGCCTTGGCGTGGATGCATAAAAACATTCGGAGCGTGAATATGATTAATTTTGAAGAGGAACTGAAGAAATTCCAGCCAAGCCCCGAGGTAGAGGACATCGAGGACGAGATCAACGGACTCAGCCTGAACGACATGTCCGACATCATGGGCGAGCTTCTGAAAGAAAAGGACGATTAGTGCCATGGAATGTTATAGATGCGGCGGCAGGATGTTCTCAGGCAACCGCTGTCTGGGCTGCGGGGCGGATATAACCGTATACCGCAGGATCATCCGTGCGTCAAACAGCTGCTACAATTCAGCTCTGGAGAAGGCGAAGGTCCGCGACCTGACGGGGGCGGCCGCCATGCTCAGGAAGAGCCTGCAGCTTTATAAGAAGAATACACAGGCCCGCAATCTGCTGGGTCTTATTTGCTATGAGAGGGGCGAGCTGACCACCGCCCTCACCCACTGGATCATAAGCTCCGAGCTGGACCGCAGGGACAGGACGGCAAATGATCTCATCAACGAGGCTTTCGGCGACAAGGGCGAGTTCGAGCGGATGAATACCGCCACAAAGAAATATAACCTCGCGCTGAAGAATGCAAAGAACGGCAACGAGGATTTTGCGATAGTCGCGCTGAGACGCATCGTGAGCCAGAACCCGAACATGCTGCGCGCGGCAGAGCTTTTGGCGCTTCTTTACCTTCATAAGGGGGAGCATTCAAAAGCGTTCAGGGTGTTGAAGTCCGCTCTTGCCGTGGACAGAGGCTCCACCACCTGCCAGCGTTACATGGCCGAGGCGAGGAGGGCACTCAAGCATAAGAGAAGGATAGCGAGAAGAAAGGAAGAGGCTGAGAATCAGGGACTGTCGAGAGACGGTTTCCAGGACTCCGAGCTGGCTGAAGGCATGGCGGCAAGGATCGCTATGATGGGGCTTCTTGCCGGTGTCGTGATCAGCATGCTCGGATATTTCGCCCTGATAAGGCCTGCCCAGCTGGCGTCGCTCAACCGCGAATGGGGCGAGAAGCTGATCATGCAGGATGAGAGGGTCAGCGACAGGATCATGGAAGCCGATGCTTTGGAAAATGAGATAAAAGGACTTCAGGATGAGCTTGATGAAGTGAGGAAGGATCTCGACCGCTATACCGGGGACGAGGGAATAATTACCAATTATGAGAAGCTGCTGCTGGCGGCGAATGCTTATATCAATTCGGACTGGCCGGGTTTGATTGAAGACATCAACGGAATAGATGCGTCGGCCATGGATTCCGAGGTCTTCAACAGTATGTATTCAAGGCTTGACTCATATGTGCATTCAGGGGAACTCTCATCTCGTTATTATGAGTCCGGCATGAACAAATTTGCCGCCGCGCAGTATTCAGCCGCCATAAAGGATTTTGAGACGAGCTTTGAGATGAATGAGTCAAATGTGGCTGCCCTGTTCAGGATAGGTCTCTGCTACGAGGCGTTGAGCAATGACAACGCCGCGAGACCGTATTTTGAGAAGATCGTGAATGAATTCCCCGACAGCGAATTCGCCGCGCTCGCCAGAATAAGGCTATAGCCATTTCTGGATGCCCTGCCGTGCTTGCCATGGCAAAGCAATGACCCGTGTCCGGCTCATCGACGCATGAGCCGGAACAAGTACTTAGCCATGGCCGCGCGTACCGCTGACGGCATCTGCCTGGCCATGGCTGTGCGTCCTGCTGACGGCATCTGCCTGGCCATGGCCGCGCGTACCGCTGACGGCATCTGCCTGGCCATGGCCGCGCGTCTTTCTGACGGCATTCTGCATTTTGAATCCTGAGCTTTGTTTTCCGGCGAGGCTCAGGATTCATCACATACGTCATCTGCTGAATCCTTCGCGCGGCGGCTGTGCTTCAGCTCATTTAATTCATTTGACAGTACGTTCATGGCTACTCTTTTCCCGCGCTTGTCAAGCTGCTTGTATCGCTCAAGCAGCTTTATCTCGTCTTCGGTGAGTGAAGGGATCGGGGTTCGGCTATCTGTTATGTTCAGTATGTAATCCGTAGAAACGTTGTGGATACGTGACAGATTGCACAGAACCTCCGCGGGTATATGCCGTCTGCCTGTCTCATACAGGCAGTAGCATTCGCGGGATACGTTGAGAGTTCTTGCGATGTCGCTTTGGCTCATGTTGATCTCATCCCGCAGCATCTTTAAGCGTTCTAACACAATAACCTCCTCTTGCTCTTCCTGCCGGTGCGCGCCGAAGCTGATATGTATACCTTCGTCCATGCAAGCCGCTTGCACAGGCGGTCATGAAAGACTTCTCTCATGCTTCTGAACGTGCGCCATTATTTTTACAGCGGACGTATTGAATGAATATTAAGTGCCATAGAAACAAGGCAGCCTATGGACATACTCCCTCTGTTTGTATACTATTATACAAGAAATGGAAAGCATTTTGTACGCACTCACGCAAATGTAACATTATCTAGGGAAAATAAGCCCAATTTCGTTTTTATTTGCCTAATATGTAACAAATTGAAACAATCAGACAATTTTACGATATTCAAAATGACGGCAGAAATGCATAATATTGTGTTTAGAAGCTCACAAAAGCCGGTTTTGCCGTCAATCAGGATAGCGGAAAACGCATCTATTCAGCACCCCAGACTCGGGATGCTGCCCATCCCTCCTTGCAGGGCTGCGCATCCCTCGTTGCGGGGCGGCCATAAGGTCTGCGCTTTGTCCGCCCCAAGATTACTGTCATAATATGTCCGAAGCGCGAGCACTTTGTCATGTATTCTAACAGTAATCCTGGGGTGCTGAATAATTACTCATCTTGTTGATAAAGGCACGGTTTTAGGCTATACTTAATCCGTGTTATTTTGTGCGCGGAGATCCTTATATACAGGTCTAAAGCGTGTGGATAGAGCTTGAAGCCTGCGAGTGCATTTTGCGGGCATGAATATCATGAATATACAGTACGGAATGATATCTTTGATGTCAGATCTATAATCTGGAGGTGTAACAAAATGGTAAGAGCTATTGTAGGAGCCAACTGGGGTGATGAAGGCAAGGGCAAGATCACGGATATGCTTGCCAAGGAGTCTGACATCGTCATACGCTTTCAAGGCGGAGCCAACGCGGGACACACCATAATCAACAATTATGGCCGCTTCGCGCTCCATCTGCTTCCTTCAGGCGTATTTTATGATCATGTCACCAATATTATTGGAAATGGCGTAGCCCTGAATATTCCTTATCTGATCAATGAAGTGAAAGCCTTGACCAGTCAGGGAGTGCCCATGCCGCATCTTCTTGTCTCAGACAGGGCTCACGTGCTCATGCCTTATCACACTCTGTTTGATCAGTACGAGGAGGAGCGTCTCGGCGGAAAGTCCTTCGGGTCGACGAAATCAGGAATAGCTCCTTTTTATTCGGATAAATTTGCCAAGATAGGCTTTCAGGTGAGCGAGCTTTTTGATGATGATGTGCTTAAGGACAGGGTTGAGAAGGTATGCACGCTCAAAAACGTAGTGCTTGAGCATCTCTACCATAAGCCTGTGCTGAAACCCGATGAGCTGCTGCAGACATTGCATGAATACAGAGATATGATCGCTCCCTTCGTCTGTGACACATCGGCTTATCTGGCAGGCGCTGTCAAGGAAGGGAAGAAGATCCTTCTCGAAGGCCAGCTGGGATCAATGAAGGATCCTGACCACGGCATCTATCCCATGGTCACGTCATCGTCCACCCTCGCTGCCTTTGGCGCGATAGGAGCGGGCATCCCTCCTTATGAGATCAAGCAGATCACCACTGTAGTCAAGGCTTATTCCAGCTCAGTCGGGGCAGGACCCTTTGTAAGCGAGATTTTCGGTGATGAGGCAGAGGCGCTTCGCCGCCACGGAGGCGATAAGGGTGAGTACGGCGCGACCACCGGACGTCCTCGCAGGGTCGGCTGGTTCGATGCGGTCGCGACACGATATGGCTGCAGGGTACAGGGAGCCACCGAGGTCGCCCTGACAGTCGTGGACGCATTGGGCTATCTGGATGAGCTGAAGATATGCACGGGCTATGAGCTGGACGGAGAGGTCATCACAGATTTCCCCGTGACCAGCAAGGTCTACAAGGCGAAGCCTGTATATGAGACTGTTCCCGGCTGGAAGTGCGATGTCCGAGGCATCCGCAGCTTCGATGAGCTGCCGGAGAATTGCCGCAGCTACATAGAGAGGATAGAGGAGCTGATCGGTGTCCGCATCAGCCTTGTCTCTAACGGTCCCGGACGGGAGGATATTATCGAGAGGTGAATCCGGGACGGATTACGGGACCGGGACATAGCGGCATCGGACAGCGAGGCCGGGACATAGCGGTAGCTGACAGCGGGGCCGGGATATAGCGGCGTTGGACAGCGGGACCGGGACGTAGCGGCGGCTGACTGCGTGGCTGAGTATTGTGAGGGAATGTCCTTCGACGTGTGACGGTGTATTAATATCTTGCTGCCTTAGCCGTTGGCGCATGGCGGCTGAACGGAGGGATTCAGATGAGTTGCAATCCTATCTATGACAAGCTCATGCGGTGCCTTAAGGCAGTGCGGGCGAAGACGGATTTCGTGCCGGAAGCCGCGCTTGTGCTGGGCTCAGGCCTTGGGGATTACGCGGAAGGAATAGACTGTGAATATGAGCTTCCGTATTCAGAGATAGAGGGCTTTCCCGTATCGACTGTAGAGGGACATGACGGCAGGTTCATCTTCGGAAGAGTCGGGGATGCGCGAGTGGTCTGCATGAAGGGACGCGTCCATTATTATGAGGGCTATAATATGGAAGACGTCGTCCTTCCGGTGAGGCTCATGGGTCTTCTTGGAGCGAAGGTGCTTTTCCTGACAAATGCTTCCGGGGGGATAAACCCTGATTTCAATGGCGGAGACTTCATGCTTGTCACCGACCACATCGCTTCATTCGTGCCTTCTCCCATTATCGGCGCGAATATAGACGAGCTGGGTACAAGATTTCCTGACATGAGCCATGCCTATGATCCTGTTCTTCAGCAGGTGCTCCGAGACAGCGCGTCCTCACTAGGGATAGAGCTGAAGGAAGGGGTCTACTGCCAGCTGACAGGTCCTTCATTTGAGACTCCGGCGGAGATAAGGATGTTAGGCAGGCTTGGGGCTGATGCCGTCGGCATGAGTACGGCGGTGGAGACCATCGCTGCCGGACACATGGGCATGAAGGTCTGCTGTGTCAGCTGCATAGCAAACAAGGCTGCCGGGCTGTCCGGCACGAAGCTGACGCACGAGGAAGTACAGGAGACAGCCGACAGGGTCTCGGCATCATTTAAGCTGCTTGTGTCGGATTCGATAGCGCGCATGAAAGCCAAGGGGCTTTTTGCATAAAGAAACTATAATTACAAAATAAGGGAGGTAAGTAATGTCGGAAAAGAAAAGTGGACAGATTTTCGCTGCTGCGTAGCAGATAGGTAAGTCTTTGTTCCTGCCTATCGCAGTTCTTCCGCCCGCGGGCATTTTGCTTGGAATTGGAAGTTCGTTTACCAATTCCACGACAATTGCCACATATCACCTGGAGGGCATCCTTCACGAAGGAAGCATCATGTACAGCATCATGTTGATGCTCAGCAATGCAGGTAACGCGATATTCGCGAACCTTGCTCTTATCTTCGCGCTTGCCGTAGCTCTTGGCATGGCGAAGAAAGAAAAGGGCGTCGCGGTCATGTCATCCGCGATTTTCTACCTTATCATGCTCACCACTATAGGCACGCTGCTTCGTCTGGATGGCTCTATACTTGCTGACGGCAGCTATGCTCCGACGGTTAAGATGGGAGCTTTGACCAACGTGCTTGGCATCGAGACGCTCAACATGGGCGTGTTCGGCGGCATACTTGCCGGCCTTATAACGGCTGAGCTGTGCAACCGCTTCTACAAGACACAGCTGCCTGACGCGCTGTCGTTCTTCGCCGGCACTCGTTTCGTGCCTATCATGGCTATGGTGTTCGGTATCATTGTAGGAGCTATCTGCTATGTAGTATGGCCTATCGTTCAGAACGGGATCCTTGCTCTCGGCGGAGTGGTGCAGGCTTCAGGTCTTTTCGGCACCTTCATCTATGGCTGTATCGAGCGTGCTCTGATTCCCTTCGGACTGCACCACATCTTCTACATGCCTTTCTGGCAGACCGCTGTCGGCGGAAGCATGACGATAGACGGAGTGACAGTCATGGGCGCGCAGAACATCTTCTTCGCTCAGCTGGCTTCACCTAACACCACCAGATTCTCGGTTGATGCCTGCCGTTTCCTTACCGGTAAGTATCCCTTTATGATGGGCGGACTTCCCGGCGCTGCTCTTGCGATGTATGCCACCGCAAAGCCTGAGAATAAGAAAAATGTCGGCGGCTTGCTGTTCTCTGTCGCTCTGACAAGCTTCCTCACCGGCGTCACCGAGCCCATTGAGTTCACGTTCCTGTTCCTTGCCCCCGGCCTGTTTGCCATCCATGTCGGCTTTGCCGGACTTGCCTTTGCGCTTTGCCACATGCTCAACATCTGCGTCGGCACTACGTTCTCGGATGGTCTCATCGACTTGATCCTTTACGGCGTGCTTCCCGGACAGGCCAAGTCCAACTGGCTCATGCTTCTTCCCCTTTTCGTGGGTTACTTTGTCCTTTATTTCTTCGTGTTCCGTTTCTTTATCCTGAAGATGGATCTTAAGACGCCCGGACGTGAGGCAGAGGGAGAGGTTGCGCACCTGATAAGCAAGGAAGAATACCGTGCAGCTACCGGCGTAGGAGTTGCCGGCGGAAAAGCTGCCATTCCCGCGAATGTTGACCAGAAATCTGTTTCCATACTCAACGGAATAGGCGGAATCGGCAACCTGACCGGTGATGTTGACTGCTGTGCTACCAGGCTTCGCCTTTCATTGAAGGATAGCTCCAAGGTCAATGAGGCCGCGCTGAAAGCCACCGGCGCAAGCGGCGTGGTCATAAAGGGAAATGGCATCCAGGTCATCTATGGTCCTTCCGTCACCCTTGTCAAGTCAAACCTCGAGGAGCTGGTCGATGACATCCGTTCCGGCAAGGTGGATGCTTCCTTGTTCGAGGATGTCACCCCCGCTGCTGCCCCTGCCGCGCCAAGCGCAGGCGAGCCTCAGCCTCAGATGAAGAGCTCTGTCCTTGGCGCCCATATGAACGGCAGGATGCTCCTCATGAACGAGGTGAAGGACGAGGCGTTCGCGTCGCTGGCTCTTGGAGACGGTGTTGCCGTTGAGCCTTCGGAGGGCAAGCTTTTTGCTCCAGCGGACGGCGAGATCACCCTGCTGTTTGACACCAGGCATGCAATCGGTATGACGACGTCTGACGGCACCGAGATCCTTCTCCACATCGGTATCGACACTGTCAGCCTCAATGGGAAATACTTCGAGGCACATGTTGAGAGCGGGGATAAAGTGAAGAAGGGAGACCTTCTCATCACCTTTGACATGGAGGCCATCAAGAAGGCAGGCTTCTACTGCACTACCCCCATGATCGTAACGAACACGGATGCCTACAAGTCGATCAGGCCTCTTGCGACCGGCGATGTCAAGGCAGGGCAGGATCTGCTCGCGGTCAACGGCTGATGTTTATTGCGAATCCGTTTCATTTCGAATCAGTTTCATTTTGAAATGCGGCGGTTGTTTTGAAGCTTTGAACAATCTCTGTCGCGAATAAAAAGGATATCCGCAGTATTGATCTATTGATCACTGCGGATATCCATTTTTGTTTCAGGCTGCGGGACAGGAGCCGCGGAGCAAAAAGCTTGATCAGTTTTATCAGTTTTGATACCTTAACCATTATATGGGATTGCTAAAGTATTCTATTTCGTATATAATCGTAAATGATTGACTGGTAAGAGAGCTGTCGATGATAAAAACCAGCATTTCTGTGTTTCTAAAGCCAAATATGCACTCATATATCTATATAAGATCGTTATGTTTATTACTGTGGCGCTGAGACAGAATCCGTGTGCATTCTTTTTGGAGGTATCATAAATGAATCATTGCTATAAAGATAATGATCTTGCCAGCACAAGCAGCGGCTTTTTCATATGTGACGGTGCGGATGACATGAAGCTTTTATTTGCCGATGATAACGTCATCGGCATGTTTGGATACGCGGCGTTGGATGAGATGAAAAGCCATGCGAAGGACGGATTCTTAGGGATGATCCATCCGGACGACCGCGCAAAGCTGGGCGGAGCGGTTTTCGATCTATCGGATGGCATGAACAGGAAACTCGTATGCCTCAGACTGCGCATGCGGAATAAAGAAGGCAGGAGCTTGTTGACAGAGCTGTTTTGCCATGTAGTCAGAGCTAAGGCTGGTGGCGGTGATAATGCTCCCTGCTTCAGAACAGACAAAGATATTTGCCGACGCATTTATATTTTTGCTTCTTTGATAGGAGAAGGGGAATATCGTGAATCGCGTCCGCTGGTGTTTTGTCCGTGCGCTCCGTTTTGCGAGTTGAATGGCCATAAAGAGGATGTGGATATCCTGACAGGGCTGCCTGACATAGCCGCTTTTTATAAAACCGCAGAGAATTTATTGGCCAAGGCGCGTGAGAAAAAGAATCAAGCCTCATGCATCGTTGTATTCGACATCATAGGTTTGAAGGAGCTTAACCATGACCTCGGCAGGGACGAGGGAGATGCCCGCATCAATGCTCTGGCGAAGTCCATGCGCAAATACATGCCGAAGGAAAGTATTTTTTTCAGGGGAGATGAGGCGGAGCTGATCGCTGTCTGTCTGAACATGAGTGAGGAGAAGATAAAAGACAGTGTAATGAAGGTGGTCAATTCATGCAAGAGCAAGGTGCTGTTTGGCATCGGCTCTGTGTTTGAAAAAGGATACGTGAATCGTTATGTCGAGAGTTCCGCGACATTGCTTCAGGCACTCTCGGTCGCGAGATATGACCTCATGATCAAGAAGCTGCTGGACACGGAATCGGCTCATTCGCAGATCATGACCTCTCTCATCCGCGCTCTTGAAGAGGTGGATTCAGATACTGAGCAGCATGTTCAGAGAACCCAGAAGATGGGAGTTGCTCTGGGGCTGAGGATCGGCTTGCCGGACGCGCAGCTTACCACGCTTCGGCTTCTGTGCCTGCTCCACGATATAGGCAAGATAACGATCCCGTTGGAGATATTGAACAAACCCGGCAGGCTCACGAATGAGGAGTGGGCCGTGCTTCGCACTCATGCTGAAAAAGGATACCAGATTGCTTCTGCCACCGAGCAGTTAAGGCCGGTGGCGGACATAATCCTGCACCACCATGAGCGATGGGACGGGAAGGGTTATCCTTCGGGGCTTTCAAGAGAGGAGATTCCTGTCCTGTCTCGTTTTATAGCCATAGTGGATGCCTATGACGCTATGGTTAATGACCGGGCTTACAGATCGGCTCTGCTTCCTGCGACTGCCAAGGCGGAGATACGTGACAACGCCGGAACGCAGTTCGATCCATATCTTGCGTCAGAGTTCCTCGATATGCTTGAGGAGGATCCCACGCTGTCTGTCGGAGCCAAGACGGGGGCGGATGAGGTCCGTGTCTTTAAAAAGAAGGATAGTATAGAGCATAAGACGGGCAACACATCGCCCGTACATTACACCAAGTATAAATTAGATATAGACGACCGCATAATCGAGGTAGACGACCACTTTGAGGAGATGGTCGGATTTACCAGGGAGGATGCCCTGGGTAAGATGACACAATATGACCTTATCCCGCCGGAGGATCTTGAACAGTATCTCGTGGAGGTGGGCAATCAGTTCGTGAAGGGCGATATCGCTTACCTGCACCACAGGATCCTTCGCAAAGACGGCACTATAATAAAGGTTATATGTAATGGAGAGCGTTACTTTGATTCTTCCGTGAGGGCTTTTAGAAGCACGATTCTTGTCTTTGAAGTGTAAGAAACGGATGGATATCTGAAAGCAGCATCTGAAAGCAGTTTTGTCAAAAAAGGTGAATAATATCCTGTCATGCTGTATAATGGCCATGTATCCTTGCGAATATGGGAAACATGGCCATTATCATCAGGTGGATAAAAGATGAATATCAGGATTAAAAACGCGAAAATATTGACCATGGATGATACAGACATCCGTGAAGGAGAGGTATGGGTCCGCGGCGACCGCATCGCTTACGTCGGTCCTGCGGCAGAGGACGAGGAAGCTCATGCGGCTTCATCAGAAAGCGTTATGAAGGATGAAGCTATGATGAAGCATGAAGATATGATGAAGCATGAAGATATGATGAAGCATGACCGCGCCGGGATATCATGGGACCGCGTAATTGACGCGTCAGGCAATCTTATTATGCCCGGATTCAAGAACGCGCACACACATTCCGGCATGACATTCCTGCGCTCTTACGCGGACGACCTGCCGCTTTCTGAATGGCTCAACAAGCAGGTCTTCCCCAAGGAAGCGCAGCTTGACCCTGACAAGATATATGACTTATCTTTATTGGCGTTCATGGAGTACCTTACGTCAGGCATCACCGCCTGCTTTGACATGTACCTGACGCCTGATTCCATCGCGGCAGCGTCCGAGGATTTTGGATTCCGGACGGTGATGGTCGGCGGCATGAACGACTTCTCCCAGTCGCTGGCTGAGCAGGAGGAATGGTATCATAAGTATCATGGCGGAAACCTTGTTTCATATGAACTGGGTTTTCATGCGGAATATACGACCTCGAAAAAGCTCCTGAAAGGTCTGTCTGAGCTGGCGCATGGCCTAAAAGCCCCTGTCTGGGCTCATAATTCCGAGACCAGGGACGAAGTGGCCGGATGCATGTCGAGGCATGGAATGTCCCCCACGCAGCTCATGGACAGTCTGGGGCTTTTTGATTATGGCGGAGGAGGCTATCATTGCGTCTGGCTGAGTGATGAGGAAATCCGGCCTCCAACCTGAAGCTGGCTTCGGGCATCGCTCCCACGGTGAAGCTGCTTGGCAGAGGCATAAACCTCGCCATAGGCACGGACGGTCCTGCCAGCAACAACTGTCTGGACATGTTCCGGGAGATGTTCCTTGTCACAGGGCTTGCGAAATACAGGGAGAAGGACGCAGCCGCCATGGATGCCGCTGATGTGCTGCGCATGGCGACGGTCGGAGGCGCGAAGGCGATGAACCTGCCGGACTGCGATGTGCTTGCCGCGGGGAAAAAGGCTGACCTTATCATGATTGACCTTCACCGTCCGAATATGCAGCCTGAGAACAATATTCTGAAGAACCTGGTGTACAGCGGCAGCAAGGAGAACGTAAAGCTTACCATGATCGACGGAAAGATATTGTATGAGGACGGCCGCTTTTACACAGGATTTGAACCGGAAAAGGTATATAGCAGGGCAGCCGAGATAATTCAAGGGATGGGATGAACCCTGCCCCCGCCTTCGCGGCCGTTGAGATGATCTCTCATATGCTCACTACGATGTATCTCCTGCCTTTCACTTGCCTTCGTGCTGATCTCTGCCGTTAACCTGGTCGTTCTGCCAGTCCGTTTTCCCGATCAGGACCAGGATGACCCAGAGCAGCAGAGGAAGAACGAGAGTCATGAACAGGTTGATTCTGAGCAGCATAGTGGCGGCGGGGCTTCCTATCAAGGCAAGAATCAGGTCTGCGGCATACATCCCGGCAAGCAGTACGATTCCGGTCCATGCAAGCACACGGCGCAGGTTTTTCTTTTTTTTCATAGTATTCTCCATTCTGCCGCCCTAATACGGCGGCGTAAAAGACATGAAAAGGAACTCATGCCATGATTCTTTCGTAAGTATAGCCCAAAATAATGGCGCGAATCAATATTAATATCAAGGGCATAACGTAATTGGCGCATATGGCTCATAAGCTGGCCGCATCGGAGAGATAATTGTTGATATGGTGTTGGCCGTTATACTGCTATCTCACAGACTATGTCGCAAATGACTGATGGGAGTATCATTATGAAGAAAATGTAATTATTCAGCACCCCAAGATAACTGTTAGAATACAGGACGAAGTGCTTGCACTTCCGACGTATTATAACAGTTATCCTGGGGCGGACAAGGCGCAGCGCCTCTAGCCGCCCCACAACGAGGGATGCGCAGCATCCCGAGTCTGGGGTGCTGAATAGTAACAAGATAATAAGGAAGGATATGATATGGGATTTGAAAAATACATAGACCAGGATATACGTGAAAAGTATGAATTTTATAATTATGGACATGCACTTGAGATACTGCATGAATCGTTTTCAGACGAGTGGAGGGAATTGCAGGATTGTTTGAGGAAGCTGCGATTAACTGTAGCGGATATAACGAAAGCGGGCGGGAATGAATCGCCCATACCCAAGAAGTTTGACGAGGTGCTATATCCATATGGATGGCGGGAGATTCGTATATCTGGAGATCTCATTGTAAAAAAATACCCAAGACAAGCGGTACAAAGAAAAGGTCGTTTTTCAAATGAGCCGTATGAAATCGAAACGATTGAGGGGTATATTGATGGTCATAACATTGATTACTTAAAAAACAGGGTTGCTTTTGATTTAGAATGGAATAGTAAGGATCAGACCTTCGACAGAGATTTATTAGCAATGAGGACCTATTTTGACTGTGGGTTAATAGATGTTGGAGTAATTGTCACCAGAGCAGAGGAATTGAATGATATCTTCAAAGAGGTGACGGACGATAAAGGGGCAGTATTGATGAAAAAATACGGTGCCAGTACAACTTGGATTGGTAAGCTTACTTATCGCCTCGATTCGAGAAGAAACGGCGGATGCCCAATA
>CACXUY010000054.1 GCA_902770965.1 uncultured Lachnospiraceae bacterium | reverse complement strand
ATGAGCACGGGCCCGCGCAGCGGGCGGAAAGTGCGAATACCGGTTAGCGTGGCGGGAGTGCGAAGCACGGAGCCACGCGGGGACTTATATAGTATGGTTGTGCCAAACTCGGCATGTAGGTTTACTTACTGCTGCTGAACCTCATTGAGAACCTTCAGCTGTTTATCGATACGGTCAATCTTGCCCTCACATATGCGGATCAGCTTCAGCCCCTCCTGATAAAGCCCGAATACCTCCTCAAGAGAATAGCCGCCGTTCTCAATCTTGTCCAGCACCTCATTGAGACGGGCAAACGCGGCCTCCATGGTGATCTCCGGGTTATCCGCGATTGTGTTATCGCTCGTATTTCCTGTGGCATTCTCGCTCGTATTTCCTGCGGCACTCTTGTTCATATTTCCTGCGGCATTCTCGTTCATATTTTCTGTGGCATTCTCGTTCATATTTTCTGTGGCATTCTCGTTCATTATTTATGTTTACCTCCTTTACGGAAGGCTCATGTACCGTTTAACATTATGGTTCAAGTGCAAAAGCTGTAATACGGGATCGGTAACTCATGGGCTTCTATTCACCGGCCTCTCATTATGGTTGAGTCTGCGTTTCACGTGATGAACATGAAACCTCAAGGACTTCAGCCTTCAAAGACCCGTCTATCAGCCTTATCGCTATGATATCTTCAGGCTTAACCGCCGTGACAGTAGCTATGTTCCTGCCTTCAGAATCCGTGGCGTAGGAATAACCCTCTGCCAGCCTCTTGAGCGGAGACACACCGTCGAGCCTGGCGGCGGCGATGGCAAGTCTTTTTTTAGTTTCCTGATACCTCACCTCAAATGCCCGGTTCAGCCTCTCTGCTGCGGAGTCTGTCATGGCACATGCATCATTTAATGAACTACTCATGAGGTCATCCAGAGTCTTCCTGAGACCTGCCAGCTCCAGCTTGTGCTGTTCGAGCTTTCGTTCAGGACTTGCGGCATCGAGCCTCCTTGCAATCCTCGCAAGCTCCAGCCTGCTGCCGTCAAGCCTTGCCCTCATGTCCCTGTTGAGCCGTCCGCGAAGACCATCTGTCCTGTCAAAAAACTCCCGGATATCAAACACGGCCAGCTCAGCGGCGGCTGAAGGCGTAGGGGCTCTGAGATCTGCAACAAAATCCGCTATTGTCACATCTGTCTCGTGCCCGACCGCGGATATCACAGGAGTGTCGCATTCAAATATCGCTCTTGCGACCTTTTCTTCGTTAAATGCCCATAGATCCTCCAAGGAGCCTCCTCCTCTGCCGACTATGATCACATCAAGACCCAACC
This sequence comes from uncultured Lachnospiraceae bacterium, assembly GCA_902770965.1. Classification (GTDB taxonomy): domain Bacteria; phylum Bacillota; class Clostridia; order Lachnospirales; family Lachnospiraceae; genus RUG11623. The sequence goes on along the minus strand of CACXUY010000054.1, from coordinate 13,617 downwards.
CGTCCAGATATGCCAGGGCTTCGGCTATACTGTCCGCGGCTCCCTCTCCCTGAACCAAGGCAGGAGCCAGCAGCAGCTGTACGTAGGGATTACGCCTCGAGGAAATATTCACTATATCCCTTATGGCAGCGCCGGTCTGGGCGGTCACTATTCCTACAGTCATCGCATATGAAGGAATTGGTTTCTTGAAGCCGGCATCAAACATGCCCATCTCCTGGAGACGCTTCTTCAGCTCCTCATACCTCTGATGAAGATCTCCCGTTCCATCGAGAACTATCCGCCTCGCGTAAAGCTGATAGCGGCCGTCCCTCTCATATACGCTTACAGTACCCTCCACGATGACCTTCTGTCCGGTCTCAAGCTTAAAATGAAGACCGGTTCTCTGACCTGCAAACATAACAGCCGCCAGAGTGCCGGTCTCGTCCTTGAGAGTGAAATAAATATGTCCGGAGGTGTGATATTTGCAGCCGGAAACCTCGCCTCGCACATAGACGTTCTTAAGCAGATAATCGGTGGCGAACATGGTCTTGATGTAGGAATTGACCTGTCCGACGCTGTATACACGCGGCGCGGCCATATCACTGCTCCTTCATGATCTTGCCTAAGATAGCGTTGACAAATGCGGGAGAATCATCTCCTCCGTAAATCTTGGCAAGCTCAACCGCCTCGTTGACAGCGACCTTATCCGGAATAGAATCATCGTACTGGATCTCATAGACGGCGAGTCTCAGAAGAGACAGGTCTACGCGGTTCATCCTCTTCGTCTTCCAGCCTTCAGAAAGACGGTTCAGCATCTCGTCTATCTCCTCACTGTGCAAAAAAACCGCTTCCGCCTTTCCGAGTACCTCTCTCCTGTCGTCCTCTGTCAGATCAGGAATCTGATCCAGATAGTTGCCGCACTGCCTGACATAGTCTTCGCCTTTATAAAAATCTTTTAAAAAGACAAGTTTAAATACGTGCTCTCTGGCCTCTCTTCGATACATGACAAACTGTCCCCATGTTCCTTATGCGGTCACTACGCCTGCAACCTTGACATTTACATCAATTACTTGCAAACCGGTCATGTTCTCAATCATGGCTTTCACTCTATCCTGAACCTTGTAGCAGACGGAGGGAATATTGTACCCGAAAGCGATGTTAAGAGCCATGTATACAGAGATCTTCTCATCGGCGACTTCGACCTTAACTCCCTTAGAAAGATTCTTGATGCCGAGCTTTGCTATGAGCTCCCTGGTAATGCCGTCAGCCATGGAGCTTACTCCTTCTACCTCCATGGCGGCGATTCCTGCTATGATGGCGAAGACCTGGTCAGCGATGATGACCTGTCCGTACTCGCTTACCTGACGAAGAATACGCTGTGACTTTACTTCCTTCTCTTTGGCGGTACTTTCCTTCGCCTTTACGTTCTCTATGTCCTTAGCCATCGTTAAAACCTCCTTGAATCGTATAAAGATATAACATCCTATTTCGATTAATATATCATAACATAAAAAAACACTCTTTACTACATCATTTTGCCATATAAGTCCCTGAGGAATGGTTGCCGTCAGGTGAAAGCTTGCTGCCGACTGCCCGGCATGCGGGTTTCCTTTGAACATCAAAGACAGCCCTTTCTGTCAATATATGATACAAGGCTGCCCGGGCGATGCCCTTCTTAAGCACGGCTCATTTATGGTATGGCTCTCCCCTGATTATACGGAAGGAACGATAGATCTGCTCAAGCAGTATCACCCTCATGAGCTGATGAGGAAATGTCAGCTTCGAAAAGCTAAGCTGCATATCCGAACGTTTCATGACCTCCGAGGATAGACCGAGCGAGCCGCCTATTACAAACACCATATGGCTGGCGCCGGACGCGGCAAGGGCTTCCAAACGGGCGGCGAGCTTCACCGATGACATGGATTCACCTTCTATGGCAAGCGCTATAACATAAGCCCCATCGGAGATCCGCGAAAGCAGGCGCCTTCCCTCGATATCACGGACCCTCTCTTCTTCCTTCTCGGAAGCTCCTTCAACAGTCTTCTCATCCTGAACCTCAGCTATCTCGACCTTGGAATACCGCGACAGCCTTTTGACATATTCCTCCACAGCGGCGGTATAGAATTTCTCCTTGATCTTTCCCACGCACAAAACAGTAATCTTCATAACTCCTCCGACGATAAGCCCGCCAGTTCATGTCTATAGTTAAAAAAAATTTTATAAAGTCAATAAAGTATTTAATATACGCGTCCTTGTGTTTTGCATGATCCTGAATTATACTGAATACTGATACAAGAAGCAACCTGTTGACATCAAAGAGAAAGGTATCGTTTATGCCTTACTGGGAAGCGCTTGGGCGGACAGCCATAGCAAAAGAAGATCAGAGGACATCACATCGAATAACTCAGTACCTGAACTATTCCGGAGTCGATGCCGCCATGTCCTACGACAATGATACCTCCTTTTTTTTTATTTCTGTCCCGACCGACCAGGCTGAGGATGCCAGGAAGCTGCTTGATGAATTTGCCCATAGAGGCGTGTCCAACGGCCAGCACATGTTCGCCGCGCCCAAGGTGATACACGAACCCGTTTTTTTGCGCGATGAAGACCGCTTCAAGGACACTACCAGCGCAGCGGCCGGTTTCCTTGCCGCAGGCTCGCTGACATTTATCGCCGCCTGCGCCAACTGCCTGTTCACCGGCATATATCGCAACAACAGGCTGACGACATCCGACATCATGCAGCTGTGTGTCGGACTCGGGTTCCTCGCCTTTGGCATATATATAATCATTAAAGCTCATAAACTAAAGGACCAGATCATCGCGGAGGACCGCTTCATCACCGGCGTCATCGAATGGTTTGTGAGCACATATACGGCTGACATGCTGGATGAGTCAATAAAAGCTGCCAGTGACAGCCCTTATTCGACCCTCGAAGAACGCAGAAAGAAACGCATGCAGCTCATCGAGGATTATCTCGACCGGGAGATCTCTTTAAAAAGTCCCGAATGGTGCGACTACCTCACCCACGAGATATATGTAAGCATTTTTGAAAAACCAAAAATAAGAAAACGCTGAACAAATCAGCGTCTTGCTTCGGAAGCATCTGATATCCAGATGCTTCCTCCTTTTATACCCAGGCTCATGCAATGAATTGTCCGGGCTTTACCGGTACATCCTTTCATTGACGTTTCTGCCGCTTCTGTCTTGTCTCGGTCATTGCTGTCACAGCCGTCATCAGCGGCAAGCCTGCTGTCAATGTCATCTCATCTGAACAGCTGCTTATATGTCTGACAGGAAGATACCATCTATATGACATTTAACGATAGCGGCCTTTAATGATAACGGCCTTCGAGGATAGCGGTCTTTGATAATAGCAGCCTTTGATGATAACGGCCTTCGAGAATAGCAGCCTTTGATGATAGCGGCCTTTGATGATAGCGGCCTTCGATGATAACGGCCTTCGAGAATAGCGGCCTTCGAGAATAGCGGCCTTCGAGGATAGCGGCCTTCGAGCAGACTGCCTTCATGGATGACAATAATGATATAGCTGTTATGGCTTATGACTCCTCTTCGGCTGCCCGTTTCTCCCTCTCATGCCTTTTTTGGGCTTCTCTGTCTCTCCAATTATCGGTCATGGTATCCTCCCTTATTGTCAAGGCTACGACCACAAGAAAAGAAATGAACCCGGCGGCAATACCTCCCAGGATACCTATAGCTACGGGGCTGCGATCAGGGTTCGTGGGGTAGCTTGCTTCCTCGACGACGCTGACACTGGTAAAGCCCACCGTATTCGCGATCTCCCTCACCGCCGCGGCCCGGATGAATGATACCATCTTTCTCGCCTTGCTCGGATCAGAATCGGTATACGATATGCTCAAAATGCTTGTGTTAGCTATCGTAGATACCGATAGCTTGCTCTCAAAAGCTTCATAGCTTATATTTTCATTGAAATATGTTCTGGCTTTGTCAGCAATGTACCTGCTCTTTATGACGTTGACACAATTCGTCACCATCGGCGTAAGTAGCTGAGCGTTCAGGTTATACGAGGCGGTATTGTTCATCGGAAGGATGTTGATCGACGTAGTCGATGTATATTGCGGCTGTACCAGAACAGAGAAAGCCAGCATAGCGGCTATGCCCACCGCAAAAGCAGGTATTAGCATCTCCGGTATCCTGAATAAGATGCTGCGTATGATGCTCGGTATATCTACCTTTACCCTGTCCTTTCTGAGGGACAGGTCGGAATCATCCAATACATATACCTTTTTTTCTTCCATTTTCTGTCTCCTTCTCCACTAGTCACATATACTTCTCTATGAAGCTGTCAAGGTAGGGTATCAGTTTGGCAAAAATCGTATTGTGGTCCATGTCGGTGATGATTATCAACGAACTCGTCACTCTTGCGCCTTGAAGCCCATCATAAAAGCTTCTTGCCACCGAGAGGGGAACCACCTCGTCATTTGCTCCATGGAAAATGATTATGGGCGGAAGATCGGAGGTGATGTTCGATGTGACGTCTATCTTCGCCAGCTCCTCTACCACATTCAACTGACTGCTGATCACATCTAATCCTTCAATCCCTTCTCCATTAGTATCCGGCGTGCCTTTCAGGCTCACCCACTCCGGATTATCGAAGATGGACATGAGTTCATTATCTGTTCCAACATCACTGAGCTTAGAGAAATCGGTTATGCCGGACACAACCCCAACCCCAACAATATGGTAGCTGTACCTGTCAGGATCGACCGAGACCTCTTCCGCTATCCTGGCTGCAAGCTGGGCTCCGGACGAAAAGCCTATCAGCATAACCCTCTGGGAATCTATCTCATAGTCATCAGCGTGAATAGCAAGATATTCCAGCGCAGACTTGATATTATTCTGCTGTTCCACTATGCTGGTTTCAGGCAGAAGACCGTAGTCCAGGGAGGCGACAACAAGACCTCTTTGCGAATATGTAAGCAGCAGAGGGTAGACATCGCTTCTCGAACCTGACTGATAGGATTCTCCGTGGACAAGGATGAGCAAAGGCTTCTTGTTTTCAGTCGGCACATATGCCACATCCAGGTCACAGCCTTTGCTGTCACGATAAGAAACAGCTCCATTGATGACAACCTTGTCATCAACAGCGGAAGTCACTATATTCCCTTCTTCAGAAGAATACACCACCCCCGGATCGGCTTTGATATCGACCCTTCCGTAACTGAGCATCCCCTTTGCGACAATGCCGAACGCAAGAAACAACATGAAGCTGACCAGCCACATTATAACCCTGCCTGCTGCTTTACCCATATGTTCTCCTTATAATACTATCTATATCCATAGACAAAATCCATAGACAAAATCCATAGACAAATCAATCATTCCAATACGATCTTTTTCTTCCTCTGCGTCTTTTTCCTGACCCACATTATCGCCATGTAAACACACCAGATCATCACAGACCTAAGAATTGCCACGACCAGAAATGCCAGAAACTTATGCGGCATGAGCAATCCGATCAGTATGTACCAGGGAAATACGCACATCTCATAGCCATGAATGCACACAATCCATATCGATGAGAAGCCCACGGCAGAAATAAATGAAGTCAGCTTAGTATCAGGCACAGTACCGAGCTTCTTGACATAGCCAAGCATCAGCAAAAATCCCAGCGCGATAGTTCCTGCAACCTCAACCAGTCCGAGTCCCCAGTAGCTGTATGCGATATTCACGGAACCAAACAGCAGGCAAAAGCTTGCCACGCTGCCGGCAAGTATAGGCAGCCACTGAGGCAGCTTCCTCTCAAAGACCTTGTGTTCCCTGCACAGATGCCCCACATGAAAATATCCCAGGACGACCATTGACTGGGGGAGCATGAAAGGCCAGGCGAAGGGGGCAAGGCTCATAAAATATCCCGCTATCACTGAGCATACCACCAGTATGTGACGGGTACGCGCGGACTTGATCCTCACGATGAGATTGTAGGTGACCCACACCTCAAAAAGCGAGAGAATGAACCAGAGTATGCTGATGGATTCAGCCGGCAGGCCGAATATCTTTCCTCCGCTGTCAAGTGACGTGCCAAATAAATACGTAGGTATAAAAGCGGCTCCATGCTCAAGGAACGACCTTCTCCTGAGAAGGGAAATGATCAGTTTTGAGACTATGACAGCCGAACCCGTCACAGCATACGGCTTCAAAAGAAGCTTTGTCTGCATGGAAAGGCATTTCTTCGGTTTTCTTTTGAAGAAGCTGTAACCGCTTATCATGAAGAACATCGCCACCACGCCGGCTCCTAAGACAGACCCCGCCCCGCTGAGCAAAGGAACAGCCTTTCCGAAAATAACGCTGCGCCCTTCAGCCATGGCCGGGTGTACGCCCGGTTCAGCAAATGCCATATTATACGAATGCCCAAGGATGATGATGATCATACCAAGGCCCTTGGCCAGATCAAAGAATCCCATCGAATGAATGTCTTTTACTTCCCTCTTCTCTCCCATCTCTCTCCATCTTTTCTCCCAGATAATATTTTCTGACAATAAATACATTCTTCGCAACTAAAGATGAGCAGTTAATCGTTTCGAGTCATCATATCCCAATGTCTTTCTCATCGGCAAGAACCTGATCCGTCCGTTGCTCTCGGCAAAGATAATGCCCAGCCAAATGCCAAAGTGCGACGCATAGCCCAAGGTGAAGCTGGCTTCGCTGGTGCTGGCGATGATAAGATACGCAAGAGCGCCCAGAGCGGAGGCGAAGGCATAGGCGTTCTTTTTGCCGAGGTCAAAAACTCCTTTGAGCAGGATCAGGAGTGCCGATGCATATGTTAACAGGCCGAACAAACCTGTCTCGGCAAGTATCATCGGCCAGAAACAGTCAGATATGTATGCCGGCCTGTCTATAGTAAGCCCCCATACGTAATTTATGTTATACATGCTGTAGATGGGGGAGTACGGCTCTGCGGAAAAGCCAGAGCCAAATGTCGCCCAGCCGCTGCCAAGAGGAAAAAAGTCCCTGGCGATAACGGGCGAGGTCACTATCAGGAAGTATCTTGCGGATTCTTCTCCAAGCTCAACGAAATAGTATGATACCTGATTGAAGGAGATTACCACTACCATCAAAATGACCACGAGCCATGCAACTTTGCTTATCTTCCTGCGCTTTCTGCATACGTAAAAATACAGCACCGCGAACGCGAGCAACGCAAGCCATGCCTTCGTCCTCATAGTGAAAAAAAGCATGACAAACTGCATGAGTATCCACGGAAGCACCCTCTCTTTATAGAACTCATACATCCTGATAAATATAGAACACATAAGCACGCAGGCGGCAACCATGAGTGTATAATGACCGAAAAAAAGCCTGATGCACATGATTCCATAGCGAAATTCACCAGGGAATATGTGAAAGATCTCATCGAAAATCGTGAGAACAAAAAGGATAAGAGTGATCGCCCTCAAAATATTCCATAGCAGCTTCCACAGATGCTCATAGTCAATTTCCTTAAAGAGCAGCCATGACACCACGATGGAAATATAGAATTTCAGGTTGGCAAAACTGTCAAGAAAACCGTTCTTAAATGGCATAAGATGGCTTCTGGACCAGCTGATCCACCCAATCGCCCAGAAAACTATAAGAAGGCACATAATTGCCAAGAGCTTCTTCGGATACCATTTGCTGCCTTTTGCCCTGATAAGATCAATGATCATCACCGGGATGATCAAAAATGGGATAAGCTCGTCATAATAAGCAAAGATCCCGAAGTTCAATGCCAACGGCACCTGAAAAATACAAAGCAGAAGGAACAGGATAAAGAGCCATTCTCTGTTTTTTGTTTCTCTGACAACCATTATTCATCCTCTGCACAGAAATCTACATGTCACGATCAGTGCCTTCAACTGTTTAAGTCCAGGCTGTCGCCGACGCGCGGCAGATGCGGCTCGCCACAAGCGGTGAGATTATTATCAATCCTGCCGTTCATGTATCTTTATTATTGTATTATCAACAGGGCTTGTTTGTCAATACAGTTGTGGGAAAGAGCGTATCAGGCAGAAAAAACAGTAAAACCGGGCAAAAAACAACAAAAACCGAGCTCTGTGATACGCGCTCCGAACATATTTACATATCTGCGCCACAGAACCCCGGTTTTTCACGCTCCGTGATAAAAAACCGGGGTCCTTATGTCTTGCCGAATGGCTATTGCCAATTCCTATTAATGCTGTCCTACGGTGATGACTTTAGCGGGGCACTTTGATGCGCAGGTGCCGCAGCGGGTACATTTGCTTTGATCGATCACCGCAAGATTGTCCTTCAGCGCGATGGCATCTGCGGGACAATTCTTCACACAGATGCCGCAGCCGATACAGCCGGCAGAACATGCCTCGCGCACGGTTTTTCCTTTGTCCTTGCTTGAGCATCTGACGATCTGGGTGGCGGAGTAAGGAACCAGCGTGATGAGTCCTTTCGGGCAGGCTCTCACACAGCCGCCGCAAGCTGTACATTTCTCAGGATCTGTCTTCGCGATACCGTCAACGATATGTATGGCGTCAAACAGGCATGCGTTGACGCAGGTGCCATAGCCAAGGCAGCCGAAGCTGCATTCCTTAGGGGTACCTCCGGGCATGACCACTGCCTCGCGGCAGTCCTTGATCCCATAGTAATTTGACTTCATCTTTGTCTTGTCGCAGGTTCCGGCGCAGCGGACGAAGGATACGAGACGTTCCTCTTCATTGACAACGATGCCCATGATCTCACCGATGGCCTTGATATTGTCGGAACCGGCGGGAAGGCAGACATTAACCTTCGCGTCCCCCCTGACAATGGCTTCCGCGCATGCGTCACAGCCTGCGTAACCGCAGCCACCGCAGTTAGAGCCTGCCAGATGATCCCTTACAGCGACGACGCGGTCGTCTGTCTCAACGGCGAACTTCTTGCCTACAACCCCAAGAAGGATACCGATGGCAAGACCTACTCCGCTGACTGAAGCAATAGAAAGCGCGATCATTCCAAAATCCATAGCTCTTCCTCCTTCTTCAGATCAATCCCGAAAAACCGCAGAAGGCAATGGCCATGAGGCTGGCGGTGACAAGCACTATGGGCATGCCTTTGAAGGATTTGGTGATATCGTTGAATTGTATCCTCTCCCTGATTCCCGCCATAAGGATGATCGATATGCAGAAACCAAGGGAAGCGCCCACTCCGTTTACCACGGAATAAAGGATGCGGTTCATGCCGGGATTAGCTTCCTGAACGTTCTCCAGCGCGATTCCGAGCACGGCGCAGTTGGTCGTGATCAGAGGAAGATAGATGCCCAGTGCCTCATAGAGTGAGTGCATCATCTTCTTCATCACCATCTCGACAACCTGAACGAGGCAGGCTATGACAAGGATAAACACTATAGTGTTGAGGTAAGTAAGCCCTCTGGGCTCAAGCAAGGTCATATAGATGGTCGAACATACGACAGACGCTATCGTTATGACGAAAACGACGGCACCGCCCATACCGGCGGCTGTCTTGATGCTCTTGCTGATGCCAAGGAACGGACACAGTCCGAGGAAACGGCTTAGGATGACATTGTTGACCAGTGCCGCGCTGATCAGCACGATAAAAAGTTTTCCTGCTATCATTTCTTGACCTCCCCTCCTGCATTCGCGGCAGCTTTAACTGCCCCTGCAGCGGCTTTTTCAGCTGCGGCCATCTTAGCCGCTGCCGCCTTCTCGGCCGCAGCCTTCTTGGCAGCTGCTTTTTCCGCCTCTATCTGGGCATTCCTCTTATCGATAAGCTCTTTATTGTGGACAAATGCAGCCCCCGCGCAGTTCGCGCAGTTGCCGCCGCAGGCCATACGGGCCTCTCCCTCGGGAGTGTTTGTGGCCGACGGAGCCTTCAGCTTGTTCTGAAGGGCGGTAAGGATGGCGACGACGAAGAGGGCGCCGGGTGCCATGATGAAGGTTGAAATAGGAGTAAAGCCAGGGATACGTCCGAGCACATCGATGCCGAAAGCGGTGCCGGCTCCGAAGAACTCGCGGACAAGTCCTATAATAGTGATGGCTCCGGTGAAGCCAAGTCCCATTCCAAGACCGTCCACCAGTGACAGCAGAGGACCGTTCTTACTCGCAAAGGACTCAGCGCGGCCGAAGATGATGCAGTTGACGACGATGAGCGGGATATAGATGCCCAGGGCACTGTAAAGCGAAGGCACGAATGCCTGAAGGACCAAGTCGACAACCGTGACGAACGTCGCGATTATGACGATATACGAAGGGATGCGGACCTTGTCAGGGATAATGCCGTGCAGTATGCCTATCAGAAGATTCGCGAGCATCAGAACCGCGGTCGTGGAAAGACCCATACCGATGCCGTTGATGGCAGAGGTCGTGACGGCGAGCGTAGGGCACATGCCAAGCATGAGGACGAAGGTAGGGTTCTCAGTGATGATACCGTTGAAGAATGTCTTAAAATATTTGTTCATCTTCCCTTCCTCCCTTTATTTCTTCACGCCCATCTGGATGACGTAGAGGGCAGAGTTAACGCCCCACACGACAGCCTTGGTGGTAAAGGTCGAGGAGCTTATGGCATCGATCTCGTTCGCGCCGACGGCTCCGGTCTTTGAGTAGGTTATCGGGATCGTCTTCCCGTTAAACTGCGCTCTCCAGGTATCCTTGGTGCAGTTCGCTCCGAGTCCCGCGGTCTCTGAGTTGGAGATGATGGAGAGACCGGTTATATTCAGATCCGTGTCCATGCCTACGGCCATCTCGATAGCCCCTCCATAACCCTTGGAATTGGTGACGTTAACGACATAGCCTATCGTATTGCCCGCTGTATCAGTGACTTCAAGGATATCGTTGATGGTGCTTCCCTCGGTTATATTTGTGTCTGAAGAAAGACCCAGTATGGCGAATGAATCCTCGACTATAGCCGTCAGTTCATCGGTATTCTTGATGGAGCCGCCGTTCAGCTCAGGGAAAACCTCAGCGTAGGCGCGTTCCTTCTGAAGAACCTTCTGCTCGGCTATCCTGTCCTTGGTGAGTTCATTGGTAAAGCCCAGTATGGCGCTGAGCACCAGGGCGATCGCAAAAAGGATCAACGCGTCCTTTATAATGGTGCTTCCGCCGTTATTCTTCTTCTCGCTCATTTCTTCTCGCCCTCCCTTCCGAATGCCTTTGGCATCGTGTACATCTCGATGATCGGAACAAGAATGTTCGTGAAGATGATCGCGAAGGAGACTCCCTCGGCGGAGTTGCCGAAGACACGGAAAATGCCGGTGAGGCATCCAAGAATGACTGCATAGACTATCTGGCCGTTAGGTGTGATAGGGCTTGATACATAGTCGGTCGCCATGAACCATGCGCCGAGCATCAGGCCTCCGCCGAAGACTTCACAAAGGACGAAGTTCAGGTCAAAGCCATGTCCGCCGAAGATCAGCATGAAAACCGCGAAAACCGCGGTATAGATCACAGGGATCTTCCAGCTGATGACCTTGCGGTAGATGAGGTAGAGACCGCCTATGATAAGCAGCAGGGCGGAAGTCTCTCCGATGGTTCCGCCTACGTTTCCTATAAAGAGCTTTCCTAAAGCAGGGTATGCTCCTTCAGCAGTGCCCTTGAGGATAGCAATAGGAGTGGCGGAGGACACTCCGTCCACCGTGGCTCCATCGATCAGGAAGTTGTTCATGTAGCTTCCAAATGACAGCAGCAGGAAGCAGCGGGCAGCCAGAGCGGGATTCATGAAATTCTGGCCGATACCGCCAAAAAGCTGCTTGACGATTATGATCGCGAAGACCGAACCCAATATGGGCATGTAGAGCGGTATCCTCGGAGGCATGTTCATGCCGATGAGAAGTCCCGTGACAACAGCGCTCCAGTCGCCTGTGGTGATGGGCTTCTTCATGCATTTCTCCCAGACATATTCAGCCGCTACTGCCGAAGCTATGGATACGATGACCGTCAACAGGGAATTGATGCCTGCCGCGGCAGAATGCATGAATATGTTGACGATACCGAAAACCGTCGCGGGAATCAGAGCATACGTCACATCGCGCATGATGGACTGCGTCGAATCCTTGTGCAGGACATGGGGGTTGGTGGAAACATTGTACATGGTATTCGCGCTCATGCTTTTGCCCCTCCTTCCTTAGCGGCGGCTGCCTCTTTCGCGGCTTTCTCCGCAGCCGCTTTTTCAGCAGCTGCCTTGCGTCGCGCGGCTCCTACGGCGGCTCTTGCCTGCTTGAAAGCCTGTGTCAGGCGGAGCTTGGCAGGGCAGCCATAAGTACACGCTCCACACTCAAAGCACTCCATGCCATTAATGGCGGCAAAGCGGTCAAGATCACCCCTGATGGCGTACTCGTACATCATCTGCGGCACGAGCCTGCTGGGACATGCCTCTACGCAGCGGCCGCACCTTATGCAGTGAGTAGAAGGATTCGCCGATATATCGTCCTTCTCAAGACATAGGAGAGCGGAAGAAATCTTGGTCACAGGGACGTCCAGAGACACCAGGGCTATGCCCATCATAGGGCCTCCGGAGATGAACTTCTCCGGCTGCGACTTAAGGCCTCCGCAATACTCCAGCAGCTCAGAGTACAAAGTTCCTGTCCTGACATCAAGGTTCCGAGGTTTCGCGACTGCTTCACCGGTGACCGTGACGACGCGATGGAAAAGCGGGGTGCTCTTGCAGACCGCCATGTAAATCGCCCTCAGAGTGTCTGTGTTGTCAACTATGCAGCCCACATCGGCGGGCAGCATGGAAGAATTCAGCTTTCTCTCCGTACATACGTATATAAGCTGACGTTCTGAGCCCTGAGGATACTTGGTCTGCATGGAGTGAACTGATATCCTGTCCTCTCCGCTGGTCTTCTCCTCCATGAGCTTGATGGCATCGGGCTTGTTGTCCTCGATCGCGATGATTCCTTTGGCGTTGGGGAAAAGGCTGAGAACCACCTTCATTCCATTGATCACGCCTTCCGGATCCTCCATCATGACTCTGTAGTCAGATGTCAGATAAGGTTCGCACTCCGAACAGTTCGCTATAACGAACTCAATCTTACTATCATCCTTTGGAGTGATCTTTACGTGAGTGGGGAATCCGGCGCCTCCCATACCGACGACTCCGCCGTCCTTGACTGCCTGGCGGATCTCCTCCTTGGACATACGCGTATAGTCCCTTTTCTCGCCTACTCCGGGTGCCATGGCGTACTCCCCATCGTTCTCGACCACTATGGACTCGACCATAGCGCCGTTAGGAGCGAGCCTCGGGCCTACCGACTTGACCGTGCCTGACACAGAGCTGCAGATGCAGGCAGATATAAAACCGCCCGGCTCCGCTATCCTCTGCCCGACAAGAACCTTGTCCCCCGCCTTCACGCAAGGCTTAGCGGGAGCCCCAAGATGCTGGCTCATCGGAAACACGAGTTCTCCCTTAGGCAGTACTTCAAGGATAGGCAGATCCTTTGAAAGCTCCTTGCCCTCGAAGGGGTGAACGCCGCCTTTAAACGTTCTTAAGCTCATCTCTTCTCCTTCCTAGCGGCCGGACCTCCTCCACCTCTTAACCGGCCGCATGTGATAATGAAGCTGTCAATATCATCTCAATGATATTGATTGATAAAAAAATAATAATACAAAACAGATATCAACACAAGTTTTGTTTTTTTTTTATCGAAAAAATA
>CACXUY010000053.1 GCA_902770965.1 uncultured Lachnospiraceae bacterium | reverse complement strand
CCCTCGTGGATGAAGGTCCTCTCATCGTCCGGGTTACGCGCGATATTGACATCAGAGCCATCGCAGGCAAGAACCCTGTATCCGTTAAACAGTGAGCCAGGCAAGGAACGACTTCTGCACATGAAGAGATGGAGAAGATAGCCCCATCCTTCAGGAAGGAACTTGTCTCGCTGTTGGGTAAATGCCGATACCGATGGACATGATTGGGCATGTCCAAAGTAATCCATCACTTCATTTTGAAGTGATTTGCTTTGGATCGGTATCATGAGCTGTAAAAAAAACAATTAGGGGCATCTTCCTGCTGCGAGTGAAATCAGTCTTTGGGTTCTTGCAGAACAGATGTCGGACATCGTTCACCTCGGAAATGCAATCTGTAAGTATCTGCTTCAGTTCAGTAATACAATCATCAGATATTTATCAGTCTCCTTGAATGTATATCTACAATTAAGGCACAGCAACATAATATAACTGATTAAAAGTACTTTTTATAACATTTTTTAAATGTTTTCATATAAAAAACGGCTCTCATTATCATAGAAAGCCGTATGTTCCAGAGTGGGTTATGCCTTAACTTAATGGCATTGATAAGCAATTACATGACGGATTTCGAGCTTGTCTTGTTTTCATCCCATCAGGTCAGATGCCAGACATCCCCATTTGGCATGACCTGTACATCTCCCGGCAGTGTCTCCAGAAGCTTGCCGTTAAGGTCGCGAATCACAGTCTCCTCCCAGTACCGGTAATCCGATCCGTCGCCTGCCTCATGCCATTTGCTGAAATACAGCTTCTTCTTGTCCCGCAGAAAAAAGCTCTCATGCGGATCCATCGCAAAACTGATCCGTTCAGGCCAAACGATCTCAAACATATCATCCTCTCCCTGCCGTGTCAGGGAAAGAGGGGAGGTATGAAGCTGCAGATTATAGCAGCTTTTCACGTTGCCAAGAGGCAGCTCTTCAAACACATCTGTCTCATGGCTATCACAGTCGAAACATAAGATATGTATAAGGCTGTGTCGGAAATCCACCTTCAGCAGGAAGATATGTCCATCCAGAAAAACCGGCTTTTCTGTATACGTTCCGGCTTCCATGGGGATCGGCCAGAATACCTCTCCATCCGGATAATGTATCAGACATATGGAGTTTCCCTTCACCGGTTCACCCGCACGAAACACCTCTTCCGCTTCATACAGATCGCCATGCTCATAGCTGATCCCATAGTACCATTCCGGAGTTCCATTCTGTATCAGTTCAATATAGGTGATACCGTGTGTATCGATCGTTTTCATACCTCAATACTTCCTATCTCCGTATAGGTCATGCCGTTCCTGCCCCGTCCTGACATCAAAGAACCCATTGAAATCAGAGACAGTATCAGAACCAGAATCAGAACCAGAATCAGAACCAGAATCAGAACCTTCAGACCTGCGGCCGGGTATCGCGAAGCTTATGAGCGGCACATCCGAGGGCGCGGCGTTCGCGAGCAAGGGGTAGAGCGAACCGCGGTGACGGCGGATATAGCTGAAGGTATAATCCTCACCCTTTTTTGCCACCATCGTCAGAAGCCTTCTAAGGAGAAGAGAGGTCTCTGGATGCATCAAAAGAGCGGCACAGCCTTTCTGAAAATAGTCCAGAGCGTCTTTCTCGGTATAATCATCCTTGTGATAAGTCCGGCAGGCAGCGATCCTGTCGCAGAGCATCTCTATGACATAGCGTTCGGGCATCTTCACCGGAGAGATCGTGCCCTTGGGCGCTCCGATGTGGTAATCGGTCCAGTACTCGTAATGATGCTTGTTGCGTCCTTTGTGATGAAGCCAGGAAGCGGAATAGCCCTTTGCCTTGCGCTCGAGATTGTTCGGGCTTTGTGTGCCGGCGTAATACCTGATACCTTCCAGAAACTCTGAGGGGGAGTACTTAGACAGGTCGTGTGTCAGCCCCTGCCAGTAAAGGCCTACCCGGAAACAGAATCTGCGCACCAGGCGGCGGTGATGGTTGATGGTTTTTAAATGTTCGAGAAAGTACATTCTGAGTTCACTCCCATATTATATAGAGAACAGCTGCCCGGAAACCTGATGGCATTAACATTAGAGCGCACATGTCCTGTAAGTGCAAGCACTTGGGGCATGTGCGCTCTGCGGCTGGACTATATCAGTACACGATCACAGGTGTGCCGATGTCCACCTCTTGATATATCCTTTTTACCTTGTTGCGCGGTGTGTTGACACAGCCGTGCGAGCCGTTCGAAAGATAGATAGAACCGCCGTATGACGAACGCCAGTTGTCGGCATCGTGAATGCCCTGATTGCCGTTGAATGGCATCCAGTATACTACGTGGCTCTCATATCCCTGCCCCTTGAGAACCGCAGGACTCTTCTTGGCATCGATCGCGTAGCAGCCCTTCAAGGTGCTGTTGCCTTTGTTGGGATTGCCGGTGACGACAGGGGTGTCGACTACGCATTCGCCGTTCACATAAAGCCACATCCTCTGTCTGGAGATGGATATCTCTACGTAGGTGCTGCCGATGTCGTTGGTGTCCCTTGACTTAGCCTTATAGGAATAAGGCGGGGTGTGCGTTCCGTTGTCCCCGGCATTGATATAGTTGATGACCTCCTCGACGGTAGAGGCTTTCTTGATTACCCAGCCGTAGTCCCCGCCGGTGACCGTGATGGTGTCGCCGCTGTGAGTGCGGAACTGACGCGACCTGCCGAAGGTGTCGTATTTCTGCTTCCATTCCTGGACCAGGGCACCAACAGCCTCTTCATTGATAAATACCTTCTCACCGTCATCGATCAACAGGCTGCAGAGAGTGGCATAATCAAAAACCTCTTTCCTGTCGCTGTAGTCGTAAGTAAGGCCAACCGAGCGGAGGTAACTGTTCCACTGCTCCAGGCGGTCATTCAGGTTCTTGTCATCTCGATAAATCTTAGGTGTTATGTAGCATCCGGCTTCATCGATATCGACCTCATCAACACCGTTGGTCACAGCTTCATAAATAACGGAGTAGAGCTTGTCCGGATCAGGCTGGCTGCCCTGGGTTTCCGGCACTATCACCTTGGTGTCCGCGCTGCCGTCGCTGATGTAGGCGTCCGTAGGAGCAACAACGTTTTCGTCTTTGAGGGCATTCATCTCCAGGACTCTTTTGTGGAGAGCTTCTTCATCGACTGACCACCGCAGGTCAAGCTCAGCGTCGGTAATCTTATTGAAATAAAGCGGCCAGGCCCAGCGATCCTGCGATTCAAGAAGAGTATCTACATCCTCAGGATTGGCAAAAGTGAGGCTAAGCCCCTCGCTGTTGATGAAATCCTTTCCCTTTCGCTCGTGCACCTGAAGGTAATAATTGCGGATATCAGCCTGTATAGCGGTCTTCGCTTCGGAGGCATCCATGCCCGATACATTCACTTCGTTAATAGTCGTTCCAGGAAGAAAATGGTCTTTGTAATAATGCGCGAGCCCGCAGTATACGGCGGTCAATGCGGCAAGGATAACAAGGAGGGCAAGCGGAACAGCCTTTGAGCTTTTTTTCGAGAGCTCTTCATCGCGGGAGGGCTTGCGTTTTGGCTTGTCCTTAGCGGTCTCTGACCGATCATCTTTTTTCTGCTCGTCCTTGGCTTGATCGTTTTTTTCCTGCTCGTCCTTGGCTTGGTCAGTTATGGCCTTATCTGCCGTAGTAGCTGCTCCGTCTCCGACAAGCGCTTCTTGATCCGCCTTAATCTCACTATCCGCATCTGCAGCTGCCGCATCATTTATAACAGCCGCTGCGGATGCCGTCACTTCTGTAGCCCCTGATGTCTCGTCTGTATCAGCCGTTTCGCCATCTAAGACAGCGTCCGTATTCGTCTCTGACGTCTCATCAGCTGTAAAAGCCGTCTCGCCATCTAAGACAGTGTCTGCATTCGCTTTTGATGTTTCACCTGCATCAGCTGCTTCACTATCTAAGACAGTGTCCGTATTCGTCTGTGACATCTCATCAGCTGTAAAAGCCGTCTCGCCATCTAAGACAGTGTCTGCATTCGCTTTTAACGTATCATCTGCATCAGCCGCTTCTTCATGGAAGACAACGTCCGTATTCGCCCCTGACGCTTCATCTGCATCGGGATCTATACCCGCCGTGATGTCAGCAGTATCTGTAGCATCACCGATGAAAGCAAATGCTTTGTCCTGAGCTGTGTCAATAGTGCTGCTGGTTTCTGTATCAGAAAAATCAGAGACAGATACATCTTCATCGCTTATCGCGGAATCCATATCAGGGGATACTGCCGCTGCCCTGACTTCGTCCGTTATGCTTGTTGTGATCGTCTCGGATGCAGGATTATCGTTTTTGGCAAGCTCGTGCGCCTTTACTTTATCAGGATCTGAAGAAATGATGTTGTCAGAAAAAGATGTTGTGGTATCTGCCTTCCCGGCAATATCTGTGGTGGTTGCCTGAGGACGGTTTACAATAGATTTATCATTCTTATGTTTCTTGTTCTTTCCCATTTTTTCTTTTTGATTATGTAATGATGCACCTCATAAATATGTTATATGTCACGCTAAAAAGGTGACATGTAACATATTTATAATCTGTAGGTAATTATTCAGCACCCCCAACAACGAGGGATGCGCAGCATTCCGAGTCTGGGGTGCCGAATAATTACATCTGTAGAATTTATTTATGAGGTTAAGTGGTAAAGCGGTTGCTTATTTTGTTCCGAAAATACGGTCTCCCGCGTCTCCGAGACCAGGGCAGATGTAAGCGTTAGCATTCAGCTCCCTGTCAAGATGTCCGACATAGATCTGTATGTCAGGATGAGCTTTCTCCAGTTTCTCAAGTCCTTCAGGTGCCGCGATGATGCACATGAACTTAATCTTCTTGCCGCCATGCTCCTTGATGAAATTGATGGCGGAAACTGCGGAGCCTCCGGTGGCAAGCATGGGATCTGTGACAACGATAGTGCGTTCGTTGATAGGATCCGGGAGCTTGCAGTAATATTCTTGAGGCTCATGTGTCACAGGATCGCGGTAGAGTCCGATATGGCCGACCTTGGCGGTGGGAACCAGCTTTTGTACTCCGCTGACCATGCCAAGACCTGCCCTGAGTATAGGCACGATGGCAAGCTTTCGTCCCGTTATCTGGGGGGACATGCATTTCTCAATAGGAGTTTCAACTTCGATATCTTCAGTCGGCAGGTCGCTAAGGGCTTCATAGCCCATCAGCATTCCGATCTCGTCTACCAGAGAGCGGAATTCATTGGTGCCGGTATTCTTGTTACGCAGCAGTGTGATCTTGTGCTGCACAAGCGGATGAGTATTAATAAAAACCTGAGACATGAATTATTCCTTTCCTATAGAGGGGGTACGCTGCGCGTACCGTCATTAAAATTCACATGTATTAATAATAGCCCTCATGAGAAAAAGTGTCAATAATCGGATGGCAATCCGCATAACAATAATGGAGAATAATGGAGAACAATGATGAAGAACAAGCATGACCAATGAAGAACAAACATAGGGCAAATAACGCGGTAAACAACGCACACAACTATGCTTTTGGCACCGTGATCATATTATTGACTTTGTCACGGACATAGATTATTCTTTCTTGTGCTATGGATGCATCCCTAATATGGTCACCCGCTTCGCGGAGGCCGGCTTTCAAAGAAAAAGAGGTTTCCTCCGGTCAGGAAACCTCATAAACAGTGCCGGTGGTGGGACTCGAACCCACACGGATTTCTCCACACGATTTTGAGTCGCGGTCGTCTGCCAATTCCGACACACCGGCAAATATGTGAACCTTCGGTGCAAAAACATCGAACATTACTAGATTAGCACTTTATGAGAACGATGTCAAGCAAGGATTGTGTTGTTGTTCCGGCGTTGTTGTGAACCTTGCTGCAGACCTGTTGTAGGAATGACCTGTTGCAGGAACGACCTGTTGTAGGAATGACCTGTTGTAGGAACGACTTGTTGTAGGAACGACCTGTTGTAGGAATGACCTGTCGTTAGGAATGACCTGTTTGAGAAAAGCTGAAGAAAGCCTGTTGAAAAAGGGTTAAAGAAAACCTGATTGAGAAAGCTTATGAAAGAGTGGGAACAGAAATGGAACGAATGGAACGCAAAATGACGGAACATAATAATAGAGCTGAAAGAAGACAGAACAAGGATGACGTAAAAATGTCAGTGACAAAAGCGCAGGAATCGATGAGGCTCAACAAATACCTCAGCGCCTGTGGCATATGTTCAAGAAGGGAAGCTGACCGTCTTATAGAGCAGGGGCGCGTCACTGTGGATGGCAATATTGCCGACATGGGCATGAAGGTGTCGGAGATGAACGATGTCCGTGTCGATGGCAGACTTGTGCGGAAGCAGGACGACGAAGTGATACTTGCAGTATGCAAGCCCATGGGGATTGTGTGCACTACGGCGCGTCATACCAACGAAGAAAATATCGTGGACATGCTGGACTATCCGGTCAGGGTTTTCCCTGTGGGAAGATTGGACAAGATGTCCGAGGGGCTTATACTTATGACAAATATGGGCAGTATTTCAGATAAGATCCTTCGCGGCAGCAATCGCCATGAAAAGGAGTATCAGGTCTATATAAGCAGTCCTGTAAACGAGGAACTTCTCATAAAGCTCCGCTCAGGAGTGCCTATACTAGATACAGTGACACGTCCCTGCCGGGCGTGGAAGACGGGCGAGAAATCCTTCAACATCGTTCTGACACAGGGTTTGAACAGGCAGATACGAAGGATGTGTGAGGCCTGTGGCGTGAAGGTCACGCACCTGAGGCGCATAAGGGTGATGAATATCATGCTCGGCGGGATGAAGCCGGGAGAGTACAGGCTTGTTGAAGGCGAAGAGAAGAGGAAGCTGCTGTCTATGCTGTGAAGCTTATAGAAAGGACTCACGTCTTCTGTGCCCGCAAAGAGGGCATTCAAGGCGCATGCTGCCTTTATGCCTGCAGCCTTAACAATATAGAGAGGATCGAAAAATGACGAGACAAGAATACGACCGGCTTAAGGGTACCATCAGCTACCACATGGATAAATATTATAATCAGGATGCTCCCGAGATTTCCGATCATGAATATGACCTGCTGATGCGTCAATTGAAAACCGCGGAGGCAGAGCATCCTGAGTGGGTGGATGCCGACTCGCCCACTCAGAAGGTGGGAGGCACGGCAAAAAGAGAAGCCGGAGTCAAGGTGGAGCATGATGTGCCCATGCTTTCAATAGAGGATGTATTTACCAAGGAAGAAGTCGCCGCCTGGGTCAGGAAGGTGCAGGAGCTTCACCCCGATGCGGTCTTCTCTGTCGAGGCAAAGATCGACGGTCTTTCGATGTCACTGCGATACAGGGCTGAGAAGCCGGATGCCGCTGCGAATGACAGCAGCGCGTCTGACACAGACAGCGGCAATGCTTCCGATGCCGACACGCCTGATGCCTCAGGCAGGAACCGCTCCTGTCTGCGCCTTTACATGGCCGAGACCAGAGGGGATGGGCACATAGGCGAGGACGTTCTGGCGAACAGCCTCGCCATCCCCGATGTGAAGCAGCGGCTTGACCTTCCCTTCGACCGCCTTGAACTCAGGGGAGAGGTCTATATGACCCACGAAGCATTTGACCGCTTCAACGAGACGCAGGAGGAGCTGGGCAAAAAGCCCGCGGCGAATCCCAGAAACCTGGCAGCCGGAACGCTGCGCCAGCTAGACCCTTCTATCACGAAAAGCCGTGGGCTGAACATGTTTATCTTCAACGTCCAGTCCGGACCGGAGGAATTCATGGCTCATCATCTGGATGCTTTGGACGCGCTGGAAGCCGCGGGCGTGCCTGTGGTCGTAAGGAGACGCTGCACCGGCCTGGAAGAAGTCTTTTCCGCCATCGATGAGATAGGAGACCTCCGAGGCAGCCTGCCCTATGACCTTGACGGCGCGGTGGTGAAGCTCGACTACACGCCGTGGCGGAAGGATTTTCCGTCAGGGACGAAATATACCAGCGGACATATAGCCTACAAATATCCGCCCGAGGAGAAGGATGCGTATCTCGAGGACGTGGTCGTTGACGTAGGCAGAACCGGGAAGCTCTCCTTCGTCGGCCGGGTCCGCGACAACGAGACAGGGAAGCCGCTGCGGCTGTGTGGGACAAATGTGTCAAATGTCACCCTCCACAATCAGGATTACATAAACAGCATGCAGATAGGCATCGGGGGAATATATAAGATTTACAAGAGCGGAGAGATCATCCCCAGGCTCAACGGCTGCGTGCGTCCGCCGGCGGCGGTCTACAAAGCTCCTGAGTTCTGTCCGGTCTGCGGAGATCCTGTCGTCAGGGAAGAAGACACGGCGGACATCCGCTGCGTCAATCCTTCCTGTCCCGCCCAGGTCACAAGGACGATAGCTTATTTCACGTCAAGGGACGCCATGAATATCATGGGACTTGGGGGCACGCTGGTCGATGCCCTGGTCAAAGGCGGCTATCTCAGGTCTTATTCCGATATTTACCGTCTGAAGGAGCACAGGGATGAGCTTATAGAGAAGGGCATCATCGGAAAAGTCAAGAACACGGACAAGCTTCTTGCCGAGATAGAAAAATCGAAGGAGGCGGGACCGGTCCGTCTGCTTACAGGTCTTGCGATCAGGAACGTCGGCCGCCAGACAGCCCGCACCGTGCTGCGATATTTCTCAAGCATCGATGAACTTATGACGGCAGATATTGAGAGTCTGCTGGCCGTACCCGACATAGGCGGAACCACGGCGCAGTCGATCTACGACTTCTTCCGAAACAGCCATAACGTTCAGATGATCCGTGAAATGGAGGAGGCGGGGGTGGTCATGTCGGTCAAGTCCGAGGAAGCCGTATCGCAGAAGCTTTCGGGCATGACGATAGTCATCACGGGGACCTTTTCCGGCATGGGGCGCAAGGAAGCGGAGGAGCTGGTGACCCAAAACGGCGGGAAGGTCACCGGCAGCGTGAGCAAGAAGACAAGCCTGCTCGTCGCGGGCGAAGCCGCCGGTTCAAAGCTTGCGAAAGCGCAAAGCCTTGGCATTAAGGTGATATCTGAGGCGGAGCTGCTTGACATGTTAAGATGATAACCGGATACTCTGCGATAAACTCGAATTATCGACAGATAAGATGACGGTTATACCACGATCTGACATTGAGCGATGAGCGATGTAAGGAAGGCTTTAAAACTTATACCCCGAATACCCTGATCTGCTATTGGTCGATGCGCGATGAAAGAAAGCTTTCAAACTTGCATTTTCATTGAAAACAAGTTATTATGTATAGATGGCAGTATCTGTTCTGAATTCGCTGCTGTTTTGTATGCGTGGAGTCGCTTGTATTGTCAGCATGCAGGTTTGCGTAAGATTGTTTTTTTGCTGATCACTGTATATCGGCAGCTATTCGGCGTCACGGACTCGGGACGCTGAGCATCCATCCTTGCGCTGAACAGTAACGTACATTGTTGCTGAATCGTTATTAAATGCTGAATCGTTATTAAATGCTGAATCGTTATTAAATGTTGGATCGTAATTATATTCTGAATCGTAATTATATATTGAAGGAGGAAGGCAGATGAAGTGCAGGATATCCAGCCCCCTCGGCGAAATCCTCATCGACACCGAGGTCATCGAGAAGTTTGCCGGCACCATCGCTGTTGAGAGCATGGGGATAGTCGGCATGGCTTCGACGAACGTGAAGGACGGACTGGTCAGGCTGCTTCGCAAGGAGAATCTGACCAAAGGCATCCATGTCAAGGTCGGCGACAACAAGATTAATATTGATTTCCATGTCATCATTTCCTACGGCGTGAATATCTCTGCCGTGTGCGAGAACCTGATAGAGACAGTGAAGTACAAGGTTGAGGAGTTTACCGGCATTCCGGTCGGCGGCATCAGTATCTATGTGGATGGCGTCAGGGAGATTGACTGACTTGGGGAGGTATTATTGTGTGTAAGTTTTCTATCAACGCCGAACAGCTTCGGAAGATGTTTTTCGCCGGGGCATCCAATCTTGAGGCGAATAAAGAATGGATAAACGAGCTGAATGTTTTCCCCGTACCTGACGGAGACACGGGAACGAATATGACCCTCACCATCAAGTCAGCCGTAAAAGAGGTTGGGGCTTTGGAAGAGCTCAGCATGTCTGCGCTGTGCAAGGCCATTTCCTCCGGCTCGCTCAGGGGTGCCAGAGGCAACTCCGGCGTCATCCTGTCGCAGCTCATGAGAGGCTTCGCTAAGGAGATCCGCGGCTGTGACACCATTGACAAAGCCCTGCTGGCAGCTGCTGCAACCAGGGCGGTGGAGACCGCTTATAAGGCTGTCATGAAGCCCAAGGAGGGCACCATACTTACAGTCGCGAGGGGAATCGAGCAGGAAGCGGTCAAGCTTGCGGAAGGTCCGGAGAACATCGAGGAGTTCATGCGCAAGATAATCCTTGCCGGTGATGAAGCTCTTCAGAAGACGCCTGAGCTGCTCCCTGTCTTAAAAGAGGCGGGGGTCGTGGACTCGGGCGGCCAAGGCCTCATGCAGTTCATGAAGGGGGCTCTTGAGGGATATCTTGGCAAAGAGGTGGTATTCGAGGATCCGGAGTCAGCCCAGCTGAACGCCGAAGCCAAGGCAGTGGCAGCTGCCAGGAACGAGCAGATCAAGTATGTATACTGCACGGAGTTTTACCTGATGCCGATGAAGCCCGATGGCTCACGGGCAGCCGATGACCTCAAGGCTTTCCTCGCGAATATCGGCGATTCGCTGGTAGTGGTGAAGGATGGGGCTTTTGTCAAGGCTCATGTCCATACCAATGACCCGGGACTCGCCATCCAGAAAGCGCTTACTTATGGCAGCCTTGTCCATATAAAGGTAGATAACATGAAGGAGGAACACAGGGAATTCCTTCACCATGTTCCTGATTTCGCGGGCTGCGGGGACGGATCTGACGCAGAGGTCAAAGCGGAGCAGAAAGCAACGGCTCCGCCCAAAGCAGTCGGTTTCATAACGGTATCCATGGGCGAAGGCCTCAGTGAGATTTTCAGGAGTCTGAATGTCGATGAGATCATTGAGGGCGGACAGACTATGAATCCGAGTACCGACGACATACTCTGCGCCATAGAGAGGCTCAACGCAAAGACGATATATATTCTTCCGAACAACAAGAATATCATCCTTGCCGCGGAGCAGGCGAAGGCACTCACTGAGGATAAGACAGTATATGTCATTCCGTCTAAGACCATTCCTCAGGGCATCACGGCACTGATCAACTATTCTCCTTCCAGGACCGAGGAGGAGAACGCGAGGATGATGGAAGAGGAGATGTCGCGGGTCAAGACCGGAGAGGTCACCTATGCGGTGCGTGATACCAGTATAGACGGTAAGGCTATTGCGAAAGACGATATCATGGGCATCAGCGACAAAGGACTGTCGGCAGTAGGTTCTGATATCGCCAAGGTCGCCTGCTGCATGGTAGAGGATATGTTGGGCGAGGATGATGAACTCATCAGCATATATTACGGCAAGGACGTCTCTGAGGAGGATGCCGAGAAGCTGGCAGATATGCTCCGAGAGAGTTGTCCTGACTGTGAGATCGAGGTCAACTACGGAGGGCAGCCGATTTATTATTACGTGATCTCCGCTGAATAAAGCCAAGACCATAATAAACCAGGCAACCTGCGCATTTATTAATTCATATCAATGCATTTCGACCGCCAAACCTGCCAACAGTAAAAAAGCCCGGAGATAGGGGGCTTATGCAGGCGTGGCGGTCTTGTTTTTCGGAAAGCCTGGCTGAATTGTCACGCCGGCGGACAGAATGACAGACGATGGCGTGTATCGGTGTCACGCCGGCGGACAGAATGACAGACGATGGCGTGCATCGGTGTCACCCCGGCGGACAGAATGACAGACGATGGCGTGTATCGGTGTCACGTCGGCGAACGGGTGTGAGATATAAATGTACAGGAGGTGACGGCAGGATGCGAATGGACGATCCGATAGAAAGCTGCTTCGGAGTGGGACTAAAGACAGCCGGGCGTTTTCACCGTCTGGGCATCCTTACGGTCAGTGACCTTCTTCGGCATTATCCGGCTAGATATGACATGATGCCGCCGGTTTCGGATATATCAGGCTGTATAGAGGGCAAGACCGCCGCGGTCTTGTGCAAGGTCGATGCCAGGCCGGTGACGGTTTCTACTTCGAGAGGAAAGCTAACTACCGTCACGGTATCTGACAGGAGCGGCCGCCTGAAGCTGGGGTGGTTCAACCAGCCATATATGGAGCGTGTCCTGTATCCCGGGCAGAGATATGTTTTCCTGGGTGTGATCTCAGGAAAATACAATGGGTTGGTTATGTTTCAGCCGGAGCTGTACAGGTTAGAGGAGTACGAGAGCGTGGCCGACAAGCCCAGACCTGTTTACCTCACTACTGATGGCTTGTCCGTGAAGGTCATAAGAAGAGCAGTGGCACAAGCGCTTGGTGAAATGGAATGCCTGAGTGATGATCTTCCCATGAAGATCAAGGACAGATATGGACTGTGCGGTCTTAACGAGGCTGTGCATGACATACATATTCCTGAAAGCTTCGAAGCGCTTACAAGAGCCCGCAGACGGCTTGTATTTGATGATTTTCTCTCGTTTGTTTTGGGAGTAAGAAGCTTGAGGTCGAAAGAACCTTCATTTTGCAGCTGCCAGGTGAAGAAGACGTCATGGGCAGAGAAATTGCTCCTCGCCCTGCCCTACGAGCTTACAAAAGCCCAGCTGAGGGTATGGGGCGAGCTAAAAGACGACCTGTCTGCCGCCGCTCCCATGAACAGGCTGATCCAAGGAGACGTCGGCTCAGGCAAAACCATATTGGCGATACTCGCGCTGATAACTGTGGCGGAGAACGGCTTTCAGGGGGCGCTGATGGCTCCCACAGAAGTCCTCGCCAGACAGCATTTTGAAAAGCTGACGAAGCTTCAGGAAGACTGCCGCCTTCCTTTTCGCTGTGTATTGGTAACAGGGGGCATGAGAGCCGCCCAAAGACGAGAGGCAAACCGCATGATAGAGTCCGGTGAGGCAGACATCATCATCGGTACGCACGCGTTATTTCAAGAAAATATGGATTATGCCAGGCTTGGGCTTGTCGTCACGGACGAGCAGCATCGTTTCGGCGTGAGGCAGCGTGCCGTGCTCGCGGGAAAGGGCGAGGGAACCAATATCCTGGTCATGAGCGCGACTCCGATCCCGAGGACCCTTGCGATGATACTGTACGGTGATCTGGACGTGTCAGTCGTGGACGAGAAACCGTCCGACAGGCTTCCGATAAAGAACGCTGTCATCATGGAAAGTGACAGGGTCAAGGCGGTCAGATTCCTGAAAAAGAGGATCGAAGAAGGCCGTCAGGGCTATGTAATCTGTCCGCTTGTGGAGAAGAGCGAGGGCATGGACGCGGAGGATGTGATAAGCTGTACGCGTCGGCTCGCTAGGGAACTATCAGGATGCTCCGTTGGTATGCTTCATGGGAGGATGAAGCCGGCAGATAAGCTAAGGGTGATGGAGGAGTTCGCCTCAGGAGAGCTGTCTGTCCTGGTATCCACTACGGTAGTTGAGGTCGGCGTGGATGTACCGAACGCCACCGTGATGATAATTGAGAACGCTGAGCGCTTCGGGCTTGCGCAGCTTCATCAGCTGAGGGGAAGGATAGGAAGGGGACGAGATCAGTCATACTGTATCTTCATCAACGGCTCAGAGGACGAAGAGGAGAATGTCCGTCTTGAGGTTCTGGGGAAAGAGAACGACGGCTTCAAGATAGCGGAGCAGGATCTGAAGCTGAGAGGACCGGGAGATCTGCTCGGCGCGAGGCAGAGCGGAGATCCGGCATTTATCCTGGGAGACGTGCTGGCGGACAGCTCGCTGCTCGTGATGGCATCGGATGCCGCGGGCGACCTTCTAAATGAAGCCGAGGAATCGGATGAGATGAAGGAGCTAGTCTCTAAGCTGATCAGTGTTGGGAACGAGAAAGTATTTGACCGCGCTTATCTGTAACATGCCTTCTTCTTATGATGCACTGGTCCTGGCAAGGAACTATCCCTGATCAGCCGGGCCCGGGCCGCGCGGCGAGCAACGTTCGATCATATCTTCCCCGCCGGATTATGATTCGGTGGTCTTATACTGACAAACGCGGACATTTGGAGACCTGTTATGGATAATTCATATCGTTTTTTTGCAAACAGGGATTGTATTTATTATCCTTGCCACAAGGATATTTCAGAGCTGAACTGCCTGTTTTGTTTCTGCCCGCTGTATGGCAGGAAAAAATGCCCTGGAAATCCCTCTTGGATAAGCCATCCTGATGGGAACCTTGTCAAGGATTGTTCGGGCTGCAGTTTCCCCCATCATGCCGAGAATTATGGAAAGATTATGGAGATGCTTCGGGGAAAAAACACTTAAAATGCTGGGTGTTGTAATAATTGACAATCCCATGAAAAACTACGGCAAAAAATGTATATTTACGCTTTTGACACTGCATTCAAAATAGGTTATACTTATCAAACCTGACAGTAACGCTATATTGTTTTTGCATGTGTCATAACATAGAATCGTGATTTCGACAAACACTGTCTATGTTATCTGTAGTTGGCATGTAATATATTGATATAGGAGGAATTGAGGTGGGTTTATCTGATATAGGATTGATCCTTTTAGCTGCCTCCGTGCTATGCCTTGCCCTTTTCATCCGAAACTACAGGATGAAGGCATATCAGGATAAATTAAAGCAGGACATCAGGGCGGAGCAAAAGAGGATATCCCCGGCAGCGCCTGCGGCTAAGACAGGTAAAAGCATGGCGGAGCTGGAGCTTGGGGGTTTTCATCCGACCGCCAGATTTGTCTTTGAAGATCGAGACCGCCAGGCCCCGGTTCACGTTGAGTTCGCCGTTGACCAGCAGAGTCAGATCGTGGCTTATTCTGACGATGGCAGCAGCTTTGATAAGCGTACGTTCCTACAGCTGAATGGCTGTGAGATAAAGGAACTCAGGGAGTACAGCAGTATGGTGGATGAGATAAACCTGGGTTTTAGCTCGCGGCAAAAGAAAAAGGACGCTGCCGGCAGGAAGAAAACAGCCGGAACCAGCGAAGCCGACAGAAATAGCGGCGGAGTATATGACGGAGATGCCGGCTGGATGGATAATGCTTCCTGCAGGATCAATTCGCTTCAGGTGATCCTCTACACGGGAAGGCTGATGGATGCGCCGGTGGTGCTGGAGCTTTTCGGCAGGCCGCATTCGTTGGCTTATGAGAAGTATTCAGAAGCCAGAAAATTTGCCAGAGATGTCCAGAAGGCTGCATATGGGATCATCTCGTCCAGGGTAGGAGGAGGTGATGCGTATGGTGAAAGTTAACGCGACCAAGGCGTGGATGAAACACTTTGACTTTATTCTTATCGATATCGTAGATACCATATGGCGCAACTGTTCCTAACGCCTTGTTCAAGAAGTCATGATCCAGGACCTTCCGTGGATCGTTCTTCTTACGGTATTCCTTCCCGTTGTTCTTGAAGTTGCCAAGGTTCTCCTTTTTCTTACAGTCGATTGATATTACCGGATTTCTTTCGGATATGTATTTCTTCGATGTTGCATTGATATATTCGAACTGGGCGTTGCGATCAGCGTGTGGCTTTCCAACCTGAAGCATTTTCTGGTTCATCTGCTTGCTGTAACCCATTTTTTCCAGAGCGCTGGCCACTACCGTATGACTTACCTTGATTCCATAGTCGGTATAGAGTACATCTGCAATACTCATTAGGCTTTGGGTCGTCCAATGAATAATCTTTTCCGGATCACCATAAGTCTTTCCATCTATGATCTTCTCTATGTATTCATATAACTGCGGATGCAAAGTTGCTGCCGACTTCCGCCCACCTCCAGGCTTCCTGATCTGTGCACTGTTTTCAACCGTTGAACTACTGCTGACTTCCTCTACGCCCTTTCGCACAGTATTGATAGAGGACCCTGATAGACGAGCTACCAGTGCCTGTCCACCGCGGCCAAGAGATATAGCTGTGGTGCCAAGGAAGCATCTATACTGTCTCTCGTTCAATATAGACTTCATGTAGGTGATCTGGGCTTTCAGATCGCCTTCTTGGATTACTACTGATGTTCCCATTTGAGCACTTCCTTGCATCCTATACTGGGTTCATCTATAGTATATCACATCTTGCTGTATCTATCAACTTATTTCTTTAAGAATCCTTATCG
>CACXUY010000052.1 GCA_902770965.1 uncultured Lachnospiraceae bacterium | reverse complement strand
GTCTCCGATTTCGGTTTGCGTTTAACTACATGGGCGGTAGGTTACCCATGGCTGGACTTTCACCAGCAAGAATAGTGCCATGCCCGGCACACATAAAAGGGCAGAATCATCCCGAATGATGATCTGCCCATATATTGTTGGCCTGGCTGAATGCCGGCATTACAGATAGTTGCTCCGGCTGACTGTCGGCTTGACCGATTGCTGACTTGACCGATTGCCGGCTTGACCGATTGCTGACTTGACCGATTGCCGGCTTGACCGATTGCTGACTTGACCGATTGCCAGCCTGACCGATTGCCGGCCTGATCGATTGCCGGCCTGAATTATTGACAGCCCGGCTGACTTGCCGGTTTGGCGAAGCGCCGATTCAGCCGATTGCCGTTTTGAGCGGCAGCGCGCAAGGCATCCGGCTTACTCGACATCCTCGAGAGCCTCTCTCTGGCTGACAAGGACCTTCTTCTCGTAGCACGAGAATGCTTCATCCACCATCTTCTTGTCAGGCTTTGGCGTGAGCACTGACACCACCGGTACGATCACAAGACCGGCGAGCATGCAGAAAGCGCCTGCGTTGATAGGCGACTGGATAGCTTTCGGGAACTGAGGGCGGACGAAGATGTTCGCGGTCATTACCACGACTGAGAAGATGAAGCTTGCCCAACAGCCCAGCCGTGACGTCCCTTTCCAGTACAGTCCATACAGGAACGGAGCGAGGAACGCGCCGGCCATTGCTCCCCAGCTGACACCCATGAGCTGCGCGATGAAGGTTACATTTGACTTGTATTGTATAATGGCAAGCACAACGGAGATCGCGATGAAGACCACGATAAACGCGCGCATGATGAATACCTGGCGTTTCTCATCCATTTCCTTTACCATATGTCCTTTGATGAGATCCAGTGTCAAGGTAGAGCTAGAGGTCAGGACCAGTGAGGACAAGGTCGACATGGAGGCGCTCAGGACGAGTATGACCACCACCGCGATCAGGAAATCAGGAAGACCTGAAAGCATGGTAGGTATGATAGAGTCAAAGCCATTCGCCGCTATATCGATCTTGTCAGAGAACAGGCGGCCGAAGCCTCCGAGGAAGTAGCAGCCTCCGGCTACGACAAAAGCGAAGAAGGTGGAGATCACCGTACCCGCGTTTATCGACTTCTCACTCCTGATGGCATAGAATTTCTGAACCATCTGAGGAAGCCCCCAGGTACCCAGCGAAGTCAGGATCACGACACAGAGCAGGTTAAAAGGGTCGGGTCCGAAGAACGAGTTGAAGATTCCGGGCGCCTCGGACACAGTCGGGTCAGAAACCCTTGCCATACCGTCGAGCGCCGCAAGAAAACCTCCCTGACTCTTGAGCACTGCGGCGATGACCCCGACGATGCCCACCAGCATTATGAGTCCCTGAACAAAATCATTTATCGCTGTAGCCATATAGCCGCCGGCGATGACATAGATTCCGGTCAGTACTGCCATGACGATGACGC
Source organism: uncultured Lachnospiraceae bacterium (assembly GCA_902770965.1). Classification (GTDB taxonomy): domain Bacteria; phylum Bacillota; class Clostridia; order Lachnospirales; family Lachnospiraceae; genus RUG11623. The sequence continues at coordinate 30,084 of CACXUY010000052.1, read as the reverse complement.
AGATCGAGTAGTCTATGTCAAATGCCATGCCAAACAGTCTTGAAAGACCGTTGTAAAGGCTTGCTGTGTAAGGGATCATGAAAATGAATATGATCAAAGTGGCGCATATCTTCAGGGCTTCCGAGCCAAATCTCTTGCTGAAGAACTGAGGCATGGTGGCGGAATCAAGATGCTGCGTCATAATTCTGGTGCGGCGTCCGAGGATGACCCATGCCAGGAGCGACCCGATAAGCGCGTTGCCTATGCCGACCCACGTGGCGGAGATGCCATATTTCCAGCCGAATTGACCCGCGTAGCCTACGAATATGACCGCTGAAAAGTAAGATGTTCCGTAGGCGAAGGCCGTGAGCCAAGGACCGACCGAACGTCCACCAAGGACAAAACCATTGACATCAGTGGCGTTCTTCCTGCAGTACAAACCGATGCCTATCATAACGCCGAAAAAAATAAGCAGCATAATAATCTTGATAGCCATGACTGATTCTCCCTTCACTTTATATGCATTTTCTTTAACTCCTGGCTTCCATTTGAATGCTGTCTCTTAATCTTATCTTAGCCAGATGTTAAGAGCATCGCCGCAGACAGTTTTATGTCTCGCCGAAACACATTTGCGCTTTCGTGCGTTGGTGCGTTGCGCTTTAAAGTTTAACGCTTAAAAGTGCGAAAGTCAAGCAAAATTTTAAAAAATAATTGTTTCTATTCAGCACCCCAGACTCTGGATGCTGCGCATCCCTCGTTGCGGGGTGGCCAGAGGCGCTGAACAATTACAAAATATTAAGTGTCCAGCCTGAAGTATGAAAAAGCTTCTTTCATGGCTGCCTGTGAAAGCGTCTTACATGAGCTTGGACGTGATCTGCCCCTATATGCCTTTATGGCAGACTGCAAAGAGACCAGTGGAAGCCATGCAACCACTGGTCTTTCTTTATCTCATTTATATCATGACTACTAATGATAACTCTTCTGGCTACTATAACAGCTCTCTGGCTATAGCTCTCCGGCTACTATAACAGCTCTCCGGCTACTATAACAGCTCTCCGGCTACTATAACAGCTCTCCGGCTACTATAACAGCTCTCCGGCTACTATAACGACTCTTTACATGGTTTATCGCCAAATGGCAATCGTTATTTCTCGGGAACGAGAAGTACCTTGTACACTATTCCTGCAAGAGCAGCTCCGGCAAGAGGCGCCAGGATGAACAGCCATACCTGTGCGAGTGCAGTACCGCCGGACAGCAGCGCGGGGCCTAAGCTTCTCGCGGGGTTGACGGAAGTCCCGGTGAAGGGTATGCCAAGGATATGAATGAGTACCAGCGTGAGACCGATAACAAGACCGGCAACCGATGAATACTCAGGCTTTGACGTCACACCAAGAATCAGCAGGACAAAGACAAAAGTCAGTACGACCTCGACTATAAACGCCGTTCCCGCGCCGATCCCCAGGGCGCTCGCTGCACCATACCCATTCGTGCCCAGAGACTCGTTGCTGCCAAAGAACAGGCAAAGCAGACCCGCTCCGAAAGTTGCACCGAGGCACTGAGAGATGACGTAGCCGATAAAATCGGAAACACTCATCTTACCCGCGACCAACATGCCAAGCGAAACAGCCGGATTAATATGACAGCCGGAGACGTTTCCGATAGAGTAAGCCATGGCAACGATGCTGAGACCAAAGGCAAACGAGATCAGAAGCGTGGTCAGCGCAAGCGGGATAGCTGCCCCATTATCGGCGACTAGTTTGTTAGCTCCGACGGCGCTTCCGCAGCCGAACACCACCAGCACGCAAGTTCCGATAAACTCAGCTATGTACTTTTTCATGTTTGTGTTCATAATTCTACCTCCTGATAATATATGAAAAAGTATGGGCAAATAAGTCTGGAAAAGATAAGATCTGCTATAATATTCAATATATGGCGGCAGCACTCCTGTTCACAGGCTTATTGCCGAACGATTCAAACGCAATTATAAACTTTTTATTAACTCCTGTCAATGGTCTGGACAACGAACCTGAGTTCTGGCTGAGTTTCGGATCAGCATCGCTCGTCACTAGACGGCGAAAGGGAACAGCCCGGCGGAATGCCGAAAACTGTCCCCTTTGCCTCTATATCTCTCCCCTATCCAAATAATGGAATCAGCGCAAGCACTAACCCACGCAAAACCTGCGTGAACGGTGTGCTTGTGGATGCTGAAAACTCACGTTTACATTGAAGGTCGGCCCCCGCGAAGCGGATGACCATACATGGATGCATACATACGTCGCCTGTATGCTGCCACATCTTTCATACGTTATGGCAGCACGCGCGGTGCTATGCGGTGCTATGCGGTGCTATGCGGTGCTATGCGGTGCTATGCGGTGCTATGCGGTGCTATGCGGTGCTATGCAGGTTTACTTTTTGAAGATAGTGCTGAACACTCCTCTTCCAAGGCTCGCCCCGAGATTACCGCCTAGCGTCTTGCCGAACTTGCCAAAGCTGCTGCCAACCGTCTTACCGACTTCCCTTCCGACAGTACCGGCTACGCTGCTTCCTACCGTCTGAGCAGCTTTTCTCTTCGCCTGTTCTGCCTTCTCCTTCTCTTTCTCTCTCTGTTTTGCTTCCTTTTCCGCTGCCTTCGCAGCCTCCTTTTCAGCCTTCTGGGCGGCTTTTGCGGCTTCCTTCTCGGCTTTTTCCGCTGCCTTTGCGGCTTCCCTCTCCGCCTTCTGAGCGGCTTTCGCGGCTTCCCTCTCCCTTGCAGCCTCTTCTGCCTTCGCCTGCTCCTCAAGGCCTACTCTCTCAAGGAATTCATAAGCCGAGTCGGGATCATGACCCACTGCGTACTTGTTGTACAGCAGGCTGCTGTTGATGGATCGACGACGCTCTTCTTCAGTGATCGCGCTCATGCGGCTCTGAGGAGGAAGGATCTTACATTTCTGTACGATGCCGGGTATGCCGTCAGGACCAAGGAATGACAAAATAGCCTCTCCTGTGCCCAGAGCGAGCAAGGTTTCAACCGTGTCAAATTCGGGATTCGTGCGGAAGGAGTCAGCCGCAGCCCTGACAGCCTTCTGATCCGCGGGAGTATAGGCCCTCAGCGCATGCTGGATCTTGTTTCCAAGCTGAGCCAGCACCCCGTCCGGCACATCGCGAGGATTCTGCGTGCAGAAATAGACTCCGACCCCTTTTGATCGTATAAGCTTGACAACCTGCTCGATCTTGTCCAGAAGCGCTTTGGACGCCCCGTCAAAGAGAAGATGTGCCTCATCGAAGAAGAATATCATCTTCGGCTTGTCGAGGTCTCCTACCTCTGGAAGCTTCTCGAAAAGCTCCGACAGCAGCCACAAAAGGAAGGTCGAATACAGCCTTCCATTGCTGATAAGGCTCTCACTGTCGAGGATATTTATCATACCCCTGCCGTCCGCTCCTGTCGCAATCCAGTCCGAGATGTTCAGAGCGGGTTCACCGAAGAACACATCGCCGCCGCTGAGTTCAAGAGCGACCACAGCCCTGGTTATGGCTCCGATAGAGGCGGAGCTGATGCGCCCATAGTGGAGCTCATACTCCTTAGCGTGGCTGTTCACATATGCCAGCATAGCCTTCAGGTCTTTCGTGTCAATAAGCAGGAGGCCGTTGTCATCGGCTATGCGGTAGACGATAGACAGTATATCGCGCTGCAGATCGTTCAGGTCGAGGATGCGCGACATGAGCAGCGGCCCTATCTCTGAGATCGTAGTTCGAAGCTGTATGCCGTTCTCACCATAAATATCCCAAAAGGTCACGGGGTAGCCCTTGTACTCGAAGCCGGCCTCAGCCAGTCCGAAGCGCTCTATCCTCTCCTGCATGTTCTCGCTGTCGATACCGGGACACATCATGCCCGCGATGTCACCCTTGACATCAGCCATGAAGACCGGTACGCCCATATCGCTGAACGCCTCGGCGAGAACCTTAAGAGTCACTGTCTTTCCTGTACCTGTAGCTCCGGCGATAAGCCCATGGCGGTTAGCCATCCTCGGGAGCAGGTATTCTTCCTTTCCTTCATCAGTATTCGCGATCCATATCTTGCCATCCTTATACATGCCAAATCCTCCAATTATTGAGTCATACGGTATCCGTTTGCTGTGACAAGCGCGACCTCAGTCCCCAGGTCGTCGGTAACATTTATTTCATAATAACATATATGACTGCCATCCGTCACGCATTTTACCTCAGCAAACAAAACTTTTCCTTCCTTCATACGTAACGCCATGTATAATAACCCCTGCGGATTGTTTTGCATCACTCGAAGACTTATATACATGGTGCTGCCGCTGGTGCCATGTAGGTTTTCTTTGAATGTCGGCCCCCGCGAAGCGGGTGGCCATATAGGGATGCATACATTCATCGCCTGTATGCTGCCACAACTTTCACACGTTGTGGCAGCACAGGCGTGCTATGGATGTTTACGAAAAAAGCTCAGGCGGGCACGACGGCCGCCAAATATCGGCGCCGTCTGCCCGCCTGTGAAATGTTTTTAGAATGTATCCGGCTTATCAACTCCGCCGGGTTCCGCCAGAGATTTGCCCTGAGCGATCTCAAAGTTGACGCCCGTGGGGTTAAGCCTCTCGTTCCTGAATCTGTAATCCTTGCCCGGAAGTATGGCGTTCAGCACTATTCCAACGAAGGAGCCGACAGCTATACCGGAGAAGCTGAGGGAAACCGCGCCTATAGTATAGTTAACAGCTCCGGCGGCAGAGAAGTTGATGCCGATCGAAAGCACAAGTATCAGCGCGGCGATAATGACGTTGCGGCTCTTGCTGAAATCAACCTGAGTCTCAACGATGTTCCTTATACCAACGGCAGAAATCATACCGTACAGAACCAGAGATATGCCGCCCATCGTCGCGGCGGGCATGACTTCGATCACAGCCGCGAACTTAGGGCAGAACGAGAAGATGACCGCAAAGACTGCCGCAAGTCGGATGACCGCAGGGTCGTAGACCTTCGTCAGTGTGAGCACGCCGGTGTTCTCGCCGTAGGTGGTATTCGCCGGAGCCCCGAAAAGAGAAGCCACGATAGTCGCGAGTCCATCTCCGACAAGCGTGCGATGAAGACCGGGGTTCTTGATGAAATTGCTGCCCACAGTCGAAGAGATGGCCGAAATGTCCCCTATATGCTCCATCATAGTCGCAAACGCGATGGGGACGATGGTCAGGATGGAAGTTATTATCAATGACACATTGCGTTCACCCATGAAAATGCTAAAGACTGTACGGCTGCCATCTACAGGAAAGCCCAGCCAGGCTGCCTCAGCAACAGGTGTAAAGTCGATCTGGCCGGTAACTGCCGCGACCAAATATGAGCCGAAAACGCCCATGATGATAGGGATGACCTTTATCATGCCCTTGCCCCAGATGTTGCAGACAACAATGATCACAATAGCGACCAGCGCGATGCTCCAGTTGTCAGCGCAGTTGTCGATGGCGGACTTAGAGAGATTAAGGCCGATCGCTATGATGATAGGACCGGTTACAATAGGAGGGAAAAACCGCATGACCTTGTCCGCCCCAAAAATCCGGAACAAAGCCGCGAGCACCATGTATACCAGACCTGACACGGCAACTCCCAGGCATGCGTAGGGCAGGAGTTCAGGTTCTCCATGCGGAGCTATGGCAAAATATCCCGCAAGGAAGGCGAAGGATGATCCCAGAAACGCCGGCACAACCCCGCCGGTGACCAGATGGAAGAGCAAAGTACCGACACCCGCAAAAAGCAGCGTCGTCGAAATGTTAAGCCCCGTCAGCACCGGAACAAGGACGGTCGCTCCAAACATGGCGAACATGTGCTGAAGTCCCAGCACCGCCTTCTTAGCTGTTCCAAGGGATCTGGCATCGTAGATCGGCTGATCTCCAATTGTGTTTTTTGTTTTACTCATCTCTACCTCTCTTGTACATATGACACAGCCAGTTATAACTTTAGAAGTCGGCCCCCGCGAAGCGGATGGCCATATAGGGATGCATACATACATCGCCTGTATGCTGCCACAGCTTTCATACGTTGTGGCAGCACAGGCGTGCTATGGATGTTTACTTCCGTGACGGTTAAGCATGCTCGTCCCTAAACACTTTTGCCACAGCCTGTGACAAAACCCAGTACGGCCGATAAGTGCTTAACATTAATCCTTGTACAATATTACAATAATTTTGAGAAAAATCAAGGAAAAAGTACCTTTTTAGAGTGAGAATCTCTGCTGCTCGTATTCCCTGTAAAGCCTCAGCCTCGGCGGCTGCACGCGCAAGAGACCTTCGGCCGCAGAATCATCATAGATCCATGCCGACACGTCCTCTTTTCCGAAAATCAGTGGGATACGTTCATGAATATGATATATTTCCTCCGGTGCCTGTGCCGTCAGTATCACGAAACGATGTCCCTGAAGCGAATCCTGGAAAAGACCTGCCAGATAAAGCACGGCATCGTCTTCCCTTGAAAAGGTGATCTTCTCTTTTCTTCCGTCCCATTCATAAAACGCATGAGCGGGGACTACGCAGCGTCGGTTCAAGAAGCAATCCCGGAAGGTGTATTTCTCCCTCACTGTCTCGGAGCGGCCATTAATGATAAGCCCCTTGCCATTCGAAGTGGGGAAGCCCCAGTCCATCAGCTCCCAGCATGGAGCCATATCATGCATATTTTCCGAGGAAAAACGAGAATGCTCACCCCTGTAAGAAGGATCTTCCGCGAGCACCGGCACGTTTTCTGATGGATGCATATCACCGCTTCTCACCGAAGGTGCCTGCCCCTCCACCTTATCAAGCTCGTCTTCTACTTTTTTAACAAGGAAATCATCAATATAATATCGCGCGCACATACTTCCCTCCCGCTTATCAAGAAACCTGTACCAGGAATACTCATCTATATCTGCGGTTTTCAGCTCGTTATTCCTGACTTACAGATGCACACCTGATTGTCTTCTCTTTAATATGTAATTTTGTAATTATTCAACACCCCGAGCCTGTGGTCTGAACAATTGCAATAACAAGAGTATCACAGTACTATCCAACTGTCAAAACTAAGCCTGTACCAAGGTATGCGGTTTTACCTCGGTTTTGACACTCAACCCAATCTATGGTAGTATTAGCTGAGAGTTTTCTATCCTGCGCCGGTGTCCATTACTGTTTTCCCTTTACATTGAAAGTCGGCCCCCGCGAAGCGGGTGGGCATATAGGGATGCATACATCGCCTGTATGCTGCCACAACTTTCATACGTTGTGGCAGCACAGGCGTGCTATGGATGTTTGCTATCTGTGGCAAGCTGCGTCGGCCACGCATCGGCGACAGCCGGCATCTTTCGCTGTGCAACCGTGTGCATCCCCCTTAAGGATGCATTTGCAGCGACTATCGGCCGAGGCAGGAAAGACCTGCGGCCGTGTGCATGCCCCTTAAGTACGCAATTGCAGCGACTATCGGCCGAGGCAGGAAAGACCTGCGGCCGTGTGCATGCCCCTTAAGGATGCGGTATCCCTCTGGTTTTATGCGTGATGGGGCAGCCGTCTGTATTGGGGATACTGTCAAATGCATCCGAAGCGCAAGGACTTCGTCCTGTGTTTTAGCAGTTTTCTAAAAGTGCTGATTCATTACAAGATAAGAAGGGAGATGCTGGCAGTCATGAAAAGCATAAAAGGAGTTTATAAGATCGGACATGGACCTTCGAGTTCCCACACTGTTGGACCCTACCATGCGGCGCAGGTCTTCGGAGGACGCTATCCTGAAGCCGATGCCTATCGCGTGACACTCTTTGGATCCCTCGCCTTCACAGGCGAAGGGCACGGAACCGGAAAGGCGATCAGATCCGGACTTCCTGGCGCGGAGCTGGTATACAATCGCGAAGCAACGGATCTGCCTCATCCAAACACCATGCTGTTTGAGGCTTTCAAGGACGGCACTTGTATAGGAAGCAAAAGGATTTTCAGCATAGGCGGCGGCTCGATCCGCATTGAAAATGAGGTGTCTGACGAAGAGGTTGAGATCTATCCCCAGCACAATTTCACCGAGATACTTAAGCTTTGCCGCGACCGCAGCATAAATCTGGCTCAATTCATTTATCGCTTCGAGGATCCTTCACTTCGCACTTATCTCAAGACAATCTGGGAAGCCATGAAGGAAGCCATCGCGCGAGGACTCGAAGCTGAGGGAGTGCTGCCCGGCAATCTCGGCGTTGCCAGAAAAGCGAAGCTTCTCTATAACAAGCGATGCTACAACGAGAGCGCCGACGTTACCATGAACCGCGTCATCGCCGCTTACTCTTATGCGGTCAGCGAGGAAAATGCTGATGAGAACATCGTCGTCACCGCTCCCACCTGCGGCAGCTGCGGCGTCCTGCCATCGGTCATGTACTACATGCATAAAGACCGTGGTTTTCCTGAGGAAGAGATCCTCGATGCTCTGGCCGTTGCAGGCATCGTAGGCAACGTCATAAGGACGAACGCCAGTATATCCGGGGCAGAATGCGGCTGCCAGGCAGAGATAGGAAGTGCCTGTTCGATGACCGCCGCCGCTTTGGCTTCGCTCTACGGACTGAATATCGATCAGATAGAGTACTCAGCTGAGATCGCCATGGAGCACAACCTCGGTCTCACCTGCGATCCGGTGAACGGCTTGGTCCAGATACCATGCATCGAAAGAAATGCCGTCGCCGCGATGCGTTCCATCAGCGCGGTTAATCTCTCTCGTTTCCTTTATACCACAAGGAAGATTTCCTTTGACGAAGTGATCGCGACCATGTACAGGACAGGAAAAGACATGGACGAGAAATACCGCGAGACTTCCCACGGCGGGCTGGCGCAGATCTATTATGCCAACTGAGTTCACACGCGGCATTGTTCAAAGCACGCTCTGTTCCTGGTCAATCATGATTCCTCTTTGTCAAAGATCATAATGACCAGACGCAGCATATTGCTCTACATAACCTATATCTTTCGGCGCACGGACAGCCTGCGCCGAAAACCAAAAAGAAGGAGAAAGTCGTATGAAAAGAAAGTTTTTAGCACTTTCACTGGCTGCTGTCATGGCAGTATCTCTTGCTGCCTGCAGCAGCTCAACCGCTCCCACGCAGGAGGCTGAGCCCACCGAGGTCGAGACTACGGTGGCCTCCCCCGATACTGCCGAGCCTGAAGGAACCAAAGCAGACGAGACCGAAGCTGCCGGCGAGACCGAGAAGACCGGCGAGACTGAGAAGGCCGGCGATGAGATGCTTATCAGGTCAACCGCATTTGGCGATGTCAAGGGCACGACTAAGGGCGACAGCCTGGTCTGGTACGGCGTTCCCTACGGCGCGGCTCCTATCGGCGAGCTTCGCTGGGCAGCCCCTGAAGACCCCGCGGAATGGACAGACATCCTTGACTGCACCGAACCCGCCGAGAGAGCCCTGCAGTTTGGGAAGAATTACGAAACCAACCAGAACGAGACCATCGGTACCGAGGACAGCCTCTATCTTGACATCTATTCCACTACCGATGCTGAGCTGCGGCCCGTGTTTGTCTTCATACACGGCGGAAACAACCAGACCGGAACGAGCACCGAGATCGAAGGCAGCAACATCGTTGTGAATGATAACTGCGTATATGTCTCTCTGAGCTATCGTCTCGGACTTCTGGGCTTCAACTGCCTGCCGGCTCTTCATACCGAGGAAGGCTCCACCGGCAATTACACTATGCTTGACCTTGCAAAGGCTCTTGATTGGATCAAGGCAAATATCACCGCTTTCGGCGGCGACCCCAACAATATCACCCTTTCCGGTTTCTCCGCCGGCGGCCGCGATGTGATGGCAGCCCTTATAAGCCCTCTCTTCGCCGGCAAATTCAACAAGGCCATCGTCTTCTCAGGCGGCATGACCGTTGCTGACGAAGCCGCAAGCGCCAGCCAGATCGCCTGGGCATTGGCCCCTCTCGCGGTAGAAGACGGCAAAGCAGCCGATGAGGCAGCTGCCCACGATTGGCTCCTCACCGATGCCGCCGAAGTTAAGGATTACCTCTTCAGCATAACGTCTGACCGTCTTGCGCCTCTGATGGGCAACGCCGGAATCCGTATGAGTGCCTTCCCGCACCTGTACGCAGACGGAATAGTTCTTCCGAAAGAAGGCTTCGATACCACCACATACAACTCCGTACCCGTGATAATGGTCACCGGAGCTGATGAGTTCAGCATGTTCGCAGGCTTCGACGCTTACTACTCCTCCGACGCGGTCAAGGCTCTTGACGAGGATACACAGGCTGCCGCCAAGACATTCGCGGTAAGGTACGGCTCTGACATGTACAGGATCTTCAACGCCCAGTGCAGTGCCGAGAAGATGAGTGCCAATTATGACAGCGATATATATATCGCTCAGATCGACTATGATGATGTACCCACGCTCGGCTCCTTCCATGGCATCTTCGTACCTATGTTCACAGGTGAGCATGGTTATCTCTCTTTCAGCGATTTTGCTTCTGCCGGATACAAGGATATGGCAGCCAAGTTCAATGGCTATATCGCGAATTTCCTCGCCACCGGAGACCCCAACTCCGAAGAGTTTGGCGGATGGACTCCTTGGACGCCAGACAGCAAACAGTCAATGATCTTCGACGCGGATGATACGACCGCTACCGCCGAGATGAAGGATGTCTCCTCGACCTATGAAGAGATCATAGCAGCCATGGAAGCCGACGACACCATCTCTGATGAAGTCAAGCTCCTCGACATCCAGAACCATGTATGAGCATGGGTCGGCGAAGCCGACGAAAAATGCGAATACATGTTGTGGATTGCGAGAGCGCACAGCGCGGAGCAATCCGCAGGGCATTATATGTGTGGTGGTGCTTGCAATGTAAGCATGTAGGTTTACATTGAAAGTCGGTCCCCGCGAAGCGGGTGGCCATATAGGGATGCATTCATACACGCATGTATGCTGCAACGACTTCTACACGTCGTGGCAGCACAGGCGTGTTATGAATGTTTACCATCCATAGCACACCTGTGCTGAAACAACGTATGAAAGCTGTAGCAAGAAGGAGGGGTCGATCGCCCCTCCTTCCTTGATTTATAAATCACAAACTTTATTCACCGTTATAAAATCGCGAACGTTGTCCACTCTTTTAAGATCGTGCGCGTTATTCACGCTGATATACAGACAGGCATGACAAATGCTCTCTTCTTATCTCAGTATGCCATAATCCTGGCAGAGGTTTGTAAACTCAGGTGAGTCTATGAATCCTTCCACAACCTTCCTCCTATTAGCTCCGTTGTCTAAGACCCTCGTCCAAGCGGTCAAGCCTCCTTCGTCCGGCTCTCTGTCAAGCAACGCGACATATGCGTTCGCTACGAAATCCCTGTTGCTGAGATTCTTTTTCTTCATCTCATCGCTTAAGAAGAAACCTGTAGCTATCTTGCTCCCCGTGGCGCGTTTATCAAGGAGCGCGCTCACCCAGGCGGCAAGCCCTGTCTTGTCAGCGTTTCTCCCCAGACAGCAGCGATACATACGAGACACGAAATAAGTGACCTTGGAGTTCTGATCGACGATATCATCAGAATGATATGTGCCGGGATCTATACCCATCCTGCCGCAAAGCACCTTCATCTCATCAGAATTCAGGAAGCCCGACAGCACCTTCTTGCGCGTGCAGCCATTCTCAAGCACCGTGACCCAGGCTTTAAGCCCATTGGCATCCGCCTTCCTCTCCAATACTGTGTCATACATGGCATTTACGAATTCCTCATTTTCAAGAGGCTTATTCTGGAATTCATCGCTATATACGAAGTTGTACACAACCTTAGACCCCGTGGCTTTGTGTGATACCAGCGCGTCGACCCATGCTTTAAGTCCCGATGCGTCGGCTTTGCGCCCGAGGTAATTTCTGTAAAGGTTCGATACAAATATCTCGGTCGATATAGGATTCACCACGCCGGAGTTCAATCTGGGGATGACGACCGTGCGTTCTTCCCCACACTGTGAGCACTTGTACTTCATGCTGCCTTCCGCAGACGCAGTCGCCTCTGTGATGACCGTCGCGGTTCCCCAGCTGTGCCCCAAGGCACTTACCTGCTTATCCTTATATATCTTGTGGCAAACACGGCATTCATGCAAGGTGTACCCCTCATCCTCACATGTCGGATCCACTGTGGTAGCTATATATCGATGGTCGTTTTTTACGGTAAATGTTACCGACCCGCCGTCGATCCTCTCACTCCTGTTAACTGCTTCTACCATCGCCACATAAGTGCCCGCCGCAAGATCGATGGTCCTGCTGCCGTTCTTTATGCCGGACACCGTCTTATAAGGATCACCGGAGCGCGGTCCTTTCCATATATATATACTGTACGAATCAGCGTTCCCGAAATTATCCCACTTGAGCATCGTCCCCTCGCAGGCACTGGCCAAGGTACAGACAAGATTCGCGTTCGGAGAGCTTATGTCATAATCAGTAGGAGAAATCGGGAAAGCTGCCATAAAATCCTCCCCCTTGAACTGTTCATCCGCCTCATGATCCGTAAAATTCATGCTTCCCTTGAGGAAATACCTGTCTTGGTTATAGCCCGTCGACGCGAACGTGACATCGATGCAGTAATACTGGCTTCCTATCCTCACTATATTCCAGGCATGCTCTCCTCCGTTCGACTCGCCGGTAATGATACGTGAGGGAATGCCCGCCTCATGGGTCATCAAGTAGAACAACATAGCATAACCCTGGCAGACGGCTTTGCCATGTATCAAGGCAGCATATGCCGTGTACTGCAGAAGATAGGTGTTATCGGACAGATGATCGTAATCATATCTGACGTTGTTGACGATAAAGTCATATATCTTCCTGACCTTCTCGTACTCACCGTCATTCGCCATGTCAAGCTGGCCCAGAACCGTTTTTACCTTCTGCGCCACCTCACGCTCCTGTGAAGCCGAAGTCTTATATGTGGGCAGTAAAGTCGCGTTCCAGCGGATCTCGCCATCGACCTTCGTCACTCCATAGAAACCGGATATATAGTCCCTGGCCTTGTCCAGATAATCGCCCTCATCGCCTTTACCGGTATACGCGAACACCCTCTCAAACAGCATGTCGTATACCATCTTCGAGTACTCGGTATCTCCTATCACGATCTCTACCTTGATGGTGCTCTCGCGCTTGAGCATCTGCTCCCTCACGTAAGCAGCGGCCGTATCGAGATTCTTATCGGTGACAGCGTCAAGCTTCGGATAATCCAGTACGCCATCCGCATCATATACACCTGTTTTATCCGAAATCTCCTGCGTGAAAATATACTGCTCATCTGTGTCCCAGGCTGCGGCATCCAGATCTGACGCGGATTTGTCCAATTCTTCCGGGTCAGGCTCATATTGATCCGCCGTGTCCTGCTCTGACGCTTCAATGTGCCCGTCCTCCCTGAGAGGTGTTTCCGCATATACTATGCCCGTCCCCATAGCGGTAAGCAACATAACAGACGCCAGCGCAGCTGACAATATTCTCATTCTCTTCATATATCCCCATATCCTTTCATCCCTGTGATAAAATGCCCCGCACATGCCAGGCATCCTAAACTGTTCTGAGTCAAGCTGCTCCCCTACAGCCGCCTCAAATCGCATCGTCCCTAAGTACAGCATCACAAAAAACGGCCTCAGCTGTCTTTATTCCATATGTATGAAGTGTACCTCCCTCCGCTTAATTTTATGATCTGACCGCTGTCAAGCAGCACTCGCAAAGCTCGCTCGCAAGTTTTCTGGCTGACATCCGGCAGCTGCCTCAGTATCTCCGGCTTCGTCACCTGGCAGTCCGAATCCCTCACCAGCATAGCGACACGGTCAATCTTGGAAATGCGGCCTGACAAAAAGGCATCCGCCCTGCAAGAAAATTCCCGATAAGACGAAGCTATGACATCCAATATGTACGTTACAAACGGATGATAATCGTTCTGTCCTTCCTGCCAACCTGCCGAACTTTGGGCAAAGGCCTTGCTTCGGCGGCTACCAGTATCCTCCATCACCTTTTCAATACATACATAGTCTCCTATCCTATAACCTGTCCTGCATAGCATAAGAAGCATAAGCACGCGGCTCATATAGCCATTCCCTCTCTCAAATGGCCGGATGCAAAGAAAATCCAGCATAAAAACAGGTATCAAGAGCAATGGGTCAAGAACCACATCACTGAGAGCTTCACTGAACGAATCGCAGGCTTTGTCAAACTCCTCCGAAAAGGCAGACGACTCACCCCCTATCATAAACAGCTCTCTGTAAAGCTGAAAAATCGCACCTGATCTGACCGAGATCCTGCCGCTGCCGCCTTCCGGCTTGAAGAAGGCGACCGACTCGTCTATCCCATATCCGGATATGTCGGAAATATGCGTCAATCTCCCTTCCTTCAGCCTCGTCGATGCCGCAAGGTCCTTCAGCGCGTCTCCCTTCTCTTCAACCAGCAGCTCCTGCCGCCCCTTGCTCTCGTGAATGCTGATAAGCCTGCATACTATGTCAGGGGAAAGCAGCCTCTCATACTCCTTTCTGTAATCAAAGCCTCTCATATCCGTAAATAACCCTTTTCGTTCCCACTCTCACCCTCGCGCTGTCATAAGCAATTCTCGCCCACGCTCGCCTCCGCGTCATCATAAGCCATCCTCGCCCACGCTCGCCTCCGCGTCATCGTAAGCTATCCTCGCCCACGCTCGCCTCCGCGTCATCGTAAGCTATCCTCGCCCACGCTTGCCTTCGCGTCATCGTAAGCTATCCTCGCCCACGCTTGCCTTCGCGCTGTCCTAAATGACCAGACATCCATAAAACAATATGGTCATTTAAATTTAAAATGACTATTTTTACATTTTATCATATACTTTGTCTCAATGCAACAAGATAATCCGACCTTACACTGCTTGCTGGTTTGAACACCAAAATGACAGGATTGTCATTTTTGAGTCACTTTATATTTATACACGGTTGATATCATCATATAAAAGCGAACCCGCACAACCCCGCAGCTCCGGCCAATAAGCAGCCACGAAGAACTGCGAGCCTCACAGGATGTCTGATAGCGGGAGGCAAGACGTCAGCGGCTCTGGCATCCTGACATTTTTTATCAAAGGATTTAACAGGAGGAGAAACAAATGGTAGCAGCAGTAGGTTTTCTGATGATCATCGCAATCGTCATATTGCTCTTGAAGGGCAAGATGTCGCCTATCGTCGTACTCGCGGTCATCCCTTCCATCGCGGCTCTTTTGCTGGGGCACGGCCCCATCGAGATCGCCGGAATGATCAAGGACGGCGTATCAACAACCACAAGCAACGGTATTCTTTTCATCTTCTCTGTCATCTACTTTGGCGTCCTCTCCGACACCGGCCTTTTTGACATCATCGTGAACTTCCTTGTCAAGCTTGCCGGCAGCAACGTCATCGCCGTCACCGTGGCAACCGCTGTCATCGCGACCATCGCCCATCTGGACGGCACCACGGCTACCACGGTCCTTATCACCATCCCTGCTCTCTATCCTGTTTACAAGAGAATGAAGATCGATCCGAAGATCCTTCTCTGCCTGACCGGTGCCTGCATGGGTGTCATGAACCTTCTTCCTTGGGGCGGTCCCACTGCCCGCGCTGCGACGGTCCTTGAGATGGATGCCAACGAGCTTTGGCACATGCTCATCCCCGTACAGATCATGGGGCTTATCTGCAACATCATTCTCGCTGTCTTCCTCGGAATGCTCGCCATTAAGCAGGGCGCCGGAAGCGGCAAGGGTGAGGAGATCGATGTTGACGAAAAGGCTGCCTCCGAGGCTGACGCGCTTCGCAAGCATGGTCCTATGCTGATCTTCGACCTGCTGCTCACTGTCGGCGTCATTACCGTCCTCTCCATGGGGCTTGCGCAGAGCTACGTCGTCTTCATGGTCGCCCTCTGCATCCTGCTTGCGGTAAATTATCCCAACCAGAAGCTTCAGGACAAGCTAATCAAGAAGCATGCGCCCGCAGCCCTGATCATCTCCGCGACGCTGTTCGCGGCGGGAGCCATGGTCGGTGTCTTCGATGGAACCGGTATGCTTGAGGCAATGGCAAATACCATCATGGGCGTCATCCCTACCGCCCTTGGCCGCTACATCCATGTCATTTTCGGTATCCTTGCCCTGCCTCTTGGACTTTGCATCGGAACCGACGCATACTTCTATGGCATCATGCCTCTGGTCATGCAGGTCGGCGAGACATACGGAGTCGCTTCTCTTAGCACAGCGATTGCCATGATCATCGGCAAGAACCTTGCGCTCATGGTCAGCCCGCTCGTACCCGCGACCTTCCTTGCCATCGGTCTCGCAAACACCGAGCTTAAGGATCACATGAAGTTCAGCATCCCGCCTTATTTCTTCATCAGCGTGGCGATGGTCATCCTCAGCGTCATCTTCGGAATCATACCCATCTGATCCTGCTCTAAGGAGCCATGATCAGATACCGAGCCAGATCGGGCAGGAAAAACCTGTCCGATCTATTATTATTCTCATTTATAATTATTCAGCACCCCGAGATAATTGTTAGAATACAGGACGAAGTGCTTGTACTTCGGACATATTATAACAGTTATCTCGGGACGGACAAGGCGCGCAGCGCCCTTTGGCCTCCCCGCAACTAGGAATGCGCAGCACCCCGAGTCTGGGGTGTTGAACAGAGTTACGCTCATAAAAAATGTGTGCATTTTATCTGCCTGGGTTATACTGGTTTTCCATTGATATCGGGTTCGCATTGATATCGGGCATGCGATCTTGAAGGGGTGGTTACAAATCACCATCCGTTATGCTAAAATGTCTGTGACAACATCACTGATCGCTGATAACTGATCACCGATACAGGTTCTATGCCATAAGAATAATTTGAGCGTGCTTGTCATAAATGTCGGCAAAACATCGGCTGTTTAGCATCCGCGATGTCTTACCGGCAAATAATCACAAATAGAGGTAAAGACTATGGCAATGGATGAGATCCTTTTAGTCGATGATGAAGCCCCTATACGCCTCGCCCTGAAGACCGCGTTCCGCAAGGAAGCGATGAAAACCGCCGAAGCAGCCGATGGTGAAGAGGCTATCTCCATGCTTCAGCGCGATAAGTACCAGCTGGTGATACTGGATATCATGATGCCTAAAAAAGGCGGATACGAGGTTCTTCAATGGATGCGCTCCATCGGTGACAATACCCCCGTCCTTATGCTAAGCGGCAAAGACGACGAGATGAACCAGGTGCTGGGGCTTGGTTTCGGGGCGGACGGCTACCTGACGAAACCCTTCCACATATCCGTGCTCATCCAGACCGCCCGCGCCCTTATTCGCCGCAGCCAGGTTTACAGCCATTCCATCTCCCAAGAACTCATCGCCGGTCCATTTCGCGTCGACCTTCGGAAGATGGAATGCTTCATGTCCGACGAAATGCTGAATTTCACCGGCAGAGAGCTAAACCTTTTCCGCTTCCTGTTGGATAATCCTGGGCAGGTTTTCTCCAAGGAGCAGCTGTACCGCCAAGTCTGGAATGATGCCGTGGTCGATGACAACACCATAACCGTCTACATAAAAAGAATAAGAAGCAAGATAGAAAAGGACCCGAAAAAGCCCGTTTATCTGAAAACTGTCAGAGGAATAGGCTATCGGCTTGACTTGGATGATTGAGAAGGATCGGGAATATCTGAAAATGATCAAAAGATTACTTGACAGCCTGAACGAGACACAGATACGCCGCCTGATGGCTCTCGCTACGGTGCTCCTCTCCGTAGTCATGATCACAGTCGATGCCGTGAGTTATGACCGATACCGCAAGAACCTCATCACCACAGAACAGGGGCAACTGCTCACTATAGCCCAGATAACTGCGGCAAGCCTTGACAGATACCTTGAGCAGGAATTGAAATCAATAGACCTGTGTTTCGGCGGCGTCCCCAAGGAAGGGGATGTTTTCAATCCGGAAAGCCTGAATTCGCAGATCCGCCGACTGCTTGATTCCTCCAAAGGACTATACCGCAGCTGCGTGGTAAAGCCTGCCGCTGCAGCTGCCTCATGGCAGGAAGAGCAGGATAAACAGACTGAACAATACGAAGCCACCATCATCAGCAAGCACCTTGCGGATACCGGATGGTATGAGATGGTTATAAGCCGCCGCGTCGAAACAACCGACGGTCCTGTCACGCTGCTGCTCTCCATGGATCTGAATTATGTCTACAGAAAAATAGTAGCTCCCGTACATATCGGAGACGGCGGCTACTCCGTGGTCAAGGACAGCGACCTTGCGATCATCATGCACCATGCCAAGAGCCAGATAGGCATGGACGCTCTCTATGACAGGGAGGAGCAGTACCCCGACCTTGATCTCTCAAGCCTCAAGGAATGGCTTGAGCTGCAGCGCCGCCAGAACGAAGGCATCGGCATCCTCGATTCCTACGTGTGGGACGACCCCGAGCTCTCCCCCGTCCGCCGCATTGTTGCATATACGACTATCGATATCCAGAATGAACACTGGATAATCAACTCCACCCTCCCTATCGAGGAGGTCTCCGGCCCGCTCAAGCTCATGCTGCTGACCATGGCCGCCCTCACCGCTTTATTCCTGCTAATCATCACGCTGATCACCACCGCTGTGACCCGTGCGCTCACGCTCTCTGTCGCCCAGAAAAAAGAGATCGAGTATCTCAAGGAGATAAACCGCGGAAATGAACTGATCGCCAGTAAGAACGATGAAATACGGCATTATCAGCGCGTCCAGTCTCTGGGGATGATGAGCAGCCACATAGCACACGAGTTTAACAATTACCTCACTCCGGTCATGGTCTATGGGGAAATGCTCCTGGAGGACGAAGAAATATCCGAAGATAACCGAACCATGCTCGGCGAGATGATGAAATCAGTTGACCAGGCCGCGAAGCTGTCCCGTGAGCTGCTTGATTTCAGCAGGATGGATGCCGGGGGCAGGAACGTCCCACTTAACCTGACTGCGGATACCGAAGAAGCGGCAGCCGTGCTGCGCCAGCTCGTGCCACGAAAAATACATTTTTCAGCGGAACTGTCAGACCAGCCCGCATGGCTTATGGGACGCGAAGGGATGATGCAGCATATCCTGATGAATCTTGGGAAAAATGCTTTCCACGCGATGGAGGAGACGGACGACAAAAATCTCCGCGTAAGCTACTCCGTCGAAGGCGACTCCGCCGTACTGTCCATCAGCGACACCGGCTGCGGAATTCCCGCCGACAAACTTAAGGATATATTTGAACCCTTCTATACCACAAAAGGAAGCAGCCAAGGTACGGGACTGGGCTTATCCGTTGTGCGCAGCCTGACGGAAAATACAGGCGGCAGAGTTGAGGTCAAAAGCGTCCCCGGCAAAGGAACCACCTTCACCCTCCGCTTCCCGGTAAAAAGGGATGAAGCCCAGCTTCGCGCCCAGCGCCGCGCCTCGTCAGCCAATAACATCATCTGCGTCTGCCAAAGCCGTGAATCTATTTCTTCCTGGCGCAAATGGCTGGATAGCCTGGGAGCGCATATCGAATACACCTCCAAGGAAGCGGCTGTGGCCGTCCGCATGCAGGAGAACGCTTCTGTCTGCGACCTGCTGATACTAGAAGAAGAGCTCTCAAGCATGAGCGGCATCGAGCTGGCTCAGATCGTGAGACGCAGCAATCCCGAGCTTCCAATAACAATACTCGCCAGGCAAGCATCCGCTGAGCTGAAAAGATGCCTCGATAACCGCGTCATCGATCAGATCCGACTGCCATGAGGAGAAAATGCCTCTGCTCTGTCATGATCTGCTGTCGGCATAATACAGACGGAAGCACTCACGATGCAAAATAACCGTCCGTGCTCACATCTTCTGTCAGTGAGCATGATTCAGACGACAGCTTTAATAAAACCATGGCTTTAATAAAACAAGACGCCTCTGCCCTCAGTCTTCTATCGGCTTTTCATAGCCGACAGCTTTCATGAGACAGAGGCGTCTTTTGCAAAGGCGTCTTAACAGAGGCATCTTTTTCAGTGGCGTCTTTTTCAATGGCGTCTTTTTCAGAGGCATCTTTAGCTGTAGCTCTTGATTTCATTCCACTGTTTTAAGAAGTTCCATGATCTCCATATTCTTGTCAAGCAGGTCATTGATTCCATCCTGAGAGAGCACGCCTCGCTTAAGGCCTTCGGGGAGCTGCCCGGCTTCATCCGCCGCGTAATCGCCCTTCCAGTCATCCCCGGTGTAGTATGCCTCCAGAAGCCTCAGGTCTTCCTGCGCTTCCTCGTATCTCATCAATGCCTCAGTATATTTTTTCTTCGCGTCAAAATAACCAGCGATGGCTCTTACGTATTCATTATACTCGTCCATGAACTTATCCACCGCCGCTTTAGAGCTGTCATACAATCCTTCAAACTGACTGATTCTTTCAATTCTGTCCATTTCGTGAGTCGTCTTTCTAAAATAAGTCTGTCTTCTTAACCTCTCTTGGCCTCAGCGATCTCTGACAGCTTCTTCGCTATCGCGTCATAGCCTGAGAAAAAACTGCAAAGTATAGGAGTCTTCACATCCTTGAGTTCCGGCAGTAAGGCACGCATCGACACCTGCGCCATTACTATCGCGTCGAAGCCCATCTTGTCGAGTTCCCTTATATTCTCAAGAAGGATGCGGTTGTGCTCCTCGGGATGACCGTTCTGCAGCGCGTCCCATGCGGCGTTCTGCAGGAAACGCGTGCATTCCATCCTTTTTCCCTGCTCTTCACCGAACTTCTCTATCAGCCGCTGGCTGGGACCTAGCGTCGTCTCAACAGTCGCGATGAGGGCGATCCTGGTACCGAGGCTAACCGCTTCTTGTGCCATGGGCGCGTCGATCTTCATGACCGGTATACCCACTTCTTTTTCGTAGATATCAGCCACCTCGCCAACCGTAGAGCAGGAATTGACGATCAGATCAGCTCCGGATATCTCAGCGGCCCTGGCATACAAAATCATTCGATCTATCACAGCCTGTGTAGGACCGCCGGCAGCCCTCACATCCGCAAGCAGTGTGCTGTCTGTTATAAATTCGACCCTCACTCCCGGCACTCTGGCAGTAAGGTAAGCGATGGTGTCATCCCTCTTCGCGAAGCTGGTCTGTAGTATACATACGTGAGGTCCGTGCATATTCCCCTTCTTTCTTTACATACCGAAAAGCCGTATATAATCGGGCAGATGAGATGTGATCGCCCCTGCTCGCCGCGCGGCAGATCATCTGCGGCTCATGTGCCTGAATTGTCCATCCGATCCTCATCTCTTAAAGATGACGCGTACGGCAGAAGCCTCAAACAAAATCTCTTCTCTTGAAAAAAGTCACGACTCCGGCCGCTATACCAACCACGCCCATACCCATCATGATAAAGGATGATGCCTGACCGGGAAGGATCACATCGGTTGGATCATCGACATTATAAAGAACGGTCAGCTCCATACCCTCATAAAAATCCTTCGGCTCTTCGCCAAGCCGGGAGACATATTTCCTGCCGTTGATCTTGTATTCCACAGTGATATCGTATTCTGTCCTTGTCCCTCCGGGGGCATCTGAATCAAAAGCTTCCGAAGCCTCTATCCGGGTGATAGTCGCCTGTGTCTCGATGTATTTTCCGGCGTTCAGGTTCACCATTCTTTTGACTCCCAGACCGAGAATAAAAATACCCACGGCGATGAATATAAGTGAAAACGCCATGCTCCCAACCCTCGCTAAAGTCCTGTTCATTATGTTCCTATCCCCCTCATAATAATCCGAGACTGCCGCCATAAATACTGCCGCCATGAATAAACGTTTGCCGCTGTTCTTTTTCTCCCATGCATAGCCTGACTATCCATCCTTCTGTCCACCCATGCATAGAGCGAGGCTGCCTGTCATTTTCATAATACATGAGCGATACCAAGCAAATCTCCGCCACACATAACGATCTTTATAGGGACTTCCGGCTGCGCATGGCAACAATCACTTGAACCTAACGGCCGTGCCGTACGCCATGACCTCCGCGGCGCTCTGCATGACCGAAGCCGAGCTGTACCTGACGGTAACGACTGCGTCCGCCCCCAACGATTCCGCTTCCTCTACCATACGTTTGGTGGCCAGTGCTCTGGCATTGTTCATCATCTCGTTGTACTTGGTCAATTCTCCGCCCACTAGGGTCTTCAGGCCGGAACCGATGTCCCTGATCGCGTTTACCGTCTGGATGGTGCTGCCCTTGACCAGCCCCAAGGTCTCAAGTTCTTTACCGCTGATTGTTTCAGTAGTTACTAAGATCATCTTCTTCACCGCTCCTTATCTCTTTGATTCTTTCTATGAGTACATACACCATACCGACTCCCAGCCCTATCAGAGGAAGGGCAAAAAACGACATGAATGGATTCCAGGTCGCCGCCGTCATGATCACAGCCGCATATACCACAAGATATATCAGGAATATCAAGGCAATCACGACCGGAGCCACCATTTTCTTCTTGTGGTCATCATGTTTCATAAGCCGTCCTCCTCCCTGCTTTATCCAGCATCGTTTTGTCGTAGTTATATCATACCTCAAAATGCATCCTTCTTCAATACTAAGGACACAGACGATACTGACTAACCTCAAGGGGAGCCACTAAAGCGGTTCTTCTCTTCTTCATTCTTCAGTACGCCAGCGTGTCGAGCCTGCCGGCAAGATCCGCCGCCTTCTCCATGTACAGGCCGATAATCTCCCGGTCTTTTTGAGAAAGCTTATCCTTTTTATGTACCTTGTTGATCATCCTTATTGCGCAGAGCAATGACATCTTATCTGTTACATCGCGAAGGACATACTCATCCTCCGTGTCCAGATAGCATCGCAGGAAACAGTCGAAAAACCGCATGGACGTCTCATAGGAAAAGCCCATGAAGTTCTCGATGACTGAAGGATCATTTTCTCCCAGGACTACATAATAATAGTAGAGATCACTGATCTCAACCATAGGATGGCCTGTGGAAAGCCTGTCCATGTCGATGAGGAGAGGCTCGCCGTTCTGAAGGAAAACATTTCCGGTATGGAAATCACCGTGGAGCAGGGTCTTGGTATCGGGAAGCGTGCCGATGAGCTTCAAACACCTTTCAGCAAGAGCCGCGTCCTCCTTCCCTATGCCGCCTGTGACATAGCGCGACAGCCTCCCTGAAACGGGCGGAAACCCATCCTCCTCCGCAACCGTGATGCCATGTATCGTATGCGCCAGATCAGCCATGACCTTCGCGTAATATTTCACCTGACCGGGATTGCCCGCAATATAAGCGGATATCGTAGCGGAATCCAGCAGCTCATACATGGCGCCATAACGCGCCCCGACGGACACTATTCCAAAGGAAATCGCAGTGGGAATGCCCAGAACGAAAGCCCTGCGGCTCTGCGCGATCTCCTTCTCCACGTCACGGTAAGTGTTGTTGTCATTGTAAACCTTTATGACAAGCTCATCATCATAGCGGTACACATCGCCCTTCGCTCCATGCCCAAGCTGCTTGCAGCCCTCAACCGAGACCTCTCTGTACTTCTTATATCTTGCCTTCTCCCTGTCAAATGTTCCCGGCCAGATAAAATTGATATGCTTTATAAACTCCTTAAATGCCCCGGTCTTGTTGAGTGAAAGCTCCACAGTCTCACCGACGCTCTTATAGTACCAGCAATGCATGGCCGGATCCTTCTGGGTGAGGTCCCTCCACATCGCCTCGCCCTTCTCGGAATAGCTTCCCGACAACAGCCTGATGTACGTAAGCTTATCCGCCAGCCAGAGCATCTTTACCCCGATATCCCTGCTGTTCCTCAAGACCAGCAGGGCTTCTTCCTTGCGGCGCTTCCACGTCGCCTCACGGTCTTCATCCGGCTTCCTTCTTTCAGATACGGAACCGACAAGTCCGGCCACCCTCTCTCCGAATCGCTTCTCTATCTCAGTGAGGATGCTGTCTGTCTCCGCGACGTCGTGCAGGATGCCCGCCGTGATTATATCCTCGTCATCCGTCATCGTGGACAGTACCTGTGCCACCTCCATCGTGTGAAGAATATACGGGATATGGCCAAACCTGTGTACCTTTCCCTGATGCATGACAGTGGCGTAGATGATAGCTTCTTCTAATTTATTCATCATGTCAGTATATCTCCATACAAAAGCTTATGTGCCGAAGCCGGTCATGGGATCGTTCCTGATTGCCCGTTCTCATGATCCGCCATACAGCTCCGGTTTAAAGCCTCTTCCTCAAATCCGGGCATCGTTTCGTTTTCACCAGATATATGTACAGATCCTGAAGGTCACTCAACCGTCATGATCTCGGAAAAGCCAGTGACATCAAATATCTCCTTCACCTCGTCAGACGCGTTTATTATCGCCATGCTCCCCTGCTTGTTCATAATCTTTTGTGCGGCGAGAAGTGTCCTGAGTCCAGCCGATGAGATGTACTCAAGCTTTGCGAAATCAAATGTGAGCATATCGATTCCATCAAGCGAACCCATAAGCTCAGCTTCTAATTTCGGGGCTGTCGCGGCATCAAGCCTTCCTTCTATAGATATCTTAAGGTCATTTCCATCTGTTTTCTTGTCGATAATCATATATTTGATCACCCTCATGGATTAACGTGCAATAAATACAGCACTACCATAACAGCAAAAAGGCAATTAATCAATAGGCGGCAAAAGAGGAATGAATATCACAGGTGCATAGATGATACCTCCCGCACTTCCGTAAAATATGCCCTGCCGCACTGTGTTTTGATACAGTGCGGCAGGGCGCTATGAAGCAAAATCTCTTTCATCTCACCAGAGACTTCGTCCAGTATACCTGATTGTAGATGTCCTTAAAGAGGTAGGTCAACAGCACGCTGCCGTCGCCGACATCCTCGCTGCTGATAGTAATGGAGTCACCCACTGTCATCTGCTCGCCGAGATAATAGCTGTCGCTGTACTGACCCTCATAGGTGTAGAAATCGCAGAGGAAATCCAACGTGTCTCCAGGCTTCAGCTGTTCAAGCATCTTTCCCGATGTCAGTGTCTCGTCCTCGGCATAGTCAGTCGTCGCGCCCGCTACGTAGCCTCTCGGATTGTCGTTGTCGAAAATGAGTATCAGGTTGACCCTGACTCCGTTGAGCATCGCGGGTACACGGCCGACGATCGAATAATTCTCGCCGTCGTCATCCGTAAACATATGATAATATGCTACAGTATGCCCGTCGATGGTCAGCCACTTTCGGCTGGTATCCGCCAGCAGATTGCCGTCATCGTCAAAATCATAGATATTGTCGATCCCAAGGTCGATGTAGCCCTCGCCGTCATCGTAGAACATATTCAGGTCGATGCTGCTGACCAGATCCCACTGATCCTCATCAAGCTTTAAGACCGCTGTTCCATCCTCCCCCTCTTCCCATACGAGCGCGGACGGATCAAAATAATGCTCTGACAGATACTCAACGGTGTCCTCGGTTGACATCGACCTTCCGAAGAGGAAATTCGTGTTGGAGCTGTCAAGACCGCTGACTGAGGAGAAGCCGCCGCCGAGGAAAGAACCCAGCAGCTGGCTGATGACGTCGCTGCTTCCGCCCGAGCTTCCAAGAAGGCTTCCGCTCTCTGTCAGGCTGCTCAGGCCTGAGCTTCCTGCCTGGCTGCTAAGCGAGGTGCCGCCGCCGAGAAGGTCCGTCAGACCGCTGAGGCCGCCTCCCCCGAGGAGGTCTGTCAGGCTGCTGATACCGGCGCTGTCTGAGCTGCCGCCGCCGTAAGAGCTGCCCGAGCCGGAACCCAGAAGGCTTCCCCAGCCGGCGCCTCCGCCATAAGAACCGGAGCTGCTTCCGGAGGAGCTGCCGTAAGAACCGCTGCCATAAGAGCCGCCTCCCAAAGCGTTGAACAGCGACTCAAAAGGCGAGTTCGTACCGCCGCCTGACACCTGTCCGCTGACCTGCAGTCCGGCGAATTCGCGTATGCACTTCGCGTAGCTGTCGTCCATGCCGATGGCATCATAGGTATTGCACATGGAGTCAACATATTTTGCCCTCTGGTAAGGGAAATATATCGCAAGTCCATACGAATTCGTCATCGCTCTGGCGGCATAGTTGTATTTGACCGCACCCATGACAGCGTTCGCCAGCTCCTTGCCCTCGCTGTTGTTGATATTCAGGGCAAAATGCGTCAGATCGATCTGGTCTATCCTTGTGCTCTTGGCATACTCACGCGTCTTGTTCCTCGCCGCGGAGACCTCGGCATACTGTTTGTTGGTGATCATCTTGCTGATGGACCTGGCAAATGCCGCGAGCCTTGAAGGAACCGTGGCGGAAAGCTCCGCAAGGTCTGTGATGGACAGCGTCAGCTGCTGGGCCTGTCCGACTCTCGCGCAAGCGGATACATAATCATCTATGATCTGCTTTCCTATATCTAATGTAGGCGTCGACGTGTTTCTGCTGAGCGCGGTCAGCCAGTTCGTGTAATACCAGCCGGTGCCCGGCTCGACCTCCTCGGACGCGATAAGGTAATCGCCGTGGTTGCTGAGCATCAGCGCGTTCTCCGCCGTACCCATGAGGCAGGCGTCAAAGCCGATGAAATCGAATTTCACTCCGCCGTCACGAAGCGCCGTGTTGATCTCGGAAAGATCCATGGCGCCCGCGCGGGCATTCTTCTCGTCATAACCATAGCCGCTGACGGAGCCGCCGCCATGATCCCAGAATATGAGGTCATTGCGGTCCGCAGGGAAATTCTGCGCGCAGTATTTTATAAATGAAGACAGCGTGCCGGGAAGCACCATGGAATCTGAGCCGGCATTGTCCACCAACAGCTCGACTCCGCCCTTCTTCACTTGATATATCTGGTTCACGCTCGTGCTGAATATATTGTTGTTCCATCGTCTGCAGCCGCCGGTGTATACGATGACATTGACATTGTCAGCTATGTCAGCGTTGACCATCTCTTGCAGGTCGGAGGTCGCCATGCCGCTCTGGGACTCCAGATCCGTGCCGCACAGATAGATCATGATCGTGACCACATCCCGTCCGTTGCCGCGAATGGTGGTGTATTTCTCCCTCGCGCCTCCGCTCACACTGGCATTGATAGCCGAACTGCTGCCGGTATTCTGTGAAGAAGCGCCGTATGACGAATTCGCCCAGCTCCCATAAGTCGAGCCGCCGGAGCCGCTGCTCCCGGTCGACCACGAACCACCGGAGCTGCTGCCGCTCCCGAAGCTGCCGGAGCTGCCTCCGCCAACATTACTGCCGGAGGAGCTGTAGCTGCTGTTCCCTGTCTGGTTGTTGGAGCCGCTGTTGGACAGACCGCCCGATGAATCCGGGGACGATGATCCGAAACCACGCATGAACATAAATATGACAGCTATGATGATGATCGGAAGGCTGATCCCGGCGCCGCGGGTCATCATCCTGTTCCCTCCCGGCCGTCCTCCGCTTCCTGAACCTCCGCCCGAACTGCCACCGTAGCCGCCGACGGGTCCGGTCCCCAGACCCTCTCCCCTGCGATGGGCTCCGCCGCCGCTGCCGGTAGAGTAGGTCTCTCTTCGCCTAGGTCTTTCTTTTTCCATACTTCCTATGCCTCCATAACACAATTATGCGGTATGCCGCACACATCTAACGCTTATCGTTCCGATGCTCTAAAAATATATCAATAACATAACAGCAAATTCACTTTTTCGCAATAGGTGGAGAAAAATCTGTTACCTCCCCCATCATTCTTCTCTCCATATCCACCCATTCCGGTACGATTTAAACTATTTTAATAGGTGGTTGACATGCATAGTCTGCTGTGGCATAATACTGCTGCGTTCCTGTAAAACGCAGATTGCACAAACTTTGCTAGCAGTGTAAAATACAAGAAGTTAAGCACGGCAATATCAGCGACAAGCTCAAAGAATTCATGATATACCTTGACGAAAACCGCATCACCGGGACCTTCAGCAAAGAGCTCTTGACGATGCTGTGAACGCCGTGAAAGCGAACGAGGAAAGGAGGCTGGAGTACATGATGCTCTGGGTTAGAGACAATGAGATGAGAGCCGAAGGCAGGATCGAAGGCAGAGCCGAGGGTGCTATCTCCGAAGCAATCCTAATCTATCATGACGAGATGCATTTATCATCGGATGCAATTGTGCAGAAAATAATGTCCCGCTTTAACCTTGACGAAGAAGCAGCCAGAGAATATGTTGCCGGTACGCTCACACCTCATGACTAATCCCGCTATTATTAAAAAGTGGCTCTGAATCAAGCTTCAGAGCCATATATGGTTAACTTAAGAATTTTGTATATTTTACTTTTATATAGTGCGCAATCTTCTATCGCTCCGCCATATTATAACACGCACGCCCCATGCAAATACGGGCAAAGATCAACTCATCCCATTATGAGTCACTTTATTAACTACAGAACAACAGACACAATAATAATCCCAACACATAATACTGCTAATGGCAGATAAAAGCCCAATTCAGTTTTCGAAAGTAAACAGCTGTAAAAAGCCGTATCATCATTGTCAAATTCCTTCCGTGTTGCTTTTAAAGAAAAGTCCATATTATCACTTTGTTTCTGTCTGATCATGTCATACAAATGCCTATATAATCGTTCTTGTTGCAAATAATATGAATCCAAAAACCAAAAAACAAAAATCGGTATATAAGCCACTAAGAAATAGGATTTATCTGCATCTTTTGAAGATAAAGCAAAAACAGCAGCAACCAACGTTACTGCCCATCCCTTGAGCATAAATGAATTACTAGCCATTCTTGATATCACATTCTGTATAAATTCTAAATGTTTGATCTTACTTTCCATAATACCCTCCTGTTTTCGCTTATGGACGCCTTATAGTAAGGAGGCATCCAACATATTTCCGGGGGAAGCACTTGGAGCAGACGGGTTCTATCGCTTCTAGATCAAAGGCGTACAGTACGGATATATCGCATGTCCCTTTTGTTCTCGCATCTGCAGCCAACCCGTTGACGGACTGCGAACAGGCTTTTGTCTTTGCCGTAGGCAATGACGATCGTATTCTTTGGTCTTGGCACAGCCAAAATACCTTGTAGT
Source organism: uncultured Lachnospiraceae bacterium (assembly GCA_902770965.1). Lineage (GTDB taxonomy): Bacteria > Bacillota > Clostridia > Lachnospirales > Lachnospiraceae > RUG11623. The sequence goes on along the minus strand of CACXUY010000052.1, from coordinate 1,128 downwards.
ATCGGCATTTGACGACCTCCAGATAGCCTATATCGTAGCATTTAAGTAGACTATATTCAAGGAAAATCTCATCAAAAAATGTCGGAATAATATAAGAGGTTTTCGGGTTCGTAATTGAAAATGCATAGTCTATCACCAGTACGCAAAACCCTCATGACTAATCTCGCTGTTATAAAAAAGTGGCTCTGAATCAAGCTTCAGAGCCATATATGTTTAACTCAAGAACTTTATGTTTTTTTACTCTTATATTGTGTTCAATTTATTATAAAACCAATATGTGACCTGTATCACATAGTCACTCGTCCCTTCCATATCCACCCATTCCGGTACGATTTAAACTATTTTAATAGGTGGTTGACATGCATGGTCTGCTGTGGCATAATACTGCTGCGTTCGTGGAAAACGCAGATTGCATAAACTATGTTCACAGTGTAAAATATAAGGAGGAGACACATGACTCACTATAAAACCGTTGAAAAGAAGACCATCGATGAGCTGACCTTGGCAGACGACTATATGTTCGCGCAGGTGATGCGCGAACCCATATACCTCAAGCCAGTACTTGAGCATATCCTGCAGATAAAGATAGCCAAGATAAAGTTAATCGAACCGCAGAAGACGCAGAAGGAAGGATATGATTCCAGAGGCGTTCGCCTCGACATATATGCAGTAGACGAAAACGGGATCATATATAACGTAGAAATGCAGGCTTCGAATAAATATAATCTTCCGAAGCGCATTCGTTATTACCAGTCCATACTTGATGTCAGCATCCTAAAGCCCAGTGAGGATTACAACAAGCTGAACAAGACTTTTGTCATCTTCATATGCAATTATGATCCTTTTGGAGCGGATCAGCTGATCTATACGTTTGAGAACGTCTGCAAGGAGGTGCCAGGGCTGCGGCTTGACGACGAAGCATACAAGATGATCTTAAACACAAAAGGAAAGCACGGCAATATCAGCGACAAGCTCAAAGAATTCATGATATACCTTGACGAAAACCGCATCACCGGGACCTTCAGCAAGGAGCTTGACGATGCTGTGAACGCCGTGAAAGCGAACGAGGAAAGGAGGCTGGAGTACATGATGCTCTGGGTTAGAGACAATGAGATGAGAGCCGAAGGC
>CACXUY010000051.1 GCA_902770965.1 uncultured Lachnospiraceae bacterium | reverse complement strand
CTCGACCCTGTCATTCGAGTTCCCTTCCCATGCCTTGGACAGCATCCTGCCGGTGCTGTCGTAAGTGTAGTTTACTCTCTGGTTGTTGCCGTATTTCTCTGATGTCAGGTTGAAAGTACGGTAGTTCACGTCATACGTGTTCTCTATGAGCCTATGGCCTCCCGCCTTCGCCTCTGAAAGTGCGTTGAAAGCCCCATATGAGAAGGTATAGGTAGTCGGTGTGCCAGTGGTCCCACCGTGGGTGGAGGTGTTCAAGTTGTCCTCGATGTACGTATAGGAGACGGTGGAGGTCCTGCCGTTGGCGACTCCATCGTTCTCCTCCAGGTACTTGCTCACGCCCGTCAGCTGCTGCATGGCGTTATATTTATATTTGACCTGATTGAAGGAATTGTCCCCAAGCCCCTGCACCCATTCAAGCAGGCCGGTCTGCGTGTTATACCCATAGGTCACCGTGCCCCTGTTCCCGTCCGTCACAGAGGAGAGGTAGTTGCCGTTGCTTGCGTATACAGCGTTCGCCTCGATGGCCGGGGCACTGCTGTTAGCAGGATCCACTACCTTGACCGAGGTGTTGTTGCCGTATGTGTCATAAGTGAAGGTGTCCTTGACTTCTTCGCCGCTTATGGCCGTCTTGACGTTGTGGCAGCTGTCATAAGTATATTTAAGCCGGGCCTGGTTGGGAAGCACGGCTTTGGTAAGGTTGTTGCTGCTGTACTCATAGGTCGTGTTCTTCTTCTGAAGGTCGGAGACGCTTATGACGTTGCCGTTATCGTCATAGGTGTAGCTGTTCCCGAACTCGTCCTTGTACAGGTGGATGCCGTCGAACCACACCTGGTTGACGTTCCTGTCGAAGGCGAGGACGACCCTGATGTAATTATAGTTCTTCTTCGCCACCGCCCTCTCGCAGGAATACTGCCATGTGTCCCCGCTGCCGTTGAGGTCTGGGTTGAAGTTCGCGCGTATTATGTCGTTCGACCCGTCCGAGTTCATGAACTGCACGAGTACGCAGAACGACCTGCCGTCATCCGTCATGGGTGCGACGTCCCCCTTCGCCCAGCCGCCCAGGCTGTAGGTGTCGCCGGCAGAACCGGACACGTCAATGCGCTGGCTCACGTGCTTCATCTGGGCCGCTGCCCCCACAATCGTGAATGCATGGCTGTCAAGCTCCGCAGCGCCGGTACCCGCCGTGGAGACACGCTTGTCCGAAGATGCGGAAGCCGCCTCCTCGCGCGTCCACCCGGATGCATCCGAAGCCGTGCCGCCGCGGTAGAAGAAGTCACCGTTCTCGACAAGGTTGAAGCGCCCCGCGGAGGCGGACTTCTCAAGCTGCACGCAGTCGAAATAGACTGTGCCGCGGCTCTGCCACCTCACCCAGGGCTGTATTGACGAAGCGCCCTGCGGCACGGTGAACGTCATCTCCAGACGCTGCCAGTCACCGACCGCCGCCACCGCATCGCTCGCAATAGACGTGCCGCTTACGTCCACCACGAACTGCAGGCCGCTGCCGCCGGATATGCCCGTCACCTTCACATAAGCGGAAAGGGTGTAAGTCGCGCCTCCCTCCACCAGGACTGCCTGTGTGGGACCGGCCTGCACGCATCCCGTGCTGCTCGTCATATCCAGGCGGTATGACCTGCTGCCTATCCAGTGATGGTCGGCGCTGTATCCATGGCTTCCGGATGCGCCAAGCTCCGCAGAAGCAGTCCAGTTGCCGTCATAGGAGAACCATCCGTTCAGGATGAGGTTTCCCACAGGCGACTGCAGCCTTGAGTCGATGACTGCCTGGTTGGACTTCGCGGATTGGTCGCGGTCCTTCGCCCACTTCGTGTAGGCCGCCTTCCCTTCCGTGTCCTGTATGGCGACGGTGTTGCCGTAATTGTTGAACTGGTACTGCAGGCTGTTGCCCTGCTCGTCGCTGGCCACGGTGTAATTCGGGAAATAGGCATAGTAGGTCCAGTAATAAGCGTTGCTTCCGCCGCCGTTCCCCGAATCGTATGTCCTGACGCTCACCACACGGTTCGGGTTGTTGTCGGCATGGTTGTCAAACCCGAACTCCACCCCACGGCTGTCGAAGTTCTGCACTCTGTCCAGCATGTGCAGGTAATAATGGTAGGTGACGTAATTGTCGTCAGGGTAGGTGATCTTCCCGAGGTCGCCGTTGGCGTAGTCGTACATCAGGGTCTTTATGGGCTCGCTGCCCGTCCCCTTGTATGTGATGGAGGTCACCAGGCTGCCGTCAGATGTATAGCCGAACTGGTAGACCCTGTTCGCGCCGTCCTTCACCGTGCTTATGCGGCGGTCCGTGCTCGTGCGGTAAGTTATAATTATGCTGCTTGCCGTCGCCTGGTTATTCTTGATCTGCCTGAGGCGGCCCTGCGTGTCAAAAAAGCTCTTGTTTCCCGTCTTATCCGTGATGCAGTACTTCGATGAGCCGCTGCCGCCGGTGGTAAGCGTCATCTCTATTCCGGACTCGTCCTTGAACGTGGTGCTGCTCCCTTCCTGCTTGCGGAAGAAGTGGCGGGTGCCGTCCTCATCCTCCCATATGTAATAGTCGGTGTCGGCAGTCGTCCCCTCGCCGGGAACCCATTTGTACACAAGCTGGTTGTACGAGCTGCGCCATCCGTAGCCGAAGCCGAAAGAGCTGTTTGCCTTGTCGTTGGCGCTGTACACCAGGTTGATGGCGGCGGGCATGCGGCTGCCATCGTAGGCCAGGCCGCTGTGCACCCAGGTGAGGTTGCCTGAGAAAAGGTTAATGTATCCCATGCCGGCCCGCCCGGCTGACACGGTGTCATAATCCCAGTACCCCTCAAGGCCGCAGCTGTTCATGTACTGCATGACCAGGACGGGTCGGGCGGCGGAAGTGCCATGGTCCGAGGAGCAGAAAGCCTTATAGTTGGAGCTGCTTCCGTTCTCCACGGAATCCGCCGCGCGGAGCATCAGCCCGGTGTTGGAGTCGGTACCGGAGTACCATTTCCGGACGATGTCCGTCACCTTCCATGAATACCATGCCGTGCCGGACACGAGGTCATAATCCGCTATGTTTCCGTTTACGTGCGCGGGCTGGTTCGCCCATGTCACGGTGTCCGAATCCCAGACCCCGAGCATCTCGTGCGCATTTACCTGAAGCTGCGCGGAGCCGGAGGCGGAACGGTACAGCTGTACCCTCGCGTCGACTATGACGTCGCCCGCCGTCATGGCCGGCAGCTGCAGGAACTTTATGAGGGACCTGCATGCGCCCCCGTTATAGCGGCCCACATAAAGCGAGGCAGCAGTCACGGAATACGTGGTGTTTGACGCTATGGTGCGGCGCGCCTGCCGGTGTCCTCGCTGACTATCGGCGACTCCTTCCTGCCGCTGTCATCCTTTTCTAATTCCGCAGCCAGAAGCTTTGAGTCGAACGCATTGTCATAACTGCCCCTGCGGTATCCGTCATCAGAACCATCCAGGTCATCCAGACGTATGAAGCCGTCGCCGGCCGCCTCTGCCCTTTTCTTGAAGAGTTCCTCCTCACGGGCCAGCTCCTCTGCCGACAGCGGCTCGCCGCCGACTGCCGGGGCAAGAGGGGCTTCCTGCCGTTCTTTTGATGCATCGTCAGCGTCAGCTGCCTCAGCACTTGGCATGGTTTCTGAATCGGTGTCCTCTTCGCTAGAAGAGTCTGATAGCTTGTTAACACTGCCCTCGCTGACAGCAGACGGCAATTCCTGATTGAGGGATGCCGCAAATGCCGTCCCTCCGTCAGGGAAGACGGCTGTCAGCAGCATGGACAGGCAGAGGATGGATGCCAAGAACCTCTTTGCAATAACAGTAACAGCGGTTTCCTTCTTGCGGTTCATGATGTCTTTGTCGTATACGTTGGATGTCCTTTCTAGATTAATATTAACGCCAACTAATTTGTGACTTTTATAATAATATTATAGTAAGTATATGATGTCAACGCATACCGGAATAAATATTTATTAAACACCAAATTCACCAAATTTCTGGGAACGTTTCTGTGTGAATTGCCCTCCTTGTTCAGCTTGAACCAAGTATTGTATCCGCAAGTATTTTTACGAAAGAATTACGTATAATACCGCAAGGACACACGGTAGTCCGCCCGTTCAACCACGCCAGTATAGCACCGGTTTATATTAATATCTACTTGACATTAATAATATTAATATTTATAATAAATTAAATTAAAATAAAGGTGAAATAAAACATGAATAATATTAACGAGTGTCCAACTTGGATGCAACATTTGGAAAATGATGACTTGTCTTTTATTAAAAGATTTATATTGGCATCCGGCTCATTAAAGGAGGTTGCAAGAGAATATGGGGTATCATATCCAACAGTACGTCTACGACTAGACAGATTAATCCAAAAAATACAAGCTGAAGAAGAGCTTGATGATGATCGATATATCAACACTATAAAAAGTCTGGCAATCAATGAGAAAATTGATTTGAATATCGCAAAAATACTGATTGAAAAATACAGGCAGCAAGTGAAAGCTCTGAAAGGAGGTGGGTAACATGAGATTTTCTGCATTAGAAATAGTCTTAGGAGTATTGGGCGTGTTGTGCATGGCTGCTATTATGATATTGCTCATTATTGGTATTGTATTAGCTTTCAAAATAGCCACAAATGCACTTTTCAGGAAGAAGGAGAGAACTAATCAACAAGAAGCTGAACTACATAGAATGAATGTTGAAGACCTGTAAATCCACTTACTTAATCTCTATAACGCCCACAAAACTTTCACATCCGTAAGCGGTAAATGTGTTGATGTATAAATTGAATTGGAGTATAATCTTTTTCATGTGCCGCCATAGGCACACATATGATATTACTGCCAGTGCGTCACAATTTGCTCACGCCTGGACCGGAGGAACAAATATGAAGACAATGAGAAAAGTACTTGCGGCAGCTGCTGCCGTAGTTACCGCCATGTCGATGACAGCCTGCTCAACACAGACTGCCGATAAGACATTTGACCCTGATGCTGCCGCAGCCACCTATGGCAGCAAGACCATCACCATGCGCGAGGCGAATTTCATGCTTCGCTATCAGGAATGGATCGAGGAACAGAGCAGTGCCTACATGAATCAGTACTATCAGTACTACGGCTATGAGAACATGTGGGCTGCCCCGACCGGGATCGGGAACAAGACCATCGGAGATTATTTCAAAGAAGTCGTCATGAGCCAGCTGCTGCAGACCTACGTCATCAACGACCATGCGGCAGAAGTCGGGGTTGAACTCACCGACCTTCAGAAAACCGCCATTTCCGACACTGTCGCCCGGCTTCATGACGAAACCGCATACAATAAGGCTTTCTGGAATTATACGGATGCCACGGATGAGCAGATCACCGAGTGGCTCACCGCCAATGCCATCGCCGTCCTTGTGAACAACAAGATAACTGATGAGGCCGAGGTCACCGTGACAGACGAAGAGGTCAAGAGCTTCACCATCAACTATATCACCGTGGCCAAGGATGCCACGAACGAGACTGAAGCTCCCGAAACTGAGGAAGAGACAGATGCCGACGTTGTCGCCGAGGACGCAGACGTTGATGCTGTTGCTGACAGTACTGACGCTGTCTCTGATGCCGCGGACGCTGCCGGTGATGCCGCCGCTGAAGGCGCGGATGCTGTCTCTGATGCCGCTGCTGATGCCGCGGACGCTGTCTCTGATGCCGCCGCTGATGCCGCGGACGTTGCCGCTGATTCCGCCTCTGAGGGCGCGGACGCTGCCGCTGATTCCGCCTCTGATGTCGCGGACGCTGCCGGTGATGACGCTGCCGAAGAGACAACTGCCGAGACCGTCGATTACGGCATTCTAAAAGGCGAAGCTCTCGCAGACAAGGTTCTTGAACTCATCAACGCCGGTTCCACACCGAACGAAGCCGCTTCTGCCATGAACAACCTGTACAGCAGCAGCCAGAGCTATCGTTTCGCCGAAGATGACGAGGAGATCACATCGAATGTCCTCTTCTCCGAAGGCTCGAAGCTCACCGAAGGTCAGGCTGTCAAGGTCAAGAACGGCAGCAACGGCTGGTATGTCATCTACTGCAGCTCCGATGACGATGCTCTTGCGGCAGAAGATGCCCGCACCAGCCTGACCGAGGAGAAGAAGGACGAAGTCTTCAACGCCAAGTACGCCGAGTGGGCAGCTGCTGCTCCGAAGTTCAGCGTCTCCAAAAACTGGGACAATGTCACTGTAGGCGATTTCATCTATGTCGAACCCGGTTCGGCAACCGAAACTAACGATGCCGTTGATGCCGACATGATAGATACCGCCAACGATGATGCCGCAGAAGTTGATGATGCTGTTGCCGATGCGGCGAATGACGCTATTGATGCCGGTTTAGATTCCGATATCAATATTGACGCTGAGGCTGATACCGCCGCTGCCGATGGTGCGGATGCCGTTACTGTAGACGCAGCTGCCGATGCCGCAGTCGATGCTGCCGCTGATGCCGTCGCTGTAGACGCAGCTGCCGATGCCGCTGATACCGCAGCTGCCGAATAATAAAAAACAGAAACTATTCAGCACCCAAGACTCTGGATGCTGCGCATCCCTCATTGCGGGGCAGTCAGAAGCGCTGAATAATTACAAAAAAAGAGCTGCCGCACACCATGAATACCGTGTGCGGCAGCTCTTTTACGTTGAATCCACATGCCAAGGTCGGCCTGTTTTACCTTCTCTCTATCGAATGGGTGGCGTTCTTCAGCCAAGCTCTCTCTTCCTCGCCGATCCTGCCCGCAAGCTCCTCATATACTCTGGCATGATAGCGGTTGATCTGCGATATTTCCTCATCCGTCAGAAGCTCCGGCAAAATTGCCCTTATATCATAGGGACACAGCGTTATGTTCTTGAATGCGTAGAACTTGCCGTACTCGCTCTCCCCATGCGGCACGCAGAGCAGCTCGTTCTCGATCCTTATCCCATAATGGCCGTCCTTATAGAATCCCGGTTCATCCGTGGTCACCATGCCCGGCTCGAAAGGACAGGTGAGCTGATTCGGAATGATCATAGAGCGGAAACCGTTCGGTCCCTCATGGACGTTCAGCAAATATCCCACCCCATGGCCCGTCCCATGGCGGAAGTCAAGTCCTAAGTTCCACAGAGGCTGCCTCGCGATCACATCCAGATTCTCCCCTCGCGTGCCTTCAGGGAAAATGGCGCGTTCCATAGCCAAATTGCACTTTAAGACAAGCGTATAATGCTTCTTCATCTCATCAGTGAGCTGACCCAAAGCTATAGTCCGCGTGATATCAGTAGTGCCCTCCAGATACTGTCCGCCGGAGTCCACGAGGAAGAATCCTTCCGGGCGCAGCACAGCGTCGCTATCGCTGGTCGCCGAGTAATGGATGATCGCACCGTGTTCCGCATAGCCCGCTATCGTGTCAAAGCTAAGATCTATGAAGCCCTCCTGCTGAGTGCGGAAGCTCTCCAGCTTATCACTCGCGGATATTTCCGTGAGGATCTCATCACACTCGCCGGCCGTCAATCCCTCGGTACGATCTTCCGCGTACTCTATATTAATGCTGCCGACTATGGCCTTGCCGCCGCCATTCACCCCGGCACTTTCACCGCCATCCTCAGTCTTCACCTTCGCCAGCGCTGCCATCCTTCCGTCAAGCCAACAGAGGAACCGCACCATGGCAGCCCCATCCTTCCGATGGCACTCCACGAGATGCCCTATCTCCACGTCATTTTTCTTGTGCTTCATGAGCGTCGTGGGATTCGTCTGGCGGATGACACGGACACTGTCAGGGAGTGTCTCCAAGATACGGTAATTCACAGCCGCGACATCCACCAGGACAGCCGGCTTATCACGCTTCTTTACAGGACTGCCGCCGCGCTCTGCCGCTTCCGGCTCTGCATTCTCCCCATCTGTTCCGACACCCAGGGCCGCCAACGTCTGCCAGATCTCTTCATACGGCCGCAGGCTGACTTCATTTTCTTCAAGAGACAGACGAGCCTCGGATGTGAGCATATTCCCATGCATATACAGGCTCACCGAATCTTTTTCTATCAGACACCAGGCAAAGAAGACCGGGTTTCGCGGAATATCCCCTCCTCTGAGATTGAAAAGCCAGGCGATGTCGTCCAGCGAGGCTATGACGTGAAAGTCAGCTCCCGTCTTCTTCATCTCCTCCCTCACATCGGCAAGCTTATCCGCGGCGGATTTACCGGCGTACTCAACCGACAGCGGCCAGACAGCAGCCGGGCTGACAGCAGGGCGATCCGGCCAGATGCCTTCAGCCGGATCATAATCGCAGCGTATAACTCCTCTCTTGCGCGCGATTTTTTTCTTGAGCAGAGCGCCGTATCTGGCGGTGACAAGCTCACCGTCAAAAGCGATGACCCCTCCCTCAGGGATGATCTTCGCGATATGATCCTCCAGAGTCGGCACTCCCGGCTGACGTGAACGCATCAGCTCTATGCCGGTGTCCTTCAGCTCCTCCGAGGCCTGCAGGAAGAAACGCCCATCCGTCCAGAGCAGCGCCTCATCCTGAGTTACCATGAGCGTACCCGCATCCCCGGTGAAGCCGGAAAAGAATCTCCTTGCCTCAAAATGTGGATGGATATACTCAGATCCATGGGGGTCTGAGGTGGGCACTATGCAGACATCCACCCCATCCCGCTCCATCTTCTTCCTTAATTTTACTATCTCCTTACGCATCAGAGCCTCCGCAATGATAGTTTACACAACATAGTCTATGCAGACACGATTGCGGGTATAAGGCCTCACCTTGCTGTCAGCAACTTCCACATGCGCGGGATGTATCGTATACGCCTTAAGAGATGCCTCATCAGTCAACGTCGCGTCAAGCATAAAATCAGCGTTCGACGAGGGCAGTCCATCGATGGTGACACGAGCTTCTACAAGTCCGGGTACTACTCCCACAAGACCCTCCAGCGCCTCTTTTGCCTCCTTTTTTATCTGAGCCACCTGCTCCGGGGTGAACTCCTCCTTAAGCTGCCACATAAGTACATGTTTAACCATATCATTTTCCTCCTTCTTCTCCTCAGCGTCACCAGTCTGTGAAGCTTAAAAAAATTACTTATTTCGTTATTATTCAGCATCCCGAGTCTGGGGTGCTGAACAGTCACCTTATTTCATAGTATAACACACATACCAAAATCTGAACACCTCTACACAACCAATGAGGATGCTTGGCAATCCCTTGTCAATCATTTTCATGAACATCCTCAAAATGGTTTTCATTCAGCATACCGAGTCTTAAGTGCTGAATGGTTACCTCAAAATAAGGTACAGCAGCTTTCAAAACCAGATTGCAGAATCCTTAAATTATGATACAATCGAGACTATAAAACCCGCTTAGGATTAAGCCTCACATCCGAAAGCTTTATCCTATATATACGCATATCAGCACCTTATATATAGGAAGATATATGATCAGGATGACATATGATCAAGCAGAAGCCCGAAACAAGCAAACACAGCCCCAGCAATACAACAGGAGGATCCCATCATGTATGACCTTGTTATCATAGGTTCCGGTCCTGCCGGACTTTCAGCCGCTATCTACGCCACACGAGCTGAGCTGAACGCTGTCACCATGGAAAAAGGCTTCATGAGCGGCGGGCAAGTGCTGCTCACTGAAACAGTCGACAACTACCCCGGCATCCCCAACGTCAACGGCTTCGACCTCGGTCAGAAGCTCCGTGACCACGCCGACAGCCTCGGCGCAGTCTTCATCGAAGAGGAGATCCAATCCATCGAGAAGAAAGACGGCTTCTTCGTCCTACATGGGTTAAGCGCGGATTACGAGACAAAAACCATCATCGCGGCCACCGGCGCGCAGCACCGCCATCTCGGCGTGGAGGGCGAAGAACGCCTGGCCGGACGAGGCGTCAGCTACTGCGCGACCTGCGACGGTGCCCTCTACAAAGGGAAGACAGTAGCCGTCGTCGGCGGCGGCAACGTAGCCGTTGAAGACGCTCTCTTCCTCTCCCGCATGTGCGCTAAAGTATACCTCATCCACCGCCGCAGCGAACTCCGCGCCGTCAGATCTCTCCAGACACAGGCCTTCAAGACAGAAAACTTAGAGCTGGTATGGGATTCCGTTCTTGACGAGATAACCGGCGCAGACGATGTCACAGGCGTGAAAGTAAAGAACGTAAAGACAGGCGAAACCACAGAGCTGGCCCTGGACGGTGTCTTCGTCGCGGTCGGCATCACCCCCGACAGCCGCGTCTTCGACGGCCTGGTTGACATGGAAGCAGGCTTTATCAAAGCAGGCGAAGACGGCGCTACCTCATTGCCCGGTCTGTACGCCGCAGGCGACGTCCGCACGAAAGCCATGCGCCAGATCGTCACCGCCGCCGCGGATGGCGCGAACTGCGTACACTCGATAGACGAATATCTAAGAACCCTTTAAAGTAACCCTTTAAAGTAAACCTGTATGCCATTCATCTGGCAGCTCATTTCTCAATATGTAATTATTCAGCACCCGCAACGAGGGCTGCGCAGCATCCCGAGTCCGGGGTGCTGAATAGTTACTTTTTTTTATCACTCGAGTGAAAAAATACCTTTCGCCGCAGCCTCTAGACATGTTTTTTATGTTTTTTGAGGTAGAAAAAGAAGAAAGAATATGTTAACATAAATGCAGCTTATCTTTCGATTTCTGTAATTGCTTGAAGTATCCCCACATACTGAAGACACTGTTTGATAAGGGCTAGATCCAGTATGATATACTGATAAACACGTCAATTCATTTCTGGCATATATCATATATCGTAACTATTCATTACTGTCTTGTCATTATGATTCTACGATATTCATAGAATGCACTTCACAAGAACGTAATGTTTTGTTTTTATTCCAGACTGTATACTAGATTATTAACAGAAGCATCTGCCTCACCATATACTAACCCATACATCGGGATTTTTTCATTGCATTAATTATCGGTTCCCCGCAAAGCGGGTGGCCGTATAGGGATGCATACATACACCGCCTGTATGCTGCCACAACTTTCATACGTTGTGGCAGCACAGGCGTGCTATAGATGTTTATTATCTAAAGATAAAGAATAACCCGCATGCCAGGCAGCCGACGACACCATATATTTCACTATACACAACTCAATGGAGTTTGGCATATCGTTATGAACAAAAAAAGACTATCTCTTTCGCAAGTGGTCCAAAATTTTGACAGAAAACATATCTTGACGATCATTCTCTCGATAACCTTATCTTTTGCCGCGATCAGCATTATGGGAAATATGCTATATCAGGCAACTCAGGACGTGCTTGAAATGCGAGGAGAAATCGACGTCATCCAGTCCTCTGACCGGTTCAACTCCTACCTCATCGTGGACAAAAACGCCCTGATAGTGGCAGGCAACGATGTCAACAAGATGCTCCTTGATGGGGCGCCTACAGATGAAATCCTGGAATATCTGACAACCCAGTCAGGTAATCTTTCCAACACCCTGGCAAAAAGCTTCACCGGTCTGTATGGATGGATCAGGAACGAATATCTGGATGGCGCCGGCTGGGTACCGGATGACGATTTTGTGGCAACAGAGAGGCCCTGGTATCAGGCTGCTATCACCCATCCACAGTCGACCGTCTTTGTCGATCCTTACGTTGACGTTCAAACCGGAAATGTCATGATGACCATCGCAAGACTTCTGGATGATGGCGAGAGCGTTATCGCGCTTGACATCGGATTGGAGGGAGTTCAAGAGATCACCGAAACGGTCGCGGCAAATACCCCAGGCGGCATGGTCATGGTAATAGATAACAATAGCACCGCCATCACGCATTCCATCACCAGTGAGATCGGAAAAAACTATTCAGAGGATGAAGGCTCACTGGGAAGCCTGATCATACGCACGGCAAAAGCCAACAACGGCACTTTAGAGTATTCAGAACCCTTCACTGTTAATCATGCTGGCAAATCCTACATGGTCTTCATGAACCACATCGAAGGCGGCTGGCACAGCATCTCCGCTATCGACACACATTTTTTCTATAAACCGCTCATCAGGGTGATCCTTTTCACCCTCACCCTCGGCATCTTCGCCCTGGTTCTGTTTCTGTTAAACTTCTACAGCCTGAGCCAACGTGAGCTCAGGAACCGGATTCTCGGTATCCAGATCAAAGCTGTAGCCGACATCTATGATAACCTTCTTGACATCAATCTGACCGAGGATTCATTTTATGAACTCAGCAACCACAAAAAAGCAGAAATCTCCGCTGATAAACAAATGAATGCCCAGAAAGTCCTCTATGACAGAACTGAGGCCTGGGTAGCCGAGAGCATGAAGCCATATATGGAAGAATTTCTGGACTGCTCTACCCTCAATCAGCGCCTGGCTGAAAAGAGCACCTTAACTGCTGAATTCCTTGATATCGACAATATATGGTACCGCGGCAGGATCATCTGTGCCGAACGCATGAATGACAGGACCGTGACACGCGTCCTGTGGGGTACCGAATCGATCGATGATGAGAAGCGGCAGCAGGAACACCTTCAGCATATGGCCGAGACCGACCTGATGACCGGCGTGAAAAACAGGATCAGCGGCGAATACAGTATCACCGAACTCCTTAACAGCGGAAAAGGAGGAATGTTCGTTCTTTTCGATATCGATCATTTTAAGCTATTCAACGATCAGTATGGGCACACCGTCGGCGACCAGGTGATCATAGCCGTAGCAAACTGCCTGAAAAACGCGTTCCGGGCTAACGATATCGTGATGAGGCTCGGCGGAGATGAATTCGCGGTATTCGCTCTCGGCATTCATAGCAGGGAAATCGGAGACAAGGTCCTGGAACGTTTTTTCGATTATATAAACAACATAGTTCTTGAAAAATCTGTGAGCCAAAAGATCTGTCTCAGCGCAGGCGTAGTCTTATGCCCGGATGACAACAATGCCCTTAACTTCATACAGCTTTACGCGGCAGCAGATAAGTGTATGTACGATAGCAAAAAGATTGAAGGAAATCATGTCACATATGATGACCGCGGCTCCATGGCATATACTCCCGAACGTATGTGATTACGTGTCCCCCACATGAGCACATTGAATCAAATCTCTTCAATACTAAGGAGGGCTACTATGAAGCATATCACCCGGCAAAGAATATTTTTATGCTTTCTGACCGTACTGTTAATCATCCTTTCTTGTGCCGCATGTGATGTTAAGCGACACGGAAGCACATCCGGCACAGAAGCAGAGCCTTCCGCCCCTGATACCTCACGCTTCCTCGTCGCTGTTGAAGATGAACCGGATACAGTCGATTTTCAATGCACCTCGATCCACTATACTGTCGCGCAAAATGTGTTCAATCGTCTGGTGGAAATGGAAAACGATGAAAACGGAGAGATGCAGATCCTGCCCTCCCTGGCAGAATCCTGGGAGCTCTCCGATGACGGAAGAACCTACACCTTCCACCTGCGCAAGGATGTCGCCTTCAGCAACGGGTCGCCTCTGACTGCATCGGACGTACAATATACTTTCACACGGCTGCTGACTCACCCCGACTCCTGCAACCGCGATATCGTCGACGGCATCTTAGGCGCGGAGGCATTGATGAACGGAACAGCCGACCATCTTGAGGGATTAAACATCCTGGGCGAGATGGATTTCTCCATCACATTAGAGTATCCCTTTCAGGCATTCCTTGCCTGCCTGTCAATGCCCGCAGCGTCCATCCTGGACCAAGAGACGACCGAGGAGGCAGGTGACCGTTTCGGTATAGACCCGGATTGGACTATCGGGACAGGTTCATTCATACTCTGGAAATGGATACCGGGAGAAGGGCTGCTGCTGACCGCGAACAAAGACTGCTGGCAGGGCCCGCCCTGCTGCGAAGGGCTTGACCTGCGCTTCGTCACTGACTCCAAAGAAATACGCAGGATGTTTGAAGGAGGCAATATCGATGTGCTGGATCTCGACGAGGTCGGCAACTCAGCTGAATTCTTCCTGCACGGAAGCGCTTATCAGGGCAGGCTGTTCTCCGTCCCCCGGATCGGCATCACCTACATCGCCCTGAACGAAGCCATCGCTCCTTTGAATGATGTCCGAGTGAGGAAAGCCCTGCAGCTTTCATTGAATCGTGACATGCTTCTTTCCGCGGTATACGGAGGACGAGGTTCCTTAGAAAATGGAATTTTCCCCCATGGACTCTATGGCTATAATCCTGAGCTTCCCGAAATCCCCTATGACCCTGAAGAGGCCATGAAGCTTCTTTCCGAAGCCGGTTACTCCGATGGACTGGACCTGACCGTGAGCGTAAATTCCGCGTCTACCCGATGGGAGATGTCTGTTCTGCGGCTGGCAGCGTCCACCTGGAGCAAGATCGGCATCAGGGCAAAGATAGACGTGATAGATGAAAGTGAATTCATGCGCCTCAGGAAAAGCGGACAGCTGGCCTGCTATACCGCGCTTTGGTCAGCAGATTTTAACGATCCCGACAACTTCATCTATACCTTCTTCGGCAACAAGGAAAACACTTCCTTCCGCAGCCTCTGCTACCCCAAAGAAGACGTGATGGAGAGAATACAAAACGCGCGTGCCATCGTTGATCCGGAAGAGCGCATCAGAGAATACCAGGACCTGGAACGGATCATCGTCCAGGAGGACGCGGCATGGATACCCTTGTATTCAAGGCTCCGCTACTACGTCACATCCAAGAGGCTTAAGGGTATCCAGGCATCCTGGAACGGTTCAGTAAAAAACAAGTATCGAGAGATGTCAATTGTCACAGATGATCAGCAAAAATCATAAGGAGGTAAAAAATGCATTCAATCCGCGTAAGGATCACGACGCTTACCATAATGGCGATTCTTACGAGTATTCTGGCTGTATTCGTGGCAAGCTATATGGTTATCCGAAACGAAACCGATCAGAATTCCGTGAGAATGATGAACCTGATCGATCAAGACACGCAAAAGTCATTGGAAAAATACTTTGAAAGCATAGAGCAGTCCGTAGAGATCGCTGCCAATATAGCTGTCGAAGACATGGACAGCGTCTTCTTGATGGAATGCGGAGCGATCAAGACCGACTCTGGAGAACATGTCCGGACAGACGAGCAGATCGCCATCTTAGATGATTATCTGAACAACTATTGCAAAAAAATACAGAATTATTTCGCGGGTGTCGCGGACTACACCCAAGGCGTGACCGCGTATTTCTACTGCTTAAATCCTGAAATAAGCCAGAACGTGCGCGGCTTCTTCTACATGAAGGTCGGTAAAACAGGCTTCATCGAACAGCCGCCTCTTGATGTCCTGCATCTTGAGACAGAAGAAACCCTCCATGCCACTTGGTATAATGCCGCGATTGCTGAGGGATGCCCGGTCTGGATAGGACCCTTTTCCTCTGACATTGAGAATGGTACATGGGTATGCACCTTCTTCGTGCCGATCTACAAATCCGGGATACTTATCGGTCTTATGGGCATGGACATCCCCTGTGAAACCCTTATATCCCAGATTGACGCAATCCGCGTGTACGATACAGGATATGTCTGCCTTCTTGACACATCTAATCATGTAATCTATCATCCTGACCTTCCTATCGGGAACAACCTTGATGAACTCAGCCTGAGCATCCATCAAGAAATACTGGATAAAGACAACAGCGGCGATGACCTGATCCGCTACACCTTCAACGGAGAAAAACGCCAGATGTCATTCTCCACTCTCTCCAATGGCATGAAGCTGGTCAGCATAGCTCCCGTTGAGGAGATCAACGCCCCCTGGATCGGCTTGATACAAACTATTCTGACGATAACGGTGGTCGTGGTCATCTTCTACGTCATGCTCATCCTGCTCATAACACAGATCATCACAGCTCCTTTGGAACAGCTCACCGATGCCTCCAAGCATCTAGCGGACGTTGATTACGACGTTGACCTGAATTACCACGGCAAAAACGAGATCGGTGCCCTGACCAGCGCGTTCAAGCAGATGCGTGACCAGCTAAAGCACTACATAGATGACCTGAACCATCAGCTCTACCATGACCGGCTTACCGATCTTCCCAATATGCGGCATTTCTTCAACCTGGCGATGGAGACCAGAAACATCCTGGTTGCGGAAGGCAAAAAACCTGTCATGCTCTATTTCGATATAATCGGACTCAGGCACTATAACCGTCAGTATGGTTTTGAAAAAGGCGACCGGCTCATCATTAATTTCGCCAGGATCCTGTCACAACAGTTCGGAGACCATCGTATATGCCGCTTCAACGGCGATCATTTTGCCGCAGTGACAGATGAAGACCATATCCAAGAGGATATGAAAGCCATTATGGACGAATGCGAGACCGCCATGGACGGGAACAGGCTGAATATACGCGTGGGCGCTTATCCGAACAGGCTGGAAGCGGTTGACATGAACATCGCCTGTGACCGAGCGAAATTCGCCTGTGACCGGAAAAAAAGAGAGCTCGGTTCCAGCTTTACATACTATACAGAAGCCATGCGAAAAGCCGCCGAGACTTACCACCATATCATCCACAATCTTGACCGGGCGCTTGAGGAGGGATGGGTCAAGGTTTATTATCAGCCTATCATCCGCGCCGCCGACGAAAAGGTCTGCGATGAGGAGGCGCTAGCCCGATGGATCGACCCTGAGCTGGGCTTCATTTCACCGGGAGTGTTCATACCCGCCCTTGAAGATTCAAAGCTGATCTACAAACTGGATCTCTATGTGCTTGAACAAGTACTTGAAAAAATGAAGCAGCAGGTAAAGGCCGGGTTTTATCTGGTGCCCCAGTCCATCAACCTCTCGCGTATGGACTTTGAAAGCTGTGACGTGGTAGAGGAGATCCGCCGCAGGGTTGATGAATCCGGAATCAGCCGTTCCATGATCACGATAGAGATCACGGAAAGCGTGATCGGCAGTGATTTCGACTTCATGAAGGAGCAGATAGCCTGCTTCCAGAAGCTCGGCTTCCCTGTATGGATGGATGACTTCGGCAGCGGGTATTCCTCTCTCGACGTGCTTCAGCACATACACTTTGACCTCATCAAATTCGATATGCGTTTCATGGAATGCTTTGACGAAGGAGACGAAAGCAAGGTGATCCTTACAGAGCTCATGAACATGGCCATTGGCCTTGGCACGGAAACAGTCTGTGAGGGCGTGGAAACCAAAGAACAGGTAGAATTCCTGAGAGAGATCGGATGCACAAGGATTCAGGGTTATTATTATGGGAAGCCCATTCCCTTCGAAGGTATTCTGTCATTGTTCGAAAAGGGAACCACCTTGGAATTCGAAAATCCGGAAGAGTCAGAATACTATACGTCTATCGGCCGCATTAACCTGTACGACATATCCGCTCTCGCTAATGGTAACGATGAATCGTTGAGTCAGTACTTCAACACACTGCCCATGAGCATCATCGAAGTCAACGGACAAAAGATAAAATACAACCGCTGCAACCGTTCTTACCGTGACTTCATGAAACGCACCATAGGCACGGACTATGATACAGCGGAGATAGACTGCACGGATCTCGGAACTGGCCCCGGAGCATACTTCCTGAATGCTGTCATACAATGCAGCAAGGACGGCAACAGCGTTATCCTTGACGAGAAAGTAGCAGAAAGGACCTTAGCCCACACCCTCATCCGCCGCATTGCTGTCAATCCCGTCACGGGAACGGCAGCCATAGCCGTGGCAGTCCTTGCGATAGTCAAAGAAGGTTAAAGTGTCGGTACGAGCTAAAACCGGATACCGGCTTCTCATAAACAGAAGCCTCTTTATAATACGAAAGGCTATTTTCGTTTTTGTGGTTGACAAAAGAACGGACGTTCTGTATAGTATAATTATCGAACATTCGTTCTTTTGGAGGCAATGCATATGTCAGAGCTAAAAGACATTATAACCTCATACAACAACCTGCCTT
>CACXUY010000050.1 GCA_902770965.1 uncultured Lachnospiraceae bacterium | reverse complement strand
CCCCATGACGATGAAGAGGTCTACAAGGTTCTTGACGCCGTGCGGACTGCCGCCGACAAGGGCATCCGCATCGTCCCGGTAGTCGCGTCCAACGCCGAAAGGGACACGGAGGTATTCGGAAGGGCGCTATCGATAATGACAGGCGCTGATTATGTGTTCCTCACAGACGATTCCGGAGTCGGCAAATCTCACCTCGAACCCATCATCGGGGATTACGAAGTCGAGCTGCTCCACGACATAATTGTCCGGCTGATAAACGAAGCGAAGCAAAACACCTGATACCGTATAAGTCTGCCGCAAACATATAGAACAAAATGACGCGGACAGCCGGTATACGGCGCAATTAAATAATGATACAAGCTTGCACATGCCGCCCGGAAGCTTTTGGGCGGCATGTTCTCTACTTTAGAAGTCGGCCCCCTGCGAAGCGGGGCGGCCATATAGGGATGCATACATACACCGCCTGTGCTATGGATGTTTCCCTCGTTGAGGTTGACACAAAAGCCTCGTAAGTGTACTATGTTATCAAATTAATGTGCTGATGTGGCAAGGCACTGTGTGTTCGTCAATATCAGCTCATAAACAAGGGAGGAAATAATGTGAAAGGAAACGCAAGAAAAATCATCACAGTTATTGTGCTGGCTCTGGCAGCCTTAATGCTTGTTATAGCCAAGCTCACAACAACTTCCGAGACCGTCCTGTACACGGCATGGTCTCTGCTTCCGCCGCTTTTTGCCATCGTTCTGGCGCTCCTGACCAAGGAGGTCTACAGCTCGCTGTTTGCCGGCATACTGACAGGCGCATTGCTTTACTCAGGCTTCTCATTTGAAGGAACCATGCTCCACCTGTTTCAGGATGGCATCATCTCAGTCATCGCCGACTCTTACAACGTAGGCATACTGATCTTCCTGGTTATCCTCGGAACCATGGTCAGCATGATGAACAAGGCCGGCGGCTCGGCTGCCTTCGGACGCTGGGCATCGAGACGTTTCAAGACCCGCGTTGGAGCACAGCTTGCGACTATCATGCTCGGATTGCTGATCTTCATCGATGACTATTTCAACTGCCTGACGGTCGGCTCTGTCATGAGACCCGTCACCGATAAATACAATGTGTCACGCGCAAAGCTGGCATATCTCATCGATGCTACGGCGGCTCCTGTCTGCATCATCGCTCCCATCTCTTCATGGGCTGCGGCGGTGGCAGGCTTCGTTGAGGGCGAAGACGGCTTCTCTCTTTTTGTCCGCGCCATCCCCTACAACTTCTACGCCCTGCTTACCATTGTGATGATGGTCGGCATAGTACTGCTGAAATCAGACTATGGTCCCATGGCTGTCCATGAAGCAAACGCATTGAAGGGCGACCTTTACACCACGTCCGACAGACCTTATGAGAACGTCAGCGACTTTCATATCAAAGGCAGCGGCAAGGTCATCGATCTGGTACTCCCGGTCATCACACTCATCATCTGCTGCGTGATAGCCATGATCTACACGGGAGGCTTCTTCGACGGAAGCGGCTTCATAGAAGCGTTCTCAAACTGCGACGCCTCTCTCGGACTGGTGCTTGGCTCTTCCGTGGCCTTCGTACTGACCATAATCTTCTATCTGTCGCGCAAAGTGCTTAACTACGCGGATTGCATGAACAGCCTTCCCGATGGATTCAAGGCTATGGTTCCCGCCATCCTCATCCTTGTTTTCGCATGGACACTTAAGGCAATGACCGACAGCCTCGGGGCGGCTGAGTTCGTCGCTGCTCTCGTCAAGGGCTCCGCTGCCGGCCTTCAGAACCTGCTCCCCGCGATCATTTTCCTTATCGCGGTGGGTCTGTCGTTCTCGACCGGCACTTCCTGGGGAACCTTCGGCATACTCATTCCAATCGTAGTGAACATCTTCGAACGCACTGATCCGATGCTCATAATCTCCATCTCCGCATGTATGGCAGGTTCTGTCTGCGGCGACCATTGCTCACCCATATCCGACACCACCATCATGTCATCGGCGGGAGCGCAGTGCAACCACGTCAACCACGTCTCTACCCAGCTGCCCTACGCGCTCACCTGCGCAGGGATCTCCTTCGTGACCTACGTAGTCGCCGGCTTCGTAAAGACCTGGCTGATAGCGCTCCCTGTCGGAATAGTTCTTACCCTTGGCCTGCTTTTCATCATCAGGGCAGTAAAAGAAGCATGAAATATTTCTTTCATGGCTGCATGTGACAGCGGCTTGCATGACCGCAATCATGATGATGCATAGGGCACTATGTTGTCCACAGCACAGGACTCCATGATGATAATGAAAAAAGCAAATACAACGAAGCGCCTCACCGAAACGACAAACTTCGGTGAGGCGCTTTTGTGCTTCAAGCTTCAACCTTTTCATCGGTCAGGATCTGTCTCCCTCCGATGATCAAAACTGCAGTGACAGCATCTCTGCATATGGTATTTCTATTTCACTTGATCCTGTCAGCGATCCTTTAACCTCTTTTAACATGGCTTTCAGCCGACCGCGATAGTATCCCTTCCTATATGCGCTAAAGGCTTCATGATGCTAAAAAGCAGCATCAGATTTACAGGATACATGACCAGGCTTTTTACGATCCTTGCGGACAACACCACCATGAAGCCATTCCCATATAAGATGGACAGGAATAAGCTGTTGAGGTACATGCTGACGATGATGGTCTGGAGTGCTTCCGCCAAGGCAAGCCTAATCAAAGTGATATCCTTTTTCCAGAGCAGACAGCCATAGATGACGCCGGTTACCGCGCTGCTGATAGTGAAGCCCGGAAAAAATGGACCGGTCGGCTTCACGATGTAACCGAGGATATCGGCAAGCATGCCGACTATCCCGCCCATGACCGGACCGAAGAGATAACCGGAGATGGCTATCGGAAGACTGTTGAACCTGATCTCTATAAGATTCGTCACCGGTACCTTCAAAAAACTAAGTATGACAGATACAGCCAACAGCATTGCCGCGACCGTAAGACTCCTGGTGTTTCTGATCATATGCATGAAAAAACCCCCTTTCATGTACTCTAAAAAACACGGTGACTATTCAGCGCCCCAGACACGGGTTGCTGAATATCCCACGTTGTGGGGCGGTCACCTGATCGTTGATTTCCTCAGACTACATAGGAGGTTATCTCATATGTAGCAGCGGGATGCGGCTGCGGAACCGCAAGTTTCCTTTTCGTCCCGGCGGCAACTCCCTGTCCGCCAGGCACTTAACGCTCCGCAGCCTACTCTGCTTATGTTGTGAATCCTATTAACAGCAAAAATATGATCTAAACCCGCATGGCACAGCCATGAACATAAACCCACGGACATGGACTTATGGGGTAAAAAACAAAGATCTTCTGCCACAAGATTATAATAATTCAACAAGGCGTAATACGCAAGCCTGCTTTTAAACTTAGCTTCGATGGTCACTTATGATCGGCCATTTGTGATTGGCCACTTGTGATGATTCACTTGCAGTAAGTCACTGTGGCAGGTTTCTCGCAGTAAGTCATTTGTGATTGGCCACTTGTGATGATTCACTTGCAGTAAGTCACTGTGGCAGGTCTCTCGCAGCAAGTCACTTATGGTACAGTTTCTTGGTCTGGTACATCGGCTCGCATGTAAGATTTACCCCGAGCTTCTTGAAGACACCCACATCAACCTGTGAAAGTATGACCGAGGAATGAACCTCCAACCCCGAAAGCTTCGGAAGCTGTTCAAGAGCCTTCTTGGCCATGGGGTCGGTTACCGCCGCTATAGAAAGGGCGATAAGTATCTCATCTAAGTGAAGGAGCGGATTATGGTTGCCAAGATGCTTCACCTTCAGCTCCTGGATGGGTTCGATGATCTTCGGAGACAAAAGCTTCACATCATCCTCGATATTCCCAAGATACTTCAGTGCATTAAGGATGAGAGCGGATGACGCGCCCAAAAGCATCGTGGTCTTGCCTGTCAGGATAGCTCCGTCCTCCATCTCCATGGCGGCCGCAGGTCCTCCTGTCTGCTCGCTTCGGACATTTGCCGCCATGACTACAGGCCTGTCAGAGATCGTAAGACCGGCGTTCTTCATCAGCAGCTCTATCTTGGCGACAGGTTCCTCTCCGGCGTTTCCCTTCCGGAGCTCACACATGGCTTCATAATAACGCCTTATTATCTCCTGATTGGCTGCTCTCCGAACCGCGGCATCGTCCGTGATGCATCTGCCGGCCATATTTACTCCCATGTCCGTGGGTGATTTATATGGAGACGAGCCAGATATTTTTTCAAATATCGCGCTAAGAACGGGGAACACCTCTACATCACGGTTGTAGTTTACTACTGTCTGGCCATACGCTTCCAGATGGAAAGGATCGATCATATTGACATCGTCAAGATCGGCCGTCGCTGCCTCATACGCGAGGTTGACCGGATGATTGAGAGGAAGATTCCAGATAGGAAATGTCTCGAACTTCGCGTATCCGGCGTTGATGCCCCTCTTGTGTTCGTGGTAAAGCTGTGACAGGCAGGTGGCCATCTTGCCGCTGCCAGGTCCCGGCGCTGTGACGACGACCAGAGGCCTCGTGGTCTCTATGTAATCATTTCGCCCATAGCCCTCATCGCTCACGATAAGCGGGATGTTGGACGGATAGCCAGGAATGGAATAATGGCGGTAGACCTTCATGCCCAAGGTCTTCAGCTTGCTCTCATAGCTGATAGCGGAGGGCTGGTTCGAGAAGCGTGTCAGCACGACGCTTCCAACATAGAGTCCGTTGCCGGTAAACGCGTCTATCAGCCTCAGCACGTCCATATCGTAGGTTATGCCGAGATCTCCGCGAACCTTGTTCTTCTCGATGTCACTGGCGTTGATGACGATTACTATCTCCGCCTGTCCCCGGAGTTCCCTCAGCATCCTTATCTTCGAATCCGGCTGAAACCCCGGCAAAACTCTCGATGCATGGTAATCATCGAATAGCTTGCCGCCAAATTCCAGATACAATTTGCCGCCAAATTGACCGATGCGTTCGTAAATATGTTCCGACTGCATCTTGAGGTACAGATCGTTGTCAAAACCAATCTCCTTCATCCTTCTCCTACTCCTCTCCATCTTACATATTGCGTAACTTTTATGAACCTCTGCAATAAATGAAGCGGGCTGGCCGGCATATGCCGTCCAGCCCGGTATAATATCTGTCAGGTCTGAATAAGATCAGCCTTCCGTCTGGGCAATCCTGCTCTCACCGCTTTCCTGTTTTGCAGATTCTCCGACCGGAAGAGCCGCAGTTGGCATATAATCAATGTCCATAGCCACAGTCTTCACTTCCTCTGTCTTAAAGATATCTTCCTTTACGCCTCCATCGGATGCGAAACGCTCTGCAGCGACGGTAAGAGCCATCTCCTGTGCCTTTGTCTGCTCTATAAAATCAAGCCACAGACGGCCGGGAAACTCTGCCGGAACCGTCTCAAGCGGGTTACCCGCTATGAAGAGCTCTGTCTGATATTCCTCGGAGGTGCCGGGAACACCGCCGCCAAAATACAGCTTCAAGGCTGCGTCCTGATGGGTGTTGCCCTCCTCATCCTCAAACCAGAGTCCTTCTTCATTCTGATAGTACGCGGATATGTTGTAAATATATGCTCCGTTAGCGTCCGCCCTGTAGTAATCAAGGGGAAGCAGATCACGGATGTTGTTGTTTGTGAGGTCGATCTTGCGGGCAGAACGGAGATACTGTATTCCCTCGATGTTCTCAATAGGGACATAGGGTTCGTTGACATCCCCTTCTTCTCCGCCTTCGGTTACAGTCTCATCTGAAGCGAGAGCAGCTGTATCAGCTGAAGCAACGTCTTCTGTGTCGACTGCTTCGGTCTTGTTCGAAACAGGTTCGGCTGCAGCCGCACTGTCCGAAGAGACGTTCTTAGCATCCGCAGAACCTGAAAGATCTGCCTCGAAAACAGCTATAGTACCGGCCAGGCTCTCAGATTGTCCGCCCTGCGTCTCTTCGATGACAGCTTCAGTCTCATCAGCTTCCTCTAAAGCTGTAATCTCCACAGCAGAAGCCTTCACCAAGTCAGCCACGCCCTGAAGCGCGCTGATAGCTGCCTTCTCAAATTTATTGGCATTCTCCTTGATCTCAGTGTATGTCAGCTGGTTGTTCTCAGAAGGACCGACTGACCTGACGGTTATCTCAGCATTCTGAACCATATCGAGAAGGTTCTTGAATCCATAATCATCAAGATGCAGCTCTCTGAGGCTCGCGTCCGAGCTTGCGAACTGTTCAGCTATCTCGGAAGCTTTCAGAACACCTAGATTCGCGGATGCTTCCGATATGATGTTGGCAGCAACTTCATCCGGAATCTGGGCATATACGTTCCAGATACCTTCAGCAACAGCTGCCGCGAGCACCGGATCGGGGAAAAT
This sequence comes from uncultured Lachnospiraceae bacterium, assembly GCA_902770965.1. Classification (GTDB taxonomy): domain Bacteria; phylum Bacillota; class Clostridia; order Lachnospirales; family Lachnospiraceae; genus RUG11623. The sequence continues at coordinate 12,161 of CACXUY010000050.1, read as the reverse complement.
GCCGGCAAGGTCAGCTGCCAAAGCTTCAACATCGAACCAGTCTCTGGTGTCTACAACATCTACCGTCTCAGCCACTGCCGCATTGGATACCTCGACTCCCTCGGGAATCTTGAGATCTGCCATGTTGACGATGGCGGGGGCCGCTATGTCTCCTCTGAAGAGATAAGGCCTGCGGATATAACGGAAGCCGCTGCTATGGGCGGGAGTGATGACCACTCCGTTCCTGCTGCTTGAGCAATGCGCGACCCATATAGTACCGTCCTCGCCTATATCTACCACAACGCCGATATGGTTAGTGACACCGGCATAAGGGGTGGTCTTGAAAAGGAAGTCACCGATCTGAACCTGCTGCCATTCTATCGCGTAAGAATTAGCCCACTGTTCGGGGGTGTTGAATCCGACCTTCGAGATGATTCCCGCCGTTCCGTACGCATTGGCAAACACCCATGCAACGTAACCGCTGCAGTCAAGACCGTAATTCCTCGTAGTACCCGTGCTCTTACTTCCGGCAATAGTAACTACCTGAGGAACGCCCCAGCGGCTGTCCCATCCGATAGCTGTTGACTTACCGCCCCAGAAATACGATACCTTGCCCTCAAGTGCCTTCGCCTGCTTTACGATCGCGGCGCGTATAGAGCTGTACTCCTCAGGCGATACATAAAATGAGGAGGGCAGAGAAGGAATCACCAGATCATCATAATAACTGCCGGATGATGAGGGAGCCGTGGTCGAAGGCTCGGTGGTCGCAGGTTCGGTGGTTTCAGGCTCAGTCGTTCCGGGTTCAGATGTACCGGGTTCGCTCGTTCCGGGTTCAGATGTACCAGGCTCGCTTGTTCCGGGTTCAGATGTGCCGGGTTCACTGGTCCCCGGTTCGGATGTTACCGGCTCGCTCGTTACAGGCTCGGATGTCCCAGGCACAGATGTGGCAGGTTCGGTATGCTCAGGCTCTGTGACCGCAGGCTCTGTGACCACTGGTTCGGTCGGAGCAGGCTCAGCAGCCGCCGGCTCTGTCTCATCTGATTTTGAAGCCGCTTGCTCTTCAGCCATCTTAGATATGATGGGCATGGTCTCCGAGGGCTTGGTCATATCCGGCTTTATAACTATGACATCCTTCACTGTCTCCACTGCCTGAGCGGCAGACGTTGACAGCGTGGTCTCAGATACCTCAGTCTTAATAGCCGCGTATGTCTCTTCCGGAGCCGGTGCCTCAAGCGAAGCGCTTACAGCCTGTTCGGAAACATCCGCTTCATCTGCCTCAGAATGGATACCTTCCGCACTAATTGTCGCGGCAAGAGCCGTGGCACCGGAGGAAACCGTCATGGATGCCGCAAGCCCAACAGCCATGAATGAATATCCGATATGCCTCAGTTGTCTTTTTCTTCTGTTATCCATGTGATCCTCTTATAAACAAAAACGAAAATTTGCACGCTGGCAAAAGATATGGTTAAAATGTTTCTCAACGCGGAACACATTTGCCCAAAAAGACATACTATGTCCCCACAATATCCATTATTATAATAGATACCTGACGTTTAGTCAACGACCGAAAAACACGCTTCACCATTATTTCACAATGTTTTTTGTGCAGGTTCAATCATCATTCTTAAACATAGTTATATCGATCCTCACTTCTTTCCCATTGAAGTTACAGGAATATGTATTTTTCATCCTGATGTCCGCCGTATCCGAGTCGATAAGCGGTTTCAGCTCGTGATGCCTGACATAAGCCCTCATCCTTCCGGCTGATAATATCATGGGTTCATGCTTTTTCCGCGTATCCCTGCACGCATGGCTGTATAGGCTGATGAACTCCTTTATCACCGAATCCAGCTCATCGCGGATGTCTTTCCGTTCAGCAAAAACCTCCGCGTCCATATCCGGTTCGTCCACAGAAGCATGGTTAACCTGATTGCGCAGATTGCCTATCCGATAATAGCTCAAAAGCAGCTTATAAAGAAGCCTGTCGTCATCCAGTTCGGAATAGGCCGGTAAAATATTCTCTGTGCTGCCGCGCAGAGCAGCGATACGAAGCCTGGCATAGTCCCTGGCGACAAAATCAGGTTTCTGCCTGTGATCAAGAACAGCGCGCCCATAGTTCTTTATAAAGTAATGCTCTATATCGTTGAACGCCCAACGCATCTTCACCGTCTCCAGCCAGTAAAGATAGTTGAACTCCTTCATCACTTTTTTAATATCTTCTTCATCCCTTGCATAGTAATAAATACCCCGCCTCACCATGTCTTCAGGAACCTTCGACTCTATTATGGTCAGCGTCTGCTGATAAAGCCCCTTTCTGTGGCTCCATCTCAAAAGCTCAGGTATGGAGACCTCATCCCCCTCAAGGAGGCAGCCATAATCAGCTTTTATGGCGTTAACGATGATATCAAGGTAAATATTCCTGTTTTCACCAAGTGTCTTCGGGTTCTGGATCGTCTTCCGGATAACATCTATGCCGCACGCTATCAAATCGACATTGCACAGACAGATGCCCTCATCGATACAGCCCATCCCATAAAACAGCCTGTCCGCATCCGGATCCGGCTCTCCAAGCGACAGCCAGTAAGCCTTCAGCATGTCGACCTTGCCGTATTCCAGAAACACCTTTATCCCGGATATCAGCATCTGTATCTCATAGCTTTTCAGGACATTCACAACCGTCCCCGAAAAGCATGAAGGATTCCTCCTCGAATTGATCAGTCCTTTGACAGTGCAGTCGTAGCTGATGCTCTTGTTCATGACCATAAATGTGGATATCAAAGTACTCCCATCAATCACCCCCAGCCCCTGCAGGTCTATGAAAAGGTTGATGTCCGCATCCTCCCCCGCCATTGTCTGCTTTACGACTGCGCTGATGTCCTCTATCGACATGGCTCGGTCAAATCCCATGGGCATGAACCTAAGATATGCATCCTTATTGTCCTCAATCATATGCATTTTGTAAAACGAGTCCATCGCTGAGTAAATATGGTACTTGATCCATCTTCTCTCCTCCGCAGTGTCACATCGGCTGAGCACTGCGTCATAAAAGGCTTTTTCGAATTCATTATCCGAGCTTAACCTGACAAATAAATCTTTATATCCGATCCCCCGTGCCTTGTCACGCCTGAAAGCTTCGAGAATGTCGGCAAGTTCCGTTTTCCTTTCATCCGAGACAGGTTCTCCGATATCAAGCATCTCAAAATCAACGCCGTTCATGAATTCAGCTATACGGTAATTAAGAAAATCATATTCACTCATCCCATCCAGAAGCGCTATGTTGGAGATATCAACGTCTTTGATAGCGGAATCCTTCACGGACTCACTGTCAGCCCAGGCAGACGAGCCCATCATGATGATCTCATCGATCCTGTGCTGAGACAGCATGTATTTCATGCCTGCCTCTGCGATCGATATCCCGGTAGTAAATCTCAAATTGCCGTCCGGCATCTCACAGACATAATAATCTATCCTAAGCCTGTCCCTCGTCTCCCCTAGAGCCGTGAGAAATATATTTTTCTGTTTCTTCATGTTATCCTCCTGTGTCATCCCCTTGTGTATAGGTCACTGACATTCACTGTCGGCAGTTACGCTCCGCGCAGCATGATATCCCCCTGTTTATAGGTCACTGTAAGTACGCATACCTCATGTCTTCAAGCCCATGATGATATATCCCCCTGTTTATAGGTCACTGGCTGCCTTCTTAAATGATAATAGCTGTCCGGCGCAGCCGTTTGAAAAGACCGTTTAAAATATGGCTTTTTTCTTTCTCATAAATACATACAGGCTTGCTGCCTGAGTGAACTGGGTGAGCAGCGAACCGGCCAGTACTCCCCACAATCCGAAGCGGAAGACCATGACAAGCACGGCCATCGTGACCAGATTAACCCCCGCAAATGCTATGACGCTGGCAATCATGACTTCTTTCATGGCTCCTACCCCCTGAAGGCAGCCCGAAAAGGCGAATTTCATGGTCTGCCCCAGAGTCATCACCCCAACGACAACGCACGATGCTGCGCCTGTGGACAGAAATTCTGTGTCATTACTGAAAAATCCGCAGAACCACCTTCCGCCTCCCATTATCAATGCGCCAAGAATCACTCCGGTGACAGCCGAGAGCTTTATGATATGTTTCTTATAAGTCTTGATACCCTCCATGTCACCCGCTCCGAAGCACCTGCCTATAAGGGCGACCGCCGCCGTCTGAAGTCCAGTACCGAGCGCCATATTCACGTTCATAAGGTGAACGCCAACGGAATAAATCGCCATATGAAATGAGCCTATCCTGGCTACTATCCCGCTGCTTATCAGCAAAGACAGCCGTAGCGTGAACGAATCAGCGATACAGTTTTTTGCCATATCTCCGATCTCCGCCAACACTTCCCTTGTGACCTTATATTTTTTACGCAGGCAGTAGGGAATATTTACGAACAGCTCCGCCTTAAATGCAAAGAAAAGGGTTATAAGCGTCGCGGCCGCATTTCCCAAGACTGTCGCTATAGCCGCGCCGGCATATTCAAGCCGCGGGAAGCCAAAATGCCCTTCTATAAGAAGATAGTTGAAGATAATATTGACAACGCACGAAACAATATTCGTCGTAAATGTGATCTTCGTCCTTCCGCAGCCCCTGAGTGCCGAGTTGACTGCCATGAAAAAAGTGCTGAATAGCATGCCGCCCATCACTATACGAAAATACAGGATCGATGCGTCCAATGTGTCCTTCTGATTGGAAAAAACGATCATGACGGGGCGCGCGAACAGCACCGCAAACAGGCTTATAATGAAGGAAAGGACAACGACAAGCTTCATCACAGCATCAAGAATACGATTAGCCGCATCTCTGTCTCCTTTTCCTACATTCCTTGCTGTTAACGATGCAGTCACCGTGTTGATGGCAAAAAAAGGCGTGAACAGGAACAGCCTTGGCTGGTTGGTGACCACTACCGAAGAGATGGCAGTCACTCCAAGCGCAGATACCATCTTCGAATCGATGATTCCCGTAAGGGTGGACACGAGCGTCTCGAACATCGCCGGTACGCCAATATTGATTATCTCCCTCGTGATGCTGTCGTTTTTGATAGACACAAGCTTTCCCCCTGAACCTCATCAGTACACATCTTCTTTTTCTCATAATATAGTAAACCCACATGCCAAGATTGGCGTCCCCAACTGTATAAGTCTCGTCGTGGCTTCGTGCCTCGCACTCCCGCCCCGCCGCCAGGTATTCGCACTTTCCCTCCTAACATCCGAAATCTGTGGAACCCACACTTCTTGCTCATGCAGATTGCTCAAATCCAAAAGTCGGGGACATAAATGATTTGACCCCGACTTCATTTTCAAACAAGTATAACTCAATATACCCAAGATCATAAGGATCTGTCACGAAATATATACTACATGGTTTGAGCAGAATAACCAAGAGTTTTAGAGACTCTCTGCTTTAGATGCCAACTTCTGCAGTGCTTTCGCTTCAGACTTCGCCTCAATAGTACTTATGGCAAAAGCCCAGAAAACAGCCAGATCTCGTCTATCGCTAATCTGCATGGCTTCGTCAGCCAGCAGCGAAGCCTTCTTTGTTTTCTGATCCATATTCAGGCTTGATATAAATGCCGCCCTTGAGATATGGCCTGATATCTGTTTAATCCTATCAGTATATTCATCATCTGACATCTCGATACCCTCATCCAATTCAAAATACGGAATGCGGCTGTCAAGCCATAATGACATCAAGAAGCACTTCTTGTCTTCATCCGAGGGAAGCAAAATATCATCTGTAAATTTTGTCCAGAGTTCATCATAAAAGGTACTGGCGGGTACTCGCTTATCAACCATAGATGATACGACCTGGGCTGCAATACTGTCTGCGCTGCATATCATTTCTTTTGTTTCAGACATCCCATCTGCGATGGTCTTCCATCCCTTTGTATCCAAATCCATGATTGTTATATTATGCAGCAACCACTCAAAACTGTCGCGTCTTTTGGTCTCTTCCTTATTCATGATATACTCAAAAAGAAGATTCTTAATATCACCAAACGTTTTTGCTTGTTCATTCAGCCTCGATACAAGTCCCGGCTTGTTCATCTATAAAGTACCTCCATTTAAAACCATTCCACGCACAGCAATGACCACAACTCTTTTCTACGTCATCATACACCATGCTCTTTTTTACAGCCAATAAGTTTACATCTGTGAGTCAAGAAAATCGAGTGGAAAACCGCCGTTATAGACCGGTACGATTAACTGGCATATGATGCCAAATAATCACTCTCCACATTCTCCATCGCTGCTCTTTTTAAATTCAATTCCACAATACGATAGTCCGAAGACATACTGCCATCATCCAAGGATTGCTGTTCACTTGCATTTCCAAAGGCATCTGTGCTGTTTAAAGCAATAGAATAGAATAAACCGCTTGCAAACGCTCCATATATCCAGTTGTTATTCCGCACCGGCTTCTCATCCCTTCCTGCAATAAAGTTCATAGCCGAATAGTACCTTGAATACCGCCCGATGGCTTGTTCATCATACAAACCAACATCTATATCGTTTTTTTCTAGTGCTCGTGGAGTCTTTTTATCTAAGCCATATATGTGTGAAAATTGCCTCATCATGTTCAAAAAAGCAGTTAGCATCGATTCATCTTCCACGTTCTCTTTTTTATTAACAATCACATTACCATCCCAATCAACTGCATCCTTCTTGTCCTGTTCCTTAAGCAATGTCTGTATGTATTTCTTCCCGATATGTGACAAGGAATACATACGGTTCTTTCCCAGACGTGTCACATTCACTACGCCGGCCTCTACGATGTAACCCATATGATTTGACAGGTTGCTTGACGAAAGCCCCACTGCCTCGGCTAATGCTGTATGCTGTATTCCCCATCCATTCTCGTTTTTATACAGATATCCCAGTATAGGGTTCACCCATTTACGGTGCTTGGCTAGAAGGATCTCCACTCTATCCTGCTCCTGCTTTTCCTCATATATTTTTGAGCATACAAGAACGGCTCCCTCCAGCATCCCAAGCCGGTACTCAACCGATTCTTTTCTTTTTCCCAAAATGCCTGCGGCTCGCGCCGAAGCATATTGTGCTGTCTGAATATCTAATGCAAGCTCATCGGAATATTCACGCAAATGATCAATCATATCCCAGATAAGCTTATCAACGGTATTGTGCAAAGCTTCATATATTTGCGTAGTATCTGAATCCGTTGACATGGTCAATTGTTTTATCTGTGATACATATTCACGTATATCGAATTTATAGCGTAAGTTATACTGTGGGACGCTTAAATCTCCGTCCCCATCTTCTTTTTTATTATTCTTCTTGTTATCCATTGTTACTAACCTCCTCTAATACTGGTTTTCTATTAATGCTGGTTTTGCCGCTTTATTATCTGATTTGCAGACTCAGTCTACACGGCTTCAAAAATCGAGTGTCTGTCTTTAACAAATTCACAGTCAATAATTATATCCTCTTTGCATCTTTGGTGGTCGGTGAAGAAATCTGCGGAAACGATGCGTTCATACCATCACCTCCGCAGATTAGGCACAAGAGCATATTGAATAAGGCAAAAGCGGTTGATGAGTGTAAATTAAAAGCCGATTTTATCACTTGTCACAAAAAAATCTGTATCTACAATTCTCCTTCTAATATCAATATCTACTATGAAGCAACAGACAGATTCTTCATTCATGCACTCCATATTGCAGATAGGTTTTAGTTTCTTTGATACATTTTCTTTAAATGGCACAGACACTATGCCTGCGCAATCTAAAGGACATGCATCTCCTTCTTTTCGAGCAGAACAGGTATTGAGCCAAATAACAGAACATCCTGCTCCCCACCCCCAGGAATCAATAAAAGAAAAGATAGTATTGCTTTTTGTAAACGAAGGACATATTATCAATGAGCATCTCAAAGCATATACTAATAACGCACGATATTCAGGGTGAAGCAGATCTCTGCAGATTGGGAATGCGAGTCTCCCCAATCCCGGAACATGGAGTATGTTTATTGTCTTCTCCCTATTCCTAAGATCCTCAACATAACCATCAACCGAAAATGGGTGCTGTTTATGACAAACTAAAATCCTACCCCCATCTCTATCCCAGACAGACAACGTATTTGTACGATCTTCATATCTTGTAGGACTTAATATCAAACTCGGCATACGTAGTCCATTGCTGACCGCTTCATCCAATACATCTTGGAATGGTGACTCATCACCACTTAAGTGTTTAGGGCTAAACTCTTCTGTCCCAAGTATCTCAGGACAGATGAGGATATCAGCCTTTTTATTTATAGCCTGCCTTAACACCTTGCAAAACTTTCTAAACAGGGTCTCCTCTCTCATTAAAGATAAAGAAAATAAACGTTCTTCCTCCGTTTCGTATTTATTTACAATAACATGCGGCACTATCGTCATGGGAGACAAAACAATGCGAAAAACACATGGATTTATGTTGTTCATAATTGCGGAGCAGAATATATGTCTTACGACATATCCTTCGGGGATAGCACATGCTTCATAATAGTAAATATTCTTAAGCACAGAGTTCAAGCTTCTTGTAAACCTATCTTCCCATCTATACTCTATCCCTCGTGATGTCAGCATATCATCTTCTCCATCAGCAAACGGCTCTGGATTAGCTATAGACGAGACTCGAGGTATAACGAAAATTCCCGTGGTATCCACATTATAATTGAGACTAACTAACCCCCTACTGCTATTACGAACGAGAACAGATTCTACAATATACCTCCAATACAAATACTTATCGAATCTTTCCAATAAGCATCTACAGCATGTGTATTTATCACGCCATCCTGCAATAGCATTGATATGAGTATTAATTATATCCACAAGTGCATGCGGTATGCCAGAATTAACAAGTCCTTGTTCGGTAAAATTCTTACTGAAATACTGATCAAAAAATGAGTTAACCCAGAGAATTTCTGTCTCTGACATCTTATATCCTTCAATATCAGATAAACTGGCATTGGGGTCAGGGCTGTCTTTTAAAGCATCTATTATGTTCTTTATCAGAACAGCTTCCATGTCGTATGGGTTGACATACTTGAAACTATGCTGACCCATGGTAATCACCTCCTGAATATAGGCGCAACATTACCTGACAGATGAAAACGGTCTTGTGGCATATATGCATGATAATCACCTCCCCCTCATTCTGACGACTCTGGCTACTATTTATATTTTATCACGAAAAAAGCATATGTCAACTATTGTTCATATATTAACAATAGTTGACATATGCTTGCTTTTTTTGGTCTCCGACTGCCATTGACCTATGCGACATGCATGGAATGAATCCTGCAAAGCTTTACCTTAGTCCGTCTGTATCTATGCTTTAAACCAATTCGTCATTCAAGCTCTTATCCCATATTCAGCGCAGAGTCCGGCGAATTCCTCTGATTTCACGAAGCCTTCGATGATGCTCTCCCTCGTCTTTCCTGATTCAAGCGCGGATACCCATGACGCAAGGCCTCCCTCATCCGGCTGTCTGTCAAGCAATGCCACGTAGGCATTTGTCACATAAGCCCCGTTGCTGAGGTTTTTCTGCTCCATTTCACGGCTGAAGAAAAAGCCCGATGCGACCTCCGCCCCTGTCACGCTTCCGGAAGCGAGGCCGTTCACCCAGTTTGTCAGCCCGTCATAGTCCGCATTTCTTCCAAGACAGCAGCGGTACATACGGGAGACAAAGTATGTGACCTTGGTATTCCTGTCCACTGCCTCATCAGATTCGTATGAACCCGCTGTTATCCCATAAGACGTGCACAGCCGCTTCATCTCATCGGAGTTCAGAAAGCCTCCAAGTACCTTTTTCCTGGTGCAGCCATTCTCCAGCACGCTCACCCACGCCGACAGCCCCGCCTCGTCCGGTTCTCTTCCAAATATGGTCTCATACATCGCTGTGACGAAGGCCGCATTATCCAACGGGTTGTTCTGAAATTCCTGGCTGTAAACAAAGCCGTAGACGACCTTCGCCCCCGTTGACCTGCCTTCCATCAGGGCGGCAGTCCATGACTCAAGACCACCTTCATCCGCTTCCCTGCTTAGGAAATTGCGGTAAAGCCGCGACACAAACACTCGAATCTGATCTTTATCAGCTGCCGGGATGCTTCTGTCGCTCAGGAACAGGTCAGCCTCCGCATTGCGCCTGCGAGTAAGCCCCTCGATCACCTTGCCTCCGGACATGTTCCAGCCGGTAAACGCGTCGCGTATGCGTTCACCAGAGTAATTCTGCGGTCCATTTATCATGATGGTCTTCAGCTGAAACTGAGGGTAGCGCGAGCTCGCCCAGACATTCCCCACGTTGTAGGTGAAGCTGAGGAGGGCATCGTACTGTGACTGGTTTACGAATACGCCGTTGCTTGCAAGAAATGTGTTCATATATCCCTCATATTTTTTAAGATCCTGAAGGAGCATGGCATCAGCCTCTTCCTGCGTTATCTTCATCCCTTCAGTCACATCCGCCCCATAGTGACCCCAGCCAATGGTGTAGTACTGCTCAGAAGCAAGGGCTTTATACGCTGTCAGGCGGCAGCTCTCGAAGCTCTTGATAAGGGCGATGCCCGCTTCTCCGGCAGATGAAGGGTTAACGTATGAGGACTGTGCGGCGAGGACGGCTGTAACGCTCTCGCAGGAGGCTGGAGCAGCGATGGCGATTGAAACGCTCTCGCAAGGGGTTGAAGTAGCGATGGCGGATGAAATGCTCTCGCTAGAGGTCTGCGCTACGAAATCAGATGAGGACTTTTCCATCATATCATCCATCACATCATTTAGAAATGCATCACTATAAGGCAGCTTCTCTCCCATGGCAGCAGGCTGGGGATTATGTGCTGATTCTGGACTCTCCGCCGCAAGGGCAAGCGCTGATGTAAGAGGAAGGATAGATGCCGCCACGGAAAAAAGAACGATGGTTCCCGCCATGGCATATATTGGCTTGCTATGTGTATTGTGTTGCTCTTCACTATCCCGAATAATAGGTTTCTCTTGTCTTCTCAAAGTTTTTTTCATCTTCATTCTCCTATTGGCTTCCTTCTCCTATTGGCGCTGATCTTGCCGTATTTATGATAAGTCCTACGTATATCATTTGTCAATTTGTTATATAAAATCTTTTTTTGCAAACCGTACATTCATCTATGGATGCTCTCCATATTGGGCTTTCCTATTGGCAGGATTCCTATGCAGAAATGCGTAGACGATACAACAATGAAACGATATAATATTGTCTAAGAATTCCTTTTTTATTACCCTCACAGGAGATTTTTAATATGCCCAGAGCAAAGAAGGATGCGAGAATCCTGAACATAAAGCTGGCGACACTGGTTTACGACCGCTTGGAGGAATTCTGCAATGAAAGCGGGATGTCTAAGACTGCCGCCGCTGAGAAGATCTTTACCCGATTTTTCGATGATTATTTCGAGAGATTCGAGTCCGAGCGGGCGATTTTTCAGCATGTCGTAAAGGAGTGATGGACAGGTTATGTCTTCGATTGAGATCATTACGAATGTCTGGCCTGTACGGGATGTGCTCCCTCTGCTTCTCACCGACCGCAGTTCGAAAAAGAACATCATCTTCGCCACCGAAAGCTATGCGGACCGCGGTGAAGGCTACGAGGCAAAGAACCAGATTACGGAACAGGTATTGAATACTGCGGAAGGCTGCGTCATCCAGCCCCGCGTCCTGAAGAACTCCGAAGAACAACTCCTGCGGACCCGGAGGAAGGCGGAGGTTTTCACGCCGGCGTGGGTGTGCTGCCTGATGAACAACCATATTGACGAAGTGTGGTTCGGCAGGCCGGATGTCTTCGGAAAATTTGACGGTCAGAACTGGACGCCATCGGAAGCTCCCATACAACTGCCGAAGCGGAAGCGGTGGCAGACTTACGTCGATTCCCGGCGACTGGAAATCACCTGTGGCGAGGCTCCGTATCTTGTCAGCCGCTACGATATGGCGACCGGCGAAATCATACCCATAGAGAACCGGATCGGCATTCTGGACCGGAAGCTGCGGATCATAAACGAAAACACCACAACAGAGAAAGAATGGCTGAAATGGACTGTCCGGGCGTTTCAGTCTGTATACGGCTACGAATATCAGGGCGACAACCTGCTGATAGCCCGGATAAATCTGTTGATGACATACATCGACT
>CACXUY010000049.1 GCA_902770965.1 uncultured Lachnospiraceae bacterium | reverse complement strand
GAGGGCCTTTCCGTAGTATTCCAGCGCCTTTTCATAATCCCCCTGATCAGAATATACCACTGCCATGTTGTTGTACGTAGTCGCCGTTTCGGGGTGCTCCGTTCCTAACACTCGCTCGCGGATCGCGAGGGCCTTTCCGTAGTATTCCAGCGCCTTTTCATAATCCCCCTGATCGGAATATACCCCTGCCATGTTGTTGTACGTTTCCGCTGTTTCCAGATTGTTTTTTCCTAGTGCCCTCTCTCGGATGGCAAGTGCTTTCTTATCATATTCTAATGCACTGCAGTAATCTCCTCTGAGTTCGTATACATCCGCAATTCGATCATATGCCTTTGCCGTGTCCGGATGCTCTGTACCAAGAATCGCCTCTCTGATCTCAACTACATATTCCAGCAGTTTCTGTGCATCCGCATACCTTCCCTCGTCCCTCAGCCTTTCCGCCCTATTCTTCATTGCTATAGCTGCCGCGAGTTTTCGTTCATCCGTCCAGCTATCGTCTATCTGCACTTCCACGCCTGTATCTTTATCAATTGGCGGTACAACAATGTCCGTTATCTCAAGTACCTTATCAAGCGCTTCTGTCTCATCCTCGAACGGGATTTTCAGCTTCATCCAAGAATAAATATCACGCGCCTTTTGATTCAGACCGTCAGCAGCCTCTTCCGTGACGCAGAAGATGAAATTCCTCTCCAGCCCATCCAGCCTCTCCCTGCTGAAATTAAACCTTAATTTATCAATCTCATCAGAGACAGCCTGCTGAAACTGAACCATAAAAAAACTCTTGGAATTCGGATTCTCCTTAACTAACCTTTCTACATCAGCGAAATAAAAATGGCTTACCCCTTGATGGGCATAGTTATACACAGTGACATCCGGTGAGTGAAAATGAGATGCCACTTCATTCTGCATCCTGGGTCTTGTTACCAAAAGACAAAATCCCTTTTCAGATTTTTCAAGAAACCAACCCAGGTCCTCATAAGACTGTGTGTTGTCTGTCATGATTTCGTATGCCATCTACATGTCACCTGTAATTCAATTTTCATGCCCATCATGAATTGTATTTGTATTTATTCAACAGCCCGAATCTGGTGTGCTGGATAATTGCGATGACCCTTCTTCTTCAAGAATCCCCTGTTCAATCAGGAAGTCATTCACCAAAGGATGCACGTTGTACCATCCCTTCCCATTGTACTCCAACACCGTACCTGCTTGAAGCATCTTTAAGAGCATCTCTTTATCCTCTATCTTCTCACGATTTCCTCTTGAGATATCTGCCAAGAATTTATAATTTTTACCATCAATGGTTTTCTTGAGTTCCGTCTTCAGCTTTTCCAATGCCCGAAGGGCATCCTCCACCTCAATCTTTGCGCTCCTGCGCCTTCTCGCCCTGGTTGCTGCCGCGATAATTGCTCCAAAGAGATCACGCAGTGAACCGCCTGTCTTTTCTATCATAAGATCCAAGGAACCCTCACCAAAAATCTCCAAGTCAGCACGCTTTTTTACTATTTCCTCTATTGTCCTGTAACCAGCCTCATAACGTTCACCGGATATCTCCTGCAGTTTTATCATGGGAAAGTTCACTTTATTGAAATATCCGTCCAACGCGCGGAATCGGGTATCATAAGAGAGCGCTATCGGGAAGGTATATATCGTCGGAAATGTGACATCCGACATGCTCGGTGCGTGGTCGAGGAAAATGGACAGAGCTGCAGGCGCCTCTAATTTGTCAAGATCTTCAAATATTAAGATCGGCTGCTTCCCTTCCATCTTCTCAGTTATTATATCAGCAAGCTCATTCATCGCCTGAGTCCATTCGCTGAGCCTCCTGCTGATACGGTCACGGTATGTCGTCCGACGCTGCTCACTGAACTTAAGCGTACTCTTCACTTTAAAGCTCATTTTTAATAATTGCCGTATGATCGGAGGTGTCTCGGCAGTGATACCGGCCTGCAGCTCAAGCTCGTCATCATCAAGCAAAGTCGTTGTCTGTTCGATATCTGACCAGAATCCTTCTATCATATCACTGAGTTTCTGGCTTGGCTTGCATCCCGCCTCACCCGCTATCTGAAGCAACGCATCTCCCATCAAGATCAGGATATCTGAGTAGTCGGGATTCAGAGTATCCATGTCTATGCCACAAGGAATAGTAAATACTTTATAACCGTCTTCTCTCAGTCTGCGCGACATGACATTCAATTCCGTGCTTTTCCCACAGCCCCTGTGACCAAGAAGCAGGAAAGGATTGTTCTCCAACGGCATCTTGCACGCGTCATAGATATCATCAATAGGCGAATCGGAACTGTCACCAGTCCTGACTTCCATTGTTTTATCGTAGTAGAATTCGTCCAGTTCGTCTATCGTCAAAGGTCCCGGCTGAAAAGCAAGGAGCACATCATCGACTTTATTCGCGTATTTCAAAGCAATCTTATATTTCACAGGCTGTACTCTCCTTCTCTATGTGCTCGACTATCTTTTGCCATCAGTATACCATGTTGATCTCTCATATGCAAAAAGTACATTTGTTTGTTTTGTTTGTTTCTCTGCTGTTTTTCGTCCACATTTTGCTTTTTTGGTGTATAATGGAGATTAGCAAATCACAACTCCACCTTTCCGGGCGGCATGATCCTACCACCACATATATTAAGGAGGCTTTCTTGATGATCATTGACAGAAAAGCCATGAATATAAATCAGCTCATTGCGAAAAAAAGCAAGCTAATAACTATGAAAATTCCCAAACTCACAACTATGAAGAGAGGCAAATACTCAAATATTCCTACAGGACATGCGCTTGCACCCGCCCTGCCTGCCCTGCTTCTTCCCCTCGCTGTGTCTTTCTCCCTGATGATGTCCGGATGCGCGTTAATACCGCAGACCCCTGTCGTGGATATAGCGCCTCAGCCGATCAATGTGGAGTCTGCCTACAGCCAACAGGAAATTGAGGCGGAAAGAGCTGCCTTCGACGCATTTACTGATAAGTGTTTTATAGAGCTTGTGACTTCAGATACTCTCACGCTGCACCAGATACTTGAGTACCCTGAAAAATATGGGATAGAAAACGCGGAGGTCACCTTCGGATCGTTCTCGAAGGGTGCCTTCTCTTCAGGCGGCAGCCCGACCAACGATAATACATGGACAGCGGGCTCCGAATCGGCAAATGACAACCCGATCGACGGTAGCACTGGATCGACAGGCGACTATTTGACCAACGGTAGCACTGGATCGACAGGCGACTATTTGACCGACGGTAGCACTGAATCGACAGGCGGCAATTTGACCGCTGCCATCGCTGCTGGGGGCGATGGTGCGGCAGACAGCGAGCTGCCGCCCGGTGAAAATGTTGCCGATGAAAGTGTTCCCGGTGAAAGCCTTACCGACGAAAGCTTTACCTACGAAAGCGTTACCGGTGCGTATCCTGACCTTGACCATATCCCTGACGCTACGGACGAGGAGATTCTTGACATGCTGCGCGGCTTCAACCGTGCTGTCCTCACCGATTCACAGCAGCTGACCTACGATGTTTTCGAGGATGCCATCGAGCTTTCCATAATGAGAGACGAATACCGCCTCTTCGCGGAGCCGCTGTCCACGATTTCAGGCGAGCATGCCATGCTCCCTGTGATACTTTCAGAATATCGTTTCCAACGCCTCGAAGACATGTACACCTATCTCGCCCTGATCGAGACCCTGCCGGAGTACATCACGTCACTTCTTGATTTCGAGAAAGAGAAATCAGCTGCCGGGCTCTTCATGTCCGATGCCGCCGCCGATGAGGTGATCAAGAGCTGCCGGAGCTTCACTGAGTATGGGGAAAACCATATTCTTATCGCCTCATTTGACAACAGGATAGCAGAGCTTGACGATCTTTCAGATGAAGAGAGGGGGCTTTACTCAGGCATAAACGCCCGGCTCGTCCGCGAGGTCTTCATCCCTGAATTCGAGCGTCTTGCCCAAGGTATAGAATCGCTCAAGGGGACGGGACGCGCTGAAATGGGACTCAGCCATTTCAAAGATGGCAAGGGATATGTGGAATATCTCTGCCGAAGCCTCACCGGAACGGACTATACACCTGGACAGATCATCGATATCCTCTCGGACGAGGTGACCCAATCTACCGCCGAGCTGTACCGCATCATTTCGCGAAATCCGGATGTGCTGCAGGAACTCGACCGCTTCGATTTCGGCATCACGCAGCCGGAGGAAATATTTGAGGATCTGCAGGAGAAATCAAAGGCCGATTTTCCGACCCCCAAAGCAACGGATTATACTGTGAGCTATGTCCCCGATTTCCTTGAGCCGCACACAGCGCAGGCGTTCTATCTGCTGCCGCCCATCGACACGACCATAGTCAACCGGATCTATATAAACGCGTCCCAGATCGACGATCCAATAGAGCTTTACACGGTCATGGCGCACGAGGGCTATCCGGGCCACATGCTTCAGCAGCTGTATTTTTTGGAAAAAAAGGCAGCTCCTCTTCGCAGCGTTTTCTCATATCTCGGTTATCTCGAAGGCTGGGCACAGTATATCTCATATAAATCCTTCGAGTTCAACGAGAATGCTTCGGATGACCTTATCAAGGCGATGCAGCTGAACGAAATAATCAACTACGATGTGTCTGCTTTGTGCGATCTTTATGTCAACTATTCAGGCTTTACAGAGCAGCAGCTGGAGAAATATCTCTCCGACAACGGCTTTACGTCTGCCGTGTCACACCAGCTCTACACCACCTTCGTCAATAATCCCGGAGTCTACCTCCCCTACACCGTGGGCAGCTACGAGATGCGTTCGCTGAGAGCCTACGCCGAAGAGGAGCTTGGCGATGCCTTCAGTGCTTATGATTTTCATCGCGCCCTGCTGGACATAGGCCAGGCGCCTTTCCACGTTGTAAGACGCGAGATCGAAAATTGGGTCAACAGCGTGAAGATCAAGTAGAGGAAATGCCCGCTGCGCGCCTTATCCACCCCAAGATAATTGTTATAGTACGTCCGAAGTGCAAGCACTTCGTCCTGTATTCTAACAGTTATCTCGGGATGTTGAATAAATATAGTTGAATAAATATAAATACAGGGGCGGCTGTTGCGAAGCAGGGTGGCCATATAGGGATGCATTCATACACGCATGTATGCTGCAACGACTTCTACACGTCGTGGCAGCACATGCGTGCTATGAATGTTTACATTGAAAGTCGGCCCCCGCGAAGCGGGTGGCCATAAGGTATGCATACATACATCGCCTGTATGCTGCCACAACTTTTATACGTTGTGGCAGCACAGGCGTGCTATGGATGTTTACTTTTATCCTTAACGCACGCTTATCCCAAAATCCGAGCACAGCTGCTCGAACTCCGGCGAATTCAACAGGCCTATGATGACCTCCTTGCGGCTCTTTCCTTCATCAAGCACCTTCGTCCAATTCTCCATCCCTTTCGAATCAGGCTCACGGCCAAAAAGCGCGTAATATACATTTCTCACGTACTCGGAATTCGTGAGCTCCATACTCGCCAGCTCAGGGCTGTAAAGGAAGCCCTCCGCGACTGAAGTCCCCGAAGCCCTGCTGTTCAAGATCACGCTGACCCAGGAAGCGAGCCCGCTGGCATCGGCTTTGCGCCCCAGACAATATTGGTACATCCTCGATATGAACATTGTCACCGATGGCTTCCTGTCCACTATCTCGTCCGAGGAATAGACACCCGCCTCTATTTTCAGCTCATTACAAAGGCGAAACATCTCATTTGACCCAAGGAGTCCCGACAGCACGAGCTTACGAGTGCAGCCCGCTTCGAGAAGCCCCGTCCACGCCGCAAGGCCCTTCTTATCAGGCTGCCTTCCGAAGATAGTGCCATACATCGCCTTCACAAACTCCTCATCTGTCAGTGACTTGTCCTGAACCTCTTTGCTGTAGACGAAGCTGTAGATTGCCTCGGAGCCTGTTATGGTTCCATCGTAGAGGCTGTCAGCTATCTGGAAAAGCTTCTCCTGCCCGCTCGAATACCCGAAGAAGTTACGGTACATACGGTCAACGAAATCGTCCAAGGCAAGCAGCTCCGGCCATTCAGGCGCCTTTTCTCTGTAGTGCATCTCTACGCCTGAAGGCGGCTCCACATCAGCCGAACTGCATAAATTCCGCCATTGCGACATACTGCCTTCGTAATAAATATCTGTAAGGCTGTCCATGTTATTGAAGATCTGCCCGATCCTGTCAACACTTAGCGGTATGAACAGGGTGTCCACGGCAGAATTCAGAAAAACGTCACTGCCGATGCCTGTCACTCCGGAGGCAATATTAATATGCCGAAGGTCAGTACAATCCTTGAAAACCTCAGCGCCTATCGAGACAGAAGCGTTCCTCGCCGAAGCATCAGCAGCATCGCTGCCTGTCAGGGGAAGGACGATTTCCTTCAGGGATGAACATCCGTAAAACGCGCCCACATCTATGCTCAGCGCAGCATCGTTGGTCCTGTCCTCGCCACCGAAGATCACGCTGCGCAAAGTACGGCAGGATGCAAAAGCGTGCCTGCCAAGTACCGAAAGCATGGACGGCAGCTGCACATGGCTCAGAGCCGTGCAGCCCGCGAAAGCTCCTAAGCCTATCATCGAGACTCCTTTCGGAAAATCCAGTTCGCTCAAGCCCGAGCAGCCAAAGAAAGCAAAATTCCCTATGGCGCCGATGCTTTCCGGGAAAATGATCTCCGTGAGCTTTGAGCAGTTCATAAAAGCTCCTTCGGCTATCTCGGTGATCCCGGAAGGCAGGATCACATGGGTGAGCGCACCGCAGGAATCGAAAGCATATTTACCGATGACTGTGACACTCGAAGGCAGCTCCACCGCAGTTATTCCGCAGTCGTAGAAAGCTTCCTCGCCTATTTCCCTGAGTCCTTCGGGAAGCTCCACCCGCTGAAGCCCGCTGTCTCCGGCAAAAGCCGAATCGCCGATACGCAGCACCCCTTTTGGTATCACAACGCTGCTAAGGCTGGCACATTTCTTGAATGCGCCTTTGCCTATCCCGGTCACCTTTTTCCCTCCGATCTCGTCAGGAAGAATGAGCTTCTCAGCCAAGCCATCGTAAGCCGTGATAGTAACACCGCCCTCTTCTGCTACGTAGGAGAAAGAACCTGCTTTAAGCACACGCTGCGCCGCCCCCGCCTCTTTGTTCGTACCGTCATCATTCTTACTCTGGTCGGGATTCTGCGTCTCAGAATCCGCCTCTGACGACTCCGCGGAATCAGGATCTGTAACCTCCCCTGTGACATAGGGAGCAGTGGCATCCGCTCCCTCTATGATACTTAGCGGGTCAAGAGCGTTACCTCCCCCTTCTTTACCTGATATGGCGCCTGAATCATGACGGGTTCGATGTGCCTGACTGAAAAAGAATGCATCAGAAAAAATTGCAGCGGCCGGCGCGGCAAAAACAGATAATAATGCCGCCGTGCAAATCGCGGCAGAGAGCCTGTTTATGTAATTGTTCCGAGTCTTAAAAAACTTCGTTACTCCCATAATTCTCCCATGATAACCGGCACAAACCTGCAGCCATATTTCCGAACCATCCTTTTGCGGCAAGGCACAGCCTTATCTTAGCGCGACCATATCTTAGCGCGACCATATCTTAGCGCGACTGCATCTTAGCGCGACCATATCTTAGCGCGACCGCATCTTCAGTCAGGGCTGAGGATGCTGAGCCGGCTTGCTTCTGGTTTGCCTGAGAAGCATGTACTTGCCTCAAGAGCACACATGAAGTCATTATAACACAAATGCACACGTTATACGCAACATTAAAAAGAATTATTTTTATGATTTGTGCTATACTATACGTATATGTTGTCTGCTTCAAGCACATTTGACATTTATCGGTAATTATTCAGCACCCCAGGCTTGGGATGCCGCGCGTCCCTCGTTGTGCCGAATAATTACATCCAATGAGCATATGGAGGAAATCCTGTCATGAAAGTCTGCCTTCTTAACGATTCTTTCCCGCCTGTCATAGACGGCGTTGTGAACGTAATGATGAACTATGCCGATTACCTCATGAGCGACCATGCCTCGGAGGTGATCGTCGGTACGCCGCGCTATCCCGACGCGGACTACAGCGGCTATCGTTACAAGGTCGTACCCTATCAGAGCCTGCCCACAGCAGCCGTGACGAACGGATACCGCACGGGCAATCCTTTCGCCAGCAAAGCTGTCGCGGAAATGGCGGCATTTGAACCCGACATCATCCACTCCCATTGTCCTGCCTCGGCGACGGTCATCGCGAGGATTCTGCGTGAGGCGACGTCGGCACCCATCATTTTCACCTATCACACAAAATACGACATCGACATCCGCCGTGTCGTCAAAGGAAAGGTGGCCGAAGAGACCATAAAGCTGATGGTCAGGAACATCGAATCCTGCGACGACGTGTGGGTCGTGAGCCGCGGCGCCGGCGAGAGCCTGAAGGAGATCGGTTTTCAGGGGGACTACCGGGTCGTGAGCAACGGTGTTGATTTTGAGAAGGGACGCGTCGATGCCGCAGCGGTCGCCGAGGTGACCGCCGGTTACGACCTGCCCGAAGGACTCCCTGTCTTCCTGTATGTCGGCCGGCTTATGACCTACAAGGGACTGCCGCTGCTTCTCGACGCTTTGAAGCTGTTGGCGGACAAGGGGCAGGATTTCCGTATGGTGTTTATCGGCAAAGGACCTGACAGAGAGCTCCTTGAGAAAAAAGCGGCTGAGCTCGGTCTCATGGGCGGCGATGGCGAAGCTGCTGCCAAATGCATTTTCGTAGGACCTGTTTACGACAGGGACAAGCTGAGGGCGTGGAACACGAGGGCTGACCTCTTCCTCTTCCCCTCGACCTTCGACACCAACGGCCTTGTGGTGCGCGAGGCGGCAGCCTGCGGCCTTGCGAGCGTCCTCATCAAAGGCTCCTGCGCCGCGGAGGGCATTACCGACGGGCGAAACGGCTTCACTATCGATGAGACGCCCGAAGCGATGGCTGAGCTGTTGAACAAGATCAGCAAGGAGCTTCCATACCTTAGAGAGGTCGGGCAGCATGCCATGGATGAGATATACGTCTCCTGGCAGACCTGCGTGACCGAGGCATATGAACGCTACCAATATATATTGGAAGAAAAGAAGCGCGGCAATCTTCCCGCCAAGAAAAAGCTTCCGGCTGATCATCTGATGTCGTTGACCGCGCTTGGCATGGGCGAGCAGGAAAGGCTGCGCCAGCTGCGGAGGCTCTTTTTTGGCAACGTGCGCGATACAACCTCCGGAATGATGCAGAACTTCCGTGACAATGTGCGTGAGGCTACGTCCGGCATGATGGAAAATATGCAGGAAGCCGGTGAGATCGTCGAGGAACGCTGGAACAGGATGATAAATGAGTTTCAGGAAGCCGGAGAGAATGCCGAAGAGCGTTGGAGGAAGGCAATAAATGATCTGAACGGTGAATCAGGGGAAACGCCGGAGGAACGCTGGAACCGATTCATGAAGGATTTTCACGGATGAGTCCCGCGGACTATCAACCGCAGAGCCGCATGACAGGAGGCTATCCTCCATGCGGCAGTAATCGTTAGCACAACAATCGTATGGCCGCATGACAGGAGGCTATCCTCCATGCGGCAGTAATTGTAAGCACAACAACCGCAGGGCTGCATGGCAGGAGGCTATCCTCCATGCGGCAGTAATTGTAAACACAACAATCGTATGGCTGTCGTGCTGGATAGTTACCTTGATTGTATATAATTCGATATGGTGTCAGTTATGAAACAATATGATTTTCGCAGGATGTCGTTTTATCAGATATGGATACGCAGCTTTTGCGATGGCAACGGAGACGGGATCGGCGACCTGTACGGAGTCTACAATAAACTGGAATACATAAAAGAACTCGGCGTGGACGGTATATGGTTCAGCCCCATTTACCCCTCGCCGAACGCGGACTATGGCTACGATATTTCCGATTACAAGAACATTCATCCTGATTACGGGACTCTCGAACAGTTCAGGAAGGTACTCGAAAGGGCGCACGAGCTGGGGCTGAAGGTACTGCTCGACCTCGTTATCAACCACACCTCCGATGAGCATCCCTGGTTCAAGGAGAGCTGCAAGGGAAAGGACAATCCCTACAGCGACTACTATATCTGGCGTGACCCAAGATTCGGCAAAGCCGGAAAACGCCCCCCTAACAATTGGTTCAGCCAGTTCGAGGGGCTTGCCTGGGAGTACAACGAGCAGCGCGGGCAATACTACCTGCATGTGTTCGCGAAGAAACAGCCCGACCTGAACATGGACAACCCGAAGGTTCGGGAAGAGGTCAAGAGCATCATGCGTTTCTGGCTGGACATGGGAGTCGACGGCTTCAGGGAGGACGTTATCACTTATATATCCAAGCACGCCGACCTGCCGGACGGCATTCCCTTCCTGCCCGCCATCAACGGACTTCCCTACTATAAAGATGGTCCGAATCTGCACACCTATCTCTCTGAATTCCGCGATGTGGTGAAGGAGTACGGAGCGATACAGATAGGCGAGGCTCCCATGACCCCGGTTGACACCGCCCTGAGATACCTCACCGGAGAGAAACCTGTCCTTGACATGATGATCCAGTTCGACACCATGATGGCCGACTGCTTCCTCACGGAATATGTCCACCACCGCTTCATGCTCCGCAAACTGAAGCGTGCTTTCTCCCGCTGGCAGTACGGCCTTGAAGGCAAAGCTTGGAACGCCCTCTATCTCGAGAACCACGACCATCCCAGGGTCATAAACCGCTACGGCAGCCCCAGGCATTACTGGAAGGAATCGGGCAAGTTGCTCGCCGCCTGTTACATTTTCCTGCAGGGATCGCCCTTCATCTATCAGGGACAGGAGCTTGGCATGACGAACATCCGTCTGCGGACTATCGACCATTATCTGGATGTCGCCTCGAAGAACGCCTACCGAACCTTCCACCTGCATGAACCTGTCAGCAAGAGGCTCCGCCGCATCCATGTGTCAAGCCGCGACTCAGCCAGGACTCCTATGCAATGGAGCAGCAGGAAATATGCCGGCTTCTCCCGCGTCAAGCCATGGTTCTACCTGAACGCTAACTATGAGACAGTGAACGCCGAGACCGAGGAAAAAGATCCGGACAGCATCCTACATTTTTACAGACGGTGCCTCGCTCTCAGGAAAAGCAGCGATACCCTGCTGTGGGGAAGCTATAAAGAACATTTTCCGAGGAGCAGCAAGCTATATATGTACGAAAGGGCGAACCCGAAGACCGGCGAGCGCATCCTCGTCATCTGTTCTTTCGCAAAAAACGTTATACGTTATCGTCTGCCGAAAGGCTTCTCCTTCGGCACCGCAGACTCGGCAAAACCCGCCCTCCTTCTGGACAACTACCCTGACGGAGAGGAAGCCGGGATGCTCAGGCCATATGAGGTGCAGGTATACAGTTTTCGGTGATCATAAAGAGCGCGCAGCAGGGAGACTCTGTGGCAAAGAGCACCCATGGCAGGGAGCATGCATGGCAGGGAGCATCCGCGGCAGGCCTTCATGCTTTCGCTGCCGGCCTCCATGCTTTCGCTGCAGGCGCCACCTTGCATATATAGCATAAAGCCCCCTTTCAGGGAGAGGTCCGCAGCATCCGGCCTCTGCCTGAAAGGGGGCTTTCGTTATTATACCGCCTGCATTCCGACCTTGATCGCCTTCTTGTTGATCTCAACGAACTGCGGTTTTATATTGCCCTCAAGGATCTTGTCCCAGTCGATCCCCTCAAGACCCATCGACTTTATGATAGTGCCAAGAAGAATGATATTAGCGGTCTTAGGATTGCCCAGCTCAGCTGCCATGGCAGCTGCCTTCACAACACGGTTCCGGCAGCTTTTCGCAAGCTCCTCAAGAACATCGTTGGGATAGGCCTCCTGCCCTGTTATGACTGACATCGAAGGGATCTCCTCGCTGTTCGTGACGAGAATCCCATCCTTCTTCAGGTAATCCAGATATCGAAGTGCCTCCATTTTTTCAAATGCCACGATCATATCTGCGGTGCCCTTCTCTATGACCGGCGAACACACCTTACGGCCGTAGCGCACATGTGACGATACGCTTCCGCCGCGCTGCGACATGCCGTGTATCTCGCTCATCTTGACGTCGAAGCCTGCTTCCATCAGACCGATAGTCAGGATCTTGCTCGCAAGGATAGTTCCCTGACCGCCGACGCCAACCAACAGTATGCTCTTTGTATCATTCCCGTCACCGCCCTTCAAATCGGGCGCGGCCTGTGACATCTCACCGGACATCGCTTTATTCATAGCTGTCATCTTCAGTCCTCCTTCATGCCTTCACAATAGCGTCTTTAGGGCAGATCTGGGCGCAGACATTGCAGCCCAGGCACTGCTCGGCCTTGATAACGACCGTCTTCGACGCCGCGTCATACGACATCGCGGGGCAGCCGCATCTGAGGCAGGCTCGGCAGCCGATGCACCTTTCCGCGTCAACCTTGTTCCGGGTGGTAAACAGGGGCGAGAACTCCGCCTTGTCTTCCTTCGAGAATTTCTTCAACGCGCAAGGCCAGCGAGTGATGATGACAGAGGGTTCTTCAAGCTTCAGGCACTCATCGAGGGCATCATCCACCGCCGAAAGGTCGTTAGGGTCGATGACCTTGACATGCTTCACGCCGATAGCCCTCACCAGCTCCTCGATATTGACCATCGGAGCAGGCTCGCCCTTCGCGTTATAACCGCTGCCGGGGTTCTGCTGATGTCCGGTCATACCGGTGATCCTGTTGTCGAGGATTATATTTACAGTGTTGCTGTTGTTATAAACCGTATTGATCAGGGAGTTCACGCCTGTGTGAAGGAAGGTTGAGTCCCCAAGAACGGTCACCACCCTACGCGGCTTCTCCGTCATGTTGAACACCTTCTGCGCTCCGTGTCCCACTGAGATGCTGGCTCCCATGCAGACCGTGGAGTCCATCGCTTTGTATGGCGCGCCTGCCGCAAGAGTGTAACAGCCGATGTCGCCGCTGATCATGATGTCCTTCCGCTTGCCCAGCCTGTAGAAAAGTCCGCGGTGAGGGCAGCCCGCGCAAAAAGAAGGGGCGCGGGCGATGACCTTGCCGGCATCGGGAGTAAATACCTGCTTTTTCTCACCGAACGCGCAGGCACGGATCACATCGGAGGTCATCTCCCCATATGAAGGGAAAACGTTCTTGCCAATGATCTCGCAATTCACGCCCTGCCGGCGCACGAACTCCTCGATATAAGGATCATTTTCTTCTATTATATAAACCTTATCCAACCCCTCGCAGAAAGACTTGACCATCCCGGCAGGGAGCGGATGGGTGAAGCCGAGCTTCAGGTAAGATACGCCGCTGCCGAAAACTTCCTTCGCGTGGAAATACGAGATGCCGGAGGCGATGACGCCTATACGTTTCTTGACCTCTGCAGCATCCGACCCGCCGGCCGCCGATTGACCAGCAACCGATTGACCAGCAGCCGCGACACACGAAGCAGCCGCATCATCCGCCAGCTCCACTACGTTGAAGGGCGACTCCTCGCTGTAAGCCGCAAGCTTCTGAAGACGCTCCTCGAGCTTGACACGCAGCTTGCGGGAGACTGCCGGAAGACATACGTACTTGGCGGGATTCTTCTCCCAGGTCTTTATCGGCACATCGACGCGCTCACCTGGCTCGACGATTGATTTTGAATGGCAGACACGTGTCGTCATGCGGATCATGACAGGGGTATCATAGCCCTCGCTCAGCTCATAGGCTGCTTTCACCATGTCAAGGCACTCCTGAGAGTCAGCCGGTTCAAACATCGCGAGCTTCGCGGCCTTGGCATAATTGCGGTTGTCCTGCTCGTTCTGCGAGGAAAACATGCCGGGTTCATCGGCTGTCACTATCACGTTGCCGCCGTTCACGCCCATGTAAGCCCAGGTAAAAAGCGGATCAGCGGCGACATTCACGCCGACATGCTTCATGGAAACCATGCTTCGCGCGCCGGCCACGGCGGCGCCGATGGCGCTCTCCAGAGCAACCTTTTCATTCGGCGACCACTCAGCGACTATCTCCTCGTAGCCTGATATATTTTCAAGAATCTCCGTGCTGGGAGTCCCGGGATACGCGCTCGCAAAAAGGACGCCCGCTTCGTATGCGCCCCTGGCTATCGCCTCGTCCCCCGTCATCAGTTTCTTCATATATTATTCCTCTCTAAAATCTTCAGCTCTGTATCTAGGAATCAAATCTTTTATACGCTTCGTCAGCCCATATTCTCAGCTTCGACCAGATTCTCAACTCCGTACTTGCGGCGCAGCACGGGCTTCTCGATCTTGCCTGTCGCATTTCTCGGAATCTCCGCGAAAATGATCTTCTTCGGGCGCTTGTAGCGCGGCATGTCGAGGCAGAACTTCTCGATCTCCTCCTCGGTGCACTCCATGCCTTCCTTGATCTCTATGATCGCGGCCGTGATCTCGCCCAGGCGCTTGTCCGGCATGCCGATGACGGCGACATCCTTGACCTTGTTGTTTGCGCGGATGAAGTCCTCGATCTGGACGGGGTAGATGTTCTCGCCGCCGCTGACTATGACGTCCTTCTTGCGGTCAACGAGGAAAATGAAGCCGTCCTCATCCTGCCTTGCCATATCTCCGGTCAGCAGCCAGCCGTCCTTCAAGACCGCCGCCGAATCCTCAGGATTCTTATAGTAGCATTTCATGACGCCGGGTCCCTTGACACAGAGCTCGCCGACATTTCCTTGCTCTACCGGAATGCCGTTCTCATCGATGATCTTGCACTCCCAACGATAGCCGGGCACGCCGATGGCTCCGACCTTGTGGATGTTCTCCATGCCCAGATGCACACAGCCGGGGCCTGTGGATTCCGACAGGCCATAGTTCGTGTCGTATTTGTGGTTCGGGAAATATGACTTCCAGCGGCGGATAAGCGAAGGAGGCACGGGCTGCGCTCCGATGTGCATCAGCCTCCACTGCTTCAGGTGATAATCTTCGAGCTTGACATCGCCTCGCTCGATGGCATCGAGGATGTCCTGCGCCCAAGGCACGAGCAGCCAGACTATGGTGCAGCGCTCGTCAGAGACGGCCTTCAGGATCTCCTTCGGCTCCGTACCCGTCAGCAGGACAGCGCGGCTGCCCGACACGAGGCTTCCCATCCAGTGCATCTTCGCGCCGGTGTGGTACAGTGGCGGAATGCAGAGGAAGGTGTCGTCGCGGCCGGTCTCATGATGCTTCGCCTCCATCTCGGCCGCCTGAGTGAGGCTCCGGTGCGTGTGAAGGATGGCCTTCGGGAAGCCGGTGGTGCCGGAAGAGAAATAGATAGCGGCGTCGTCCTCCTCATGAAGCTCAAGCCTGGGCGAGCGGCTGGAGCAGTCTGCCACGAGCTCGCGGTAGCTCTCCGCGAATGAAGGGCAGCCGTCGCCGACATAGATCAGCAGGCGATGATTGATGAGCTTGTCCGCAATGGCCTCGATACGGCCGATGAAAGCGGTGCTGAACAGCATGACGTCTACTTCAGCAAGCTCCGCGCAGTACAATATCTCATCCGAAGAATAGCGGAAATTGAAGGGAACGGCGATAGCGCCGGTCTTGAGCACTCCAAAATATATAGGCAGCCATTCGAGGCAGTTGTACATCAGGATGGCAACCTTGTCTCCGCTGCCGACTCCGCGCGAGATGAGCAGATTGGCGAACCTGTTCGCTTTCTCGTCAAATACCTTCCACGTGATCTCACGGCGGTACGGATTGTCAGGCTGAGGCTGAATGAGGTCAAATTCCTTCCATGTCATCCTGCGGCGGTCCTTCTCGTGAGGATTCAGCTCCACGAGGGCAATCTCGTCAGGATAAAGCTTCGCGTTGCGCTCCAAAAATTCTGTGATTGGCATATCTTCTCCTAACTGCGCCCATTATCTTTTCCGACACTCTCCAATGCGGCATAAGCCACGGCTCGCTTTAGCAATTTGACGCGTTGGTGCGTTGGTGCGTTGGCGCATAAAATCAACATTCCTAGTATGCCACGATTCGAATAATTATTCAAGCCTTTAAACGATGAACTATTCTGCTTCACTGTATCCGCTGTCTCACGTCTTCATGCTTAGGTATTTCATTGACCTTCGATCCGCCGTGAAGCTAAGGAGGCACTCACTATTTCATCCTCAAGGAATTCTCCCCGGCAATTGACGCAGCCCAGATGTTCATATAGAATCATTACTATCCAGCACCTCAGACTCAGTATGCCGCGCAGACATGTACCGCCATATGGCGCGGCAAGAAACCGGCCGACTCGCCGGCTCGCTTCTCGGAATGACAGGAAGGAGGCTTTTCATGCGTTATAAAGCAGCTTTATTTGACATGGACGGAACCGTCCTGAATACTGTATCCGACCTCACCGATGCCATCAACTATTCCCTCGGCAAGATGGGTCACCGCCATGATTACACCAACAAAGATGGCGCTCTTTTTGTCGGCAGCGGCATCCTCGTTGCTTTCAAACGCGCCCTCGCACTCGAAAGCGGGGCAGACCGTGACGATCTGCTGATCATCGGAACTGAATATGAGAAAGCAATGCCCGGTTTTCAGGATTATACAGAAGAGGCGATGAAGCTTAAGGAGATATTTGGTCCCTTCTACGCCGATCACTGCGACATCAAAACCGCCCCATATCCCGGTATGACTGAACTGCTGAAAGAACTCCGCGGCTGCGGCTTCCGCACCGCCGTGGTATCAAACAAGCTGGACATTGCCGTGCAGAAGATATCTCCGCTGTATTTCCCGAAGCTTTTTGACGTCTCCCTTGGGGAAACTCCCGAGATTCGCCGCAAACCCGCCCCCGACATGGTTGACGAAGTGCTTCGCCGTCTCTCCATCTCAAAAAAAGAAGCCGTCTATATCGGCGATTCAGAAATCGACATACAGACAGCCGCAAATTCCGGTTTGGATTGCATAAGTGTGTCATGGGGTTTTCGCAGCAAAGCATTCCTTCAGGCACATGGGGCAGCTGCGATTGCCGAATCCATTGAGGAGCTTAAGGATATATTGCTCTCATGTTGACGTGGATATGCATCATGTCTCCGTCCCTCTGAACTGGAAGCTATAGTAAACATCCATAGCACGCATGTGCTGCCACGACGTGTAGAAGTCGTTGCAGCTTACATGCGTGTATGGATGCATCCCTATATGGCCACCTGCTTCGCAGGGGGCCGACTTCTAATGTAAACATCCATAGCACGCATGTGCTGCCACGACGTGTAGAAGTTGTGGCAGCTTACATGCGTGTATGGATGCATCCCTATATGGCCACCCTGCTTCGCAGGGAGCCGACTTCTAATGTAAACATACATACCAAGTTTGGCACAACCATACTATATAAGTCTCCGCGTGCCGGGCAGCCGGCCTTCCCAAAAAAAAATCTTGATATCTTAGCATAATTTCTTTCCTCTTCAATATTCCTTCAATCTTTCAGCCTTATGATATGCCCGTCAAGAGAAAGCAAGCGCAGCCCTATGGTCAAAAACATGCCTGCCGTCCACAGCTCTTGACCCGCAACCACTGACAGAAAAAGAGGTGAGACACATGGGTATCCGATATCGCCATGAATGGAAGCATATCCTTAACAAGAGTGACCTGCTGATACTTCGCCAGCGGCTACGAGCCGTTATGGAAAGCGATCCTCATGCAATAGACGGAAAGTATCATATACGCAGCCTGTATTTTGACAACATCGATGATAAGGCATTGCGCGAGAAGATCGATGGGGTGAACATGCGGGAAAAGTTCAGGATCCGGCTGTATAACTGCGATCCCTCGGTGATACATTTGGAGAAAAAAAGCAAACGGAACGGTCTTGGGACCAAGTATTCCGCCAACCTGACCGCTGAGGAAGCGCAGAAGATCGTCGACGGCAATCTTGAATGGATGCTCTCCTCCGGTCGTCCCCTGGTACAGGAGCTTTACTGCAAGATGCTGTATCAAGGAATTTACCCGAAGACGATAGTGGATTACACCAGAGAGCCTTTTATCTTCCGTCCGGGCAACGTCCGGGTAACGCTGGATTATGATATCCGGACCGGGTTGAACTGTACGGATTTTCTGAATCCCGATGCCGTCACCATCCCTGCGGGAGATGCGCCCATCCTGATTGAAGTTAAGTGGGATGAGTTCCTTCCTTCCATAATCCGCGACACGGTGTCGATGCCTGACCGCCGTGTAAGCGCGTTTTCAAAATATGCCCAATGCCGGGTATACGGCTGACAAAAAAGCGAAAAGCTTCAGCAATGCAACAGTCATTATTTCGGTTGGAAAATATCCAACTGCCACAAACACATGATAAGAGGAGAGTGTAATTATGTCGTTCTCAGATATCTTCAAATCAAGCTTCCTGGACAATGTGACCAGCATAAGCATCCTGGATATGGTGCTTGCCATGGTCCTTGCCTTCGGCGTCGGTATGTTCATCTTCTTCATCTATAAGAAAACATATGCGGGCGTGATGTATTCATCATCCTTCGGCGTAACATTGGTCGCCCTGACGTTGATCACGACCCTGGTCATACTGGCTGTCACAAGCAATGTGGTCCTGTCTCTGGGTATGGTCGGCGCATTGTCCATCGTTCGTTTCCGAACCGCTATCAAGGAGCCTATGGATATAGCATTTCTTTTCTGGTCCATAGCGGTCGGCATTGTGCTGGCAGCCGGATTGATCCCCTTGGCGGTATTCGGCAGCGTTATAATCGGCATCATCCTGTTGGTTTTCGCCAATCACAAGGACAGCTCCAACCCTTACATCGTGGTGCTCTCCTGCGAAGGACACGAGAGCGAGAAATCTGCGTCCGAATTTCTCGCCCGGAACACAAAGAAATGCGTCGTGAAGAGCAAGACCGCGCGGAAGGGCAACGTGGAGCTTAACCTGGAGGTGCGCCTGAAAGACGATAACACCGATTTTATCAACGCCTTGGCAGATATGCCGGGTGTACAAAACGCGGTGCTTGTAAGCTATAACGGCGATTACATGGGATAAGGAGGAAATGACGTGTCCACGCACAGAAATATCGACAGAATATGCATTGTCGTGCTCGTGCTGACGCTTATCCTGACCGTGATATTCATGAACGGCGAAAGGCTGGGGATCAAGGTTGTTTCCGATGAAGATGCGGAGTCATACAGCGGCAGCACATATTTCACCGAAAATGACCTTGACGGAAGCTGGGCTGATAACTCACACACGACCTACATCACCTTGGATGGTTCCGATGGGACAATAAAGGGCAACGGCGCTTATTTCCTGAACGGTGACCTCGTGATCTCGAATGCCGGCTGGTATGTGATCACCGGTACATTGGAAGATGGGGGAATCGTCGTGGATGCCCATGATTCTTCTAAGATCTGGATCCGGCTAAACGGTGTGACGATCAACTGCACGGATGACGCATGTCTGCGCGTAGACCAGGCTGATAAGGTGTTTGTGACCCTTGCGGAAGGAACGGAGAATGTACTTACCAGCGGGGGGAGCTACTCCGAAGAAGCCCTGTCCGATAATACCGGCGGCGCGATCTTCTCACACGACGACCTGACCATCAACGGCAGCGGCAGCCTGGCAATCACAGCCGGATATAAGCATGGCATTGACGTCAACGATTCCCTTGTAATCACGGGCGGAACCATCACGATTACCGCACCCGACGACGGCATTCATGTCAATGACAGCTTTAGATTCGCGAATGCCACATTGACCATTGATGTCGGGGACGACGGCATACACAGTGACGCCGAGCTGTACATAGAAAGCGGCGTCATCCTCCTCAACTCCTGTTACGAGGGTCTCGAGGCGGTCACCATAGATGTCGCCGGGGGCGACATCACGATCTACCCCAGTGACGATGGGTTCAATGCCAACGGAAACAGCGGCGCCACTGGCTTCGGAGGCATGCAAGGCGGAGGCATGCAAGGTGAAGGCATGGTGCACGGAGGTTTTGGTCCCGGAGGTAGGGGAGGCGGTCCGAACGCCACGCCGGGCGATGACACGACACAGGACATCAGCACAGCACCGAATGACGGCTCAGCACCGAATGACGGCTCAGCACCGAATAACGGCTCAGCTACGGCTGACAGCACCGCTGCGGATGTCGGCTCAGCTTCAGACAATGCGTCTGCTAACGCATCGACTGACAGATTTGGTACTGTGTCGGCTGACAGCACGGCTACGGCTGGCAGCACCTCCTATGGACCAGGCGCCGCATTTGCCGGCGTCTCACCTGACAGACAGGACCTGGCATCGTCCGATGCTTCGTCCGACTCCGATGATGAGGAAGTCTACATACGTATCAGCGGCGGCTCGGTCACGATCATCAACGAGTCCGGACGGGATGCCGATGGACTGGACTCCAACGGAAGCATCTATATTGACGGCGGCGATATTCGTGTCAGCCTTCTTGGTGACGGAAGCAACTGTGCCATCGATTTCGGCAGCGAGAGCGGCGGCGAATGCATCGTCACAGGCGGCACTATAATAGCCTGCGGCGGGTCAAGTATGGCAGAGGAATTTAGTTCAAGCTGCACCCAGTGCGCAGTTCTCTACAATCTGGATTCAACGATGCCGGCTGACACCATGTTCCGCGTTCTGGATGCAGATGGCAATGAGCTGATATCCTATGCTCCTCCATGCAGCTACTCGTCCGTCGCCTTCAGCATCCCCCAGCTGCAGACAGAAGAGACTTATACTATTGTCTGCGGTGAGAACAGCTACGAACTGACGCTCGATTCGACCTCCATGTCGGCAGGAAATGCCAACAGTATGGGGCAGGACAGGCAGTTCGGAAATATGGACGGCATGACGGCCAGAAATATGACGGCCAGAAATACAGGCATCGCGAGACCCGCTGACGATTCCGGCATCTCAGATGTCGCAAGAACCACTGACAGTTTCAGTGGCTCAGACGGCGCGGCCTCCACTAACTTTGCTTCACTGGAAGATATTGACAGGACAGCATGGGTTATTTTAGCTGCATCTTTTCTGACACTCACAGGCGCAATTCTATTTGCGATGAAATACCGTAAATAAGAGTAATGATTCAGTAAAATCGAACCTTGTATATGCTATAATGGCCGCTTATGCAAGGCGCACCAGATGATAAGGGCGGTTCTCATATGTCACACTGTACGACAGCGTAACTATGAGAACCGCCCTGCTTGTCCAAAGAAGAAACTAATTATTTATTTGGATGAATGCAATCATCTTCAAGTTTATCTCCCTTTGGGACCAAAAAAGTTCTGTTTGCTCTTCATCCTCATTACATACTCATCAGCTTCAGCCTCAATCGAATGCTTTTCATGAGTCAACAAGGCTTCAGCAGTCTTTTCATCCGCATTACGCATCGCTTTCTTTCCTTTCACCTGCGCTTCAAAATCCCTATCACGAATAGCTTTTAAAATAAGAGGTACTCCAATATAACCAACTATTGCTATTGCGCATATTATAACAAGCCATTGTACTGCAGTCATGAAACATCTCTCCTTGTGTTGTATATGGATATATAATTATAATGATAGTAATCAAAATGATATCCATCCCTCGTCATCCTTGGCTTCACGTATCATCGCATCCCATTCGTCGAGGATAAATATGAATTTGCGATCATTTTGTTTTTCGATGTATTGGATAAGGCAGTTTTCAAATCCGGTTTTGGCAGGAAGTGTTGGGTCAAGCATAATCAGCTCGTCAAAAACGCCCTTGACAATCATACCTGGAACCTCACAGTATGGAATGCCTTCCCGCTGTGCCACTGAGATAAAATTGGTGATATCCAGATAGATGACATTGTAGCGGTTCAAATGTTTCTCGTATCCCGCTGATCGCGCTATTATCCTGTCATCGAACACTTGGGGTCAGGTACTATATATTCAACCGTTTCAGAACAACTGGTTTTCTTTCATGAACGGCGCAATGTTCACATGAATTATTCCGCCCCGATGTTGGATCAAATCGTTTCTGGTAATCAGATATTTCGGATAGTTATCTTTGATTTTCTCGAAAGGACGGTACTCCCGGTCTTCTGTTTCAATGCTGTTCATAATCGTCATAGCGACCTGAACATATGAATAATCCATATTGTTACGCCCTAGAATAAAATCACATTCCAGTTTTCCAATTCTGCCGACACTAATGTTATAACCCTTGGATCTGGCATAAGTATAAACAACATTTTCCAAGGCAGGACCATAATTGATCCTCTTATCCGTATTCAAGGCAAAGTAAAAGCCAAGATCGGCAAGATAGTACTTCTGCTCACCGGAGATGGATTTACGGGATTTGAGGTCAAATCTTTCACAGGGGTATAATATCTTTGCCTCTTCTAAAATGTGAATATAACGGTTAAGCGTTTCTCTGCGGATTGGACAGCCGTTCTTTTTCAGATCCTCAAGAATGTTGGTCAGACTAGTGGTCGCTCCGAAATTATTGATGATATATCGTTGGACAGTTTCAAAGACAGACACTTTACGAACCTTCACCCGCTTTCGAATATCCTTTTCAAATATCTCTTTGATTACACCCTGGATGTATGTCTGCTTATCTGCTCCTTCATATGACAAAGCCTTCGGGAAGCCTCCCTCAGCAAGATAAAGGTCAAATTCTGCGGTCAGATCCTGCGATATCGGTTTTTTCAGGAACGTTTTCATGCCCAGATATTCCGCAAAAGTCAGAGTAAATACCTCGAATTCCAGATAACGGCCGGTAAGCTTTGTAGCAAGCTCACCGCTTAGGAGATATGAGTTGGAGCCGGTGATGAAGATAGAGTACTTGCCTTCCTCCCGGTAACCGTTGACCACCTCTTCAAAATCCTTGACATTCTGGATTTCATCAATAAACAGGTATTTGATTCCCTCTGCGGCGGACCTTTGCTCAATCAATGCATCAAGCTGGTCGGCCGTTTTAACATTGCGGAATCCGCGCCTGTCGAGATTCAGGTAGATGATGTTTATGTCAGGAATACCATTTTCCCGCAGTTCATGGGATATCATTTCCATCAGGCAGGATTTGCCACATCTTCTGACTCCGGTAATGACTTTGATGATATCCGTGTCATGATAGAATCCTCTTATTTTCTGCAGATAGTCTTCGCGTCTGTAAAGCCTCATTTGTATTTGTCTCCGTGTTATTCTGTCGTCTGGTATTTGCCGGATTATTATAGCACTAATACTCATTAAATTCAAGTTAAGGGGGTAACATTTAAATATTATATAGAATATACCGCTTTAAACTCAATTTGAGAGGGGGCACGAGAGGGTGTACCGATCACCGCGACATACTGAAAAGGGATATTGTCAAATGCATCGGGCGTAAATTCTTCTATTTTTTCCCCTATCTTGTAATACATGCGTTTTCCTCCCGATTACAGCGGCTCCCCTTCCACCGAGAGGGGGTCAGGCAATATGAATTTACTGATTTCGTTTTGTAGCCTTTCAGCACCCCGCCCTTCAACGAGGAAAGCATGGCATCCCGAGTCCGGGGTTCTGGGTAGTTACCGTTTCCTTTGCGCCATACTCTGTCGGCGGCTTCGCCTCTTCCCCGACTCTGATGGGGATTTGCCTTTCAGTTCATGTAAAAGTTAGTTTGTCTAAAAGATGAACTTGTTTCTATGTCGACCTCGATACTACAGAATCCATATTTTAATGCAGCCTTTTTGTTTTCGCGTCCATGCCCATATCACACATCATGCAGGATATGTTCTGAATAATACTCTCTTTTAGGCTGTGGTATCTTTAATACGTCCATCGCCTCCCCTGCCGTAATATGGTAGGCTTCCATGACATTTTTGATGATGTCATGGATTTGTTCGCTGGCTGCCCTTCTCTCCTGCTCCAGCTGCTCGTTGGCGGTCTTCCTCTCCTGCTCCAGCTGCTCGCTGGCGGTCTTCCTCTCCTGCTCCAGGCGTTCATCCACGATTCTGTCGATATCATCTTTCAAAATGTCCAGCAACGCATCCGTACTCATACTCGTCCTCCTTAT
>CACXUY010000048.1 GCA_902770965.1 uncultured Lachnospiraceae bacterium | reverse complement strand
GAGAAATACGGCAACAACCAGAGAGTAAACTACACTTACGACAGCACCGGCAGGATGCTGTCCAAGGCATGGGAAGGGAACTCGAATGACAGGGTCGAGTATGTCTACGATAACGAAGAGGGTCTTGCGGCAGTCAGGGACGTAAGGAACAACATCACCACGAAATATATCTACGACCTGTCCGATCGCCTCGTCCAGACGAGGCAGACCGGCTCCGTCAACAGGTAGGGGACGGTCGCCTATGACGACATGAACAAGTCGCCAGCTTCAAGGACTGGATCGGCGGCGTCCTTTACGAGACGAAATACACATACGACAAGGACAGCCGCCAGACCAGTACCGTCGGAGCCGGGCTGGCCAGGCTGTGGAACTACGATGCCTATGGGCGGACGAAAGAGATCATCACTAAGGATGCCGCTGGGCAGCAGATACTGAAGTCCGAACCGGTCTACCCGATACCCGACTCCGCCCACACTATCCCCAGGGCGAACGGATGTCACAAAAGATTTCACTCCTCCGTCCGCATTAGCCGCCGTATGTCTTCGAGTATCATCCTTATCTCCGACAGCAGCTTTGCGGCTCCGGCGGGAGGCTTGCGGCTGCGGTAAATGAAGACCGGAGTTTTCCCGGCTGATACGGTCATCGCCCCCCGGTAAGCCTTTATCCATGCGGCGAGCCCGTCCGTGTCCGCCGGCGCATCCTTGTGCATCGTAAAACGAAGCTCCTGCGCCCCGCCTGTGAGGTCCGTCACCCATGCATCGTGCGCAAGAGCCTTCAGCTGCGCCACCTCAAGCAGGTTCCTGACGGGAGCCGGAGGGTCGCCGTAACGGTCCATGAGTTCATCGGTCACGTCGCTGGCATCCTCCGGCGTTTCGATCGATGCTATCCTTCGGTAGGCGTTCATCTTCTGGTTCTCGGCAGGGATGTACTCGTTCGGGATGAACGCATCTATAGAGAGGTCTATATTCGTCTCAAAGTCCGCCGCGGGCAGCTTCTCGCCTTTTAATTCCCTCACTGCTTCCTCCATGAGCTTGCAGTAGTAATCGTAACCTATCTCCTGCAGATGGCCGTGCTGTTGGGCACCGAGCAGGTTGCCGGCACCGCGAAGCTCCAGATCGCGCATGGCGACGCGGATTCCCGAGCCGAGCTCGGAATATTCCCTTATGGCCGAGAGCCTCTTCTCAGCGATTTCCTTCAGCATCTTGTCCCTTCGGTACATCAAGAAGGCATAAGCCGTGCGGTTGGAGCGGCCGACCCTGCCTCGCAGCTGGTAGAGCTGTGAGAGACCGAAGCGGTCGGCATCGTGGATGATTATGGTGTTCACGTTCGATATGTCAAGGCCGGTCTCTATGATCGTGGTGGTGACCAGCACGTCTATATCGCCGTTGATGAAATCCAGCATGATGCGCTCCAGATCGCGTTCCTTCATCTGGCCGTGGGCGAAGGCAACGGAAGCGTCGGGCACCAGCCTCGCTATGCGGGCTGTCATTTCCCCTATGCTATGTACGCGGTTATACACGTAGTATACCTGCCCGTCGCGGGCGATCTCCCTCTCTATGGCCTCACGCACCAGTTCATCGTCATATTCCATGACAAATGTCTGTATCGCGACACGGTCACTCGGGGCTTCCTCGAGGACGCTCATGTCGCGGATCCCGACGAGGCTCATGTGGAGCGTGCGCGGGATGGGAGTCGCCGTCAGGGCGAGTACATCTACATTCATACGCATCTGCTTGATCTTTTCCTTGTCGGTCACGCCGAAACGCTGCTCTTCATCTATTATAAGAAGGCCGAGATTCTTAAAGCTGACATCCTTCGAGAGTATGCGGTGAGTGCCGATGACTATGTCAGCCATGCCGCTTTTCAGCAGTGACACAGTCTCTTTTTGATCCTTCTGAGTGCGGAAACGGCTCATGAGGCGCACATTTACAGGGAAATCCTTCATGCGCTGGATGAAGGTATTGTAATGCTGCTGCGCGAGTATGGTGGTCGGCGCGAGAAACGCGACCTGCTTGCCGTCCTGCACTGCCTTGAAGGCGGCGCGGATAGCTATCTCGGTCTTGCCGTATCCGACGTCTCCGCAGATAAGGCGGTCCATGATCCTGCTGCTTTCCATATCCGCTTTGGTAGCTTCTATGGCGGCTAGCTGGTCGTCGGTTTCTTCATAGGGGAACTGCTCCTCGAATTCCTTCTGCCACACGGTGTCCTGGCCGAAGGCGAAGCCCGGCTGCTTGAGTCTTGCGGAGTACAGGCGCACCAGTTCTTCGGCGATCTGGCGCACCGCGCCTTTTGCTTTTGTCTTGGTGCGGTGCCATTCCGAGCCGCCGAGACGGTTGAGCTTCGGCACATTTTCCGCC
The DNA here is from genome assembly GCA_902770965.1 of uncultured Lachnospiraceae bacterium. Classification (GTDB taxonomy): domain Bacteria; phylum Bacillota; class Clostridia; order Lachnospirales; family Lachnospiraceae; genus RUG11623. The sequence continues at coordinate 18,940 of CACXUY010000048.1, read as the reverse complement.
TCAGCGCCTGCAAAACGCTGCACCTGGTCAAGCTGGGTCACGGGTATGTACAGGTTGCCGCCATCGGCGTAGGTTATTTTGATGAAATCCCGCTCTACGCCCTTGAGTTCCATTCGCTCCGTGCCGCGGTATACGCCGAGGCCATGGGCTTCATGGATGACATAGTCGCCGACCTTAAGGTCAGAGAAGCGGCTGACGTTGGTTCCTTCGCGCTTCGTCTTCCGGCGTTTCTTGCGCGCTTTCTTGCCGAAAAGGTCGCCCTCAGCGAGCACGACGAAGCGGAGCATGGGGATCGAGAAGCCGCGGTGAAGGTCGCCGCGAAGGAGCATGACCTGGCCCGGCTGCACGGGCTTTGCCATGTCATCGGAATAGAAAGCGAGCAGATCGTAATCCCTTAAGTCGTTCGCCAGCCGCTCGCCCCGCGCGCTTGAGCCGACAAAAAGCACGACCCTGTATTTATCCTTCTTCCAGACATTGAGATCCTTGATCAGCATATCGAAGCTCTCATGATATGCCTGGATGGACTGCGAATTAATATTGAAGCGGAAATTCCATCGGATGTCGCCGCCTCGCTGGTCGAGCGCGGTGAAGGCGGCGGTTCTCGGGCGCAGCAGCTCAGCCAAGGTTCCTTCGGCAGAAGAAAGCTTCGGTATCTCCTCCCCCTGTGTCAGACCGCGCTCGAGCCTTGAAGTCATGCATTCTGAGAATTCTTTCAGGATGACATCGGCTTTGTCCTTCAGCCGCATCGGTTCATCGAGGAAAATGAACGCGTCAGGTCCGAAGTAGTCGGGAAATGTGACCTTTCTGCTGCCGAGTCCTTCATCGGTGGCGGGGAGGATGTGTACCTCATCGATATTTTCCAAAGAACGTTGGCTGTCGGGGTCGAACGTTCGGATCATGTCTATCTCATCGCCCCAGAGCTCAATGCGGATGGGCAGCTGAGCGGTCAGGGGGAAGATGTCTATGATTCCGCCGCGGACGGCAAATTGGCCGGCTTCATCTACCTCGGCTTCACGGCTGTAGCCGAGCACGGCGAGCTGCCGCTCCAGATCGGGCAGGTCAAGCTGCTGTCCGGTCTTCAGCTCTATCATGTGGGCAAAAAGCTCCTCCAGAGATGGAAGCATGTCCATACAGGCGTCGATCGTGGTGATGACCATGCCCGTACCGCCCTCCATCATGTGCTCCCATACCTCCATCCGCTCGCGCATGAGCAGATTCCCGGCGACATCCGCCTGATAGAAGAGGAGATCTTTGGCTCGGTAGAGGTACACCTCGTCGCAGCAGACCGCGGCATCGTCCGCCGCCTCCGCCGCTCTCGCCTCGCTGTAAGTCACAAAAAGACACAGCCGTCCGCGCCCGAGGCGGGCGGCCAGCTGTATCTTCTCTGAGTCAACGCATCCGCTGATCTGAACAGGTCCTTTGCCCTTGGCCAGAGCTGTTTCGGCGGAATTAAAATCCTCAAGCTCTTCGAGAGGCAGGCTGAACTGCTGAGCCGGATTCTGAGTCGTTTTTTGCATTTTCCTTCCCCTTGATCTTGTTGAAGCGATTCATGGCGGGCTGCATGCCCTCTTCGAGGATTACTTCAACCGCGTCGGCGGCTTCCTTGATGGAATCGCGTATGACAGGCAGCTCGTCAGCCGGGAAATGCCCCAGGACATAGTCGGCGAGATCCATCTGAGGCGGCTTTGCGCCGATACCTATGCGTACTCTGGGATAATCAATTGTGCCGAGGTGCTGGATGATGCTTTTCATCCCATTGTGTCCGCCGGCGGAACCCTTCGCCCGGACTCTTATCATGCCGACGTCCAGGCTGATGTCATCGTAGCAGACTATCAGGTCTTCGGGGGAGAGCTTGTAATAGTCCATGAAGGGACGGATGCATTCGCCACTGAGGTTCATGAACGTCATGGGCTTCACGAGGATGACCTTTTCTCCGGCGATAATGCCGCTTCCGGAAAGTCCGCGCAGGCGGCTGTCCGTGACGCGGATGTTCCATCTGTCGGAGAGTTCATCGATCACTCCGAAGCCTACGTTGTGCCTTGTTCCGCCATATTTTAAGGCCGGATTGCCCAGCCCTGCTATTATCTTCACTGTAAAATGATCCTCCAAATGTGGTTTGGGTGTACTGAATAAGTCGTGCGTTTATTGATTAATATATGTGCTTTTCACGCTGTAATCACTTATGATATAATAAATCAAATAAATGTGCAAGCAGTTTTGTCCGTAATGCTTTGCCTGAAAATGTTGTTTTATGGCAGGTGTTTCTTCCTTATTAAAATGCGGTTGCTATTCAGCACCCCAGACTCGGGATGCTGCGCATCTCTCGTTGCGGGGCGGTTAGAGGTGCTGCGCATCCCTCGTTGCGGGGCGGTCAGAGGCGCTGAATAAATAGTATGTGAGTCAGAGGAGAGTTCATATGGTTTTGGATTATGAGAGGATTAAGGCGGCGGCGAGGACCTATCAGCCGGACATGGTTCGTTTCCTGAGGAAGATGATATCCATCCCGAGCGAGAGTTGTGAGGAGCGGGACGTCATAGCCTGCATTAAGGACGAGATGGAGAAGGTCGGTTTCGACAGGGTCGAGATCGACGGACTGGGGAATGTCATCGGCTGGATGGGCGAAGGTGACAAGATAATCGCGATTGATTCACACGTTGACACCGTAGGCATCGGGAATATCGAGAACTGGACGCATGACCCCTATCAGGGCTATGAGGACGATGAGGTGATATACGGAAGGGGCGGCTCGGATCAGGAGGGCGGCATGGCAAGCGCCGTGTATGGGGCGAAGGTCATGAAGGAGCTTTCGCTGATACCTGAGGGTTACCGCCTCATGGTGGTCGGCTCCGTTCAGGAGGAGGACTGCGACGGGATGTGCTGGCAGTATATCGTGAACAAGGACGGCATAAGGCCTGAGTTCGTGATATCCACCGAACCCACTGACGGAGGGATATACCGCGGACAGAGGGGGAGGATGGAGATCAGGGTCGACGTCAAGGGCGTGTCCTGCCATGGCTCGGCTCCGGAGAGGGGAGACAACGCGATATTCAAGATGGCGGAAATAATTCAGGATATCCGCGCCCTGAACAACAACGGCTGCGAGGAGAGCACGCAGATCCGGGGGCTTGTAAGGATGCTTGACCCGAAGTTCAATCCTGAGCACTATGAAGATGCCAGGTTTTTGGGGAGGGGCACCTGCACCGTGTCGCAGATATTTTACACGTCTCCCAGCCGCTGCGCGGTGGCGGACTCCTGCTCTGTTTCCGTAGACCGCCGTATGACTGCCGGAGAGACGTGGGATTCGTGCCTTGAGGAGATAAGGAGCCTGCCCGCCGTGAGGAAATACGGAGATGACGTGAAGGTCTCCATGTATATGTATGACCGTCCTTCGTGGACGGGGGAGGTCTATGAGACAGAGGCGTATTTCCCTACATGGATAAACAGAGAGGACGCGGCTCACGTGAAGGCTCTCGTGGATGCCCATGTGGCACTTTTTGGTGAGAAAAGAGTTGGTCCTGATTCACAGAAGGCGCTGCGCGACAGACCGCTCACGGATAAATGGACCTTCTCAACCAACGGAGTCGCCATTCAGGGAAGATACGGCATCCCATGCGTTGGCTTTGGTCCGGGAGCTGAGAGCCAGGCGCACGCGCCGAACGAAATCACCTTCAAGCAGGATCTCGTGAACTGCGCAGCGCTCTACGCCGCCGCTATAGCTCTGTATCCTTCCGAGGAGAAGACGGGAGACGCCGCATGGTTCGTGGCGGGAAAAACTGATAATGACATAGCGTGAACAATGCTGTCAGTAAGCAGAGGTATTGGATCAAAAGACATATCAGGCAGCAGCGAAACTAAGATGAGAGGAAGATGAGAGGGCGCGTCCGCCCAGGATCGGGCGGATGCGGGATCAGAATTAGAAAGCGAGGGCTGTGCTTATGAGCGGCATCATGGAAAAATATATAGAGAAGCTTGATACGCTGGATTTTGAGAAGATGCTCGGCGGCGATTTTTTCCTGACTTGGGAGAAAACGGACGATGAGATAGCGGCGGTTTTTGCCGTCGCCGACGCGCTGCGCTGTCTGAGGGAGAACAATATTTCACCCAAAATATTTGATTCTGGGCTTGGCGTGTCCATTTTCCGGGATAACTCAACGAGGACGCGCTTCTCCTTCGCGTCAGCGTGCAACCTCCTTGGCCTTGAGGTACAGGATCTGGATGAGAAAAAGAGCCAGATAGCCCACGGAGAGACCGTCAGGGAGACTGCGAACATGATTTCCTTCATGGCGGACGTGATAGGCATCCGCGATGACATGTATATCGGAAAGGGAAATAAATATATGCATGACGTCGTCGATGCCGTGACCGAGGGCAGGCGTGACGGCGTGCTTGATCAAAAGCCCACGCTGGTGAACCTTCAGTGCGATATCGACCATCCGACACAGTGCATGGCGGATATGCTTCACATCATACATGAGTTCGGAGGAGTCGAGAACCTGAAGGGCAAGAAGATCGCGATGTCCTGGGCTTACAGTCCCAGCTATGGGAAGCCGCTCTCCGTTCCGCAGGGGGTGATCGGGCTCATGACAAGGTTCGGCATGGACGTCGTTCTGGCGCATCCGGAGGGCTATGAGGTCATGCCGGAGGTGGAGGAGGTCGCACGGAGGAACGCTGCCAAGAGCGGCGGCAGCTTCTTGAAGACAAACAGCATGGCGGAAGCATTTGCCGGCGCGGACATAGTCTATCCAAAGAGCTGGGCGCCTTACGCGGCCATGGAGAAGCGCACGGAGCTTTATGGCAAGGGCGATTTCGCGGGAATAGACGCGCTCGAACAGGTGCTGCTCGCGCAGAACGCCGAACACAAGGATTGGTGCTGCACTGAGGAGCTGATGAAGACCACGAGGGGCGGGGAAGCCTTGTATCTGCACTGCCTGCCGGCTGACATAAATGATGTGAGCTGCAAGGATGGAGAGGTGGAGGCGTCCGTATTTGACAGATACCGCGTACCCCTCTACAAGCAGGCCAGCTTCAAGCCGTATATAATCGCCGCGATGATCTTTCTCGCGAAGGTGAAGGATCCACAGGCCATGCTCAAGGCTCTTGAGGAGCGCGGCGCGGCGAGACAGATGCTTAAGCTTTGATCAGAGTTTCTTAACTTGAAAATGCTCTCATGGAGGAGGATTAGAGAGATGGTAAGGATAGATTTGACCAAAAATATGGAGGGTCTGGCTCATAATATCGAGAACGCCAAGGAGCACGGCGTCATCATTCCGACATTTGCCCAGATGGAGAATCCGGAGACGGTACCGGAGCCGGTCAAGGCAAAGCTTGCGAAGACAGGGCTCTGGGATGTAGATCCCATGAACCTTTTCCGTATTACCTGGAAGAATGAACCGAAGGAAAGCGGAGGCCTGTTCAGAGAGATACCGAATTATGTGGAGATCCCGTCCGCCGTGTCCGGAGTGCCCTGCCGCATCATAGCGATGGCGGGAAAATGGTTTCCGACCGGCTGCCACAAGGTCGGCGCGTCCTTCGGCTGCCTCGTCCCCAGGCTTGTGACCGGACAATTTGACTCCACGCGGCATCACGCGGTGTGGCCTTCTACAGGAAATTACTGCAGGGGCGGCGCGTTCAACTCGAAGCTTCTCGCCTGTGAATCCGTCGCGATCCTTCCTGAGGACATGTCAAAGGAGCGTTTTGACTGGCTGAAGACGATAGCCAGCCAGATAATAGCCACCCCCGGCTGCGAGTCGAACGTCAAGGAGATATTTGACAAGACCTGGGAGCTGAAAAAAGACCCTTCGATGATGATCTTCAATCAGTTTGCAGAGATGGGCAACCCGCTCTGGCATTACAATGTCACGGGGCGCGCCCTGGCGGATCTTTTTGAGGCTGTTAAGAAACCGGGACAGAGGCTTTCGGGAGCCTGCTTTACCTCCGGGTCGGCTGGCACCATGTCGGCCGGCGACCTGCTGAAAGACCGCTACCCGCACTTGAAGCTGGCTGTCGGCGAGGCGCTTCAGTGCCCTACGATACTCAACAACGGCTTCGGCGGCCACCGCATAGAGGGCATCGGCGACAAGCACATTCCCTGGATACACAACGTCAGGAACACCGACATGGTCATAGATATCGATGATGAGGACAGCCAGAGGCTGCTCCGTCTCTTCAACACCCCCGAGGGGCAGACGTATCTTAAATCGCTCGGCGTGGACGATGAACAGCTGGAGAGCTTCACATGGATGGGCATTTCGGGCATAGCGAATGTGCTGTGCTGCATAAAGATGGCGAAGTATTATGAGCTGACGGAGAAGGACGTCGTGTGTACGGTCCTGACCGATTCCGCTGTGATGTACAAGTCCCGCGTAGCTGAACTTGAGGAAATGTACGGCGCGTATACCGCGCAGGCGGCTGAACTCGATCACAATCTGCATATGCTGGGACTCCGCACGGACAGCATGGCGGAACTCAATTATCAGGAGCGCAAGAGGGTTCACAACCTTAAGTATTACACCTGGATAGAGCAGCAGCAGATGGATGTGGACGACCTCAACGCCCTGTGGTATGACACCGAAGGGACATGGGACGCGGTCCACGCGCAGGTCGATGAGCTTGACGAGCTGATCAACGCGTTCAATGAAGAGACAGGCCTTCTGAAGGCGTTATAATACGTTCGAAGCGCAAGCGCTTCGTCCTGTATTCTAACAGTTATTTTGGGGTGCTGAATAATTACGATATCCGGGCATATTTGCGGCTGATCGATATGTGATTCCTCACATGCTCTGACAGCCGCGCACATAATCCTTTCGGAGGTGGGACATCATGATGAAGCATGTTCTCGGCGCAAGATGCGTCAGATGCGGCAAAACGTATGAAGCGGTGCCTGATCTGACAAACTGCGAGTGCGGCGGCATCCTGGACATAGAATATGACTATGAATATATCAGGCGTTATTTTACAAGAGAGACACTCATGGGGCGCGGGGAATGCTCCATGTGGCGATATCGTGAGCTGCTGCCGGTGGAGAAGGACACTCCCGCGCCGCCGCTCCGTGTCGGCTGGTCTCCGCTTTATGAGGAGCCGAGGCTTGCGGCGGAGCTTGGGATAGGCAGGCTTTGGGTAAAGGACGACGGGCTCAATCCTACGGCATCCCTCAAGGACCGCGCGTCCTCGATGGCGGTGGCGAAGGCTTATGAGGCCGGCGCGGAGGTGATAGCATGCTCTTCCACGGGAAACGCGGCCTCCTCCTTGGCCGGTAATGCGGCCGCCGCCGGCATGCGGACCTATATTTTCGTGCCGTCGCGGGCTCCGAAAGGAAAGGTCGCGCAGCTGCTTACCTTTGGGGCGACCGTTATCTCTGTGATGGGCAGCTACGAAGAGACCTTTGAGATCAGCCGCTACGCGATAGACCGCTGGGGCTGGTACAACCGAAACGCTGCCATCAACCCTTATCTGTCTGAAGGAAAGAAGACCGTAGCTTATGAGATCATGGAGCAGCTGGACTGGAAGACTCCGGATTATATCGCGATTTCGGTCGGGGACGGCTGTACGATAGCCGGACTCTGGAAGGGCTTGAAGGATCTTCACGCCATGGGCTTCATAGACCGTCTGCCCAGGCTGATATCTGTACAGGCCGCAGGCTGCTGCCCGTTGAACCGCGCCATAGCGGAGAATGCTGCCTGGAGACCGATGGAAGAGAACACGATAGCTGATTCCATCGCTGTCGGGATGCCGCGCAACCCGGATAAGGCGCTTGCCGCCATCCGTGAATCCGAAGGACTGGCGGTAAATGTATCTGACGAGGAGATCATGGCGGCGCAGCGTATTCTCGGCCGAGCATGCGGAGTGTTCGGAGAACCTGCGGGAGTGACAGGCACGGCCGGAGTGAAGAAGCTCTGCGAAGAAGGGCGGCTTCCCTCCGGCGCGTCGGTCGTCTCGGTGGTGACCGGCAATGGATTGAAGGACGTGGCAAATGCTATCAGATTTGCCGGAGAGCCGATATCCATCCAAGCGGACGCGGCGGAACTCTTGTCGGCTTTTGCGGAGAGAGGAATAGAGCCGTAAAACATAGTGGTCAATCCAAAGCTCAGACCTACAGGCATACATTTTAAGCGCTGTTATAAGATATTTGTACTTTGGTGAGCCGCGCTCATCCGAGAGTAAGCTTTCGCCTGTGTGCGTTCGTCTCAGGGACTTATAAAGCAATAGCTATTGTTAACCATCGCACAAATATGGTTGACAATAGCTATTTTACATGTTATGGTGGGGACTGTATAGCTTGTAGGCAGTTTTTTTTTGAGAAAACATTTAGCAGGAGGGTTGATCGTTCTCATGAAGCAAAACAAAACCTTGGATATGACATATATAGCTCTTGGAGTAGTGCTTATTACGGTCTGTTCATGGATTTCCATACCCATGGCGGTACCTTTTACGCTGCAGACCTTTGCTGTGTTCACAGTATGTGGTATGCTTGGAGGAAGAAGAGGAACGATATCGGTTCTGATCTATATTTTGCTGGGTCTTCTCGGTATTCCTGTCTTCTCAGGCTTTATGGGAGGCGCGGGGGTGCTATTCGGGCTCACCGGAGGATATATCATTGGTTTTATTTTTACCGCCTTGATCATGTGGGGGGCGGAACGGCTCTTCGGCAGCGCGTTGACGGTAACATTTGCGTCTATGGCATTGGGGCTTGTCGCCTGCTATGCGGCAGGAACCTTCTGGTTCATCCGGGTCTATACTGACAGGACGGGGGAGATAGGAATAGCGGCAGTGCTTGGTATGTGCGTGATACCATTTATAATACCCGACTTAGTTAAAATCGCGCTCGCCCTGATAGTAAGCCGCCGGGTCCGCCCCATCATTGACAGACTGTAATAACAGGCAAACTAAGCCGCCGGGTCCGCTTCATCATTGACAGACTGTAATAACAGGCAAACCGGTGACAATAGACGGTGGGACGGTATCGGAAGAGAATGCCGGGGGAGGACAGCATGGGAGGTATGAATGATATGAGCGAAAGGCGCATTTCGGACAACAAAAACGATACTGAAAAAAAGACTAACGTCGTACTTATCGGCATGCCGGCTTCAGGGAAGAGCACCGTCGGTATCATCCTCGCCAAGGTTCTTGGAAAGGATTTCATTGATTGTGACTTGGTCATACAGAAAACCACAGGCAAGCTTCTTGCCGGGATAATATCAGAAGAAGGGGCAGAGGGCTTCATACGCACGGAAAACAGAATCCTTTCAAGCATAGAAGCTTTTGATTCAGTGATAGCTACCGGAGGGAGCGCCGTATACGGAGAGGAAGCCATGGCCAATCTTTGCAGAGGCAGCATAGTGGTATATCTCAGGGTGGGTTTCGACGCGCTCAAAAAAAGGCTTCGGGATATAAAACAGAGAGGCGTGGTGATGAAGCCGGGACAAAGCCTGGAAGATATATATAAGGAAAGAACGGCCTTATATGAGAAATACGCGGACATCACTATTGATGAGACAGGAAAGGGTATAGAAGAAGTGGTCGAAGAAGCGGCGGAAGAGATACGGAAATACTAACCATAGATTCCCGGAAGCAACCGCATATGATTGTTGTGGCGTGTACTTGACAAGTATGCTATAATCCTATAAATCAGCAGTTGGCAGAGCTTGTGCCGCTGATTATGGGAATCGTAACTGTAGAAGTGCTCGTCAACATCCGGGGGAGCTTCCATGAAAATCTCGCGAATCATCAATGGTACTGTATTCATGACAGGCAGGAGCTTTGTCAGGGCCGATCTTGATATCGAAGATGGCAAGATTTCTTCCGTATATATATGTGGCGGCAACAGCGATACAGCGGCTGACGTCCAGACGTTGGACGCATCGGGCCTGCGCATCCTGCCAGGCCTGGTGGACATACATCTTCACGGCTGCGCGGGCCATGATTTCTGCGAAGGCACGCCGGAAGCCTTCGCTGCCATCGAGAAATATGAGCTTGACCATGGGATAACTACCATACTGCCTACGACTATGTCATTGCCGTTGGAACAGCTAAGCAGGGTTCTGGGCGCGGCAAATGAATACCGTATGAGAGAAGATCTGGAGCATCTCATCATGCGCGGCGTGAATCTGGAAGGTCCTTTCCTCTCCGCCAGAAAGCACGGAGCACAGAATCCGGAGCATCTGGGGCAGCCGGATTCAGAGGCGATATTGAAGCTCTGGGAGGAATCGGGCGGCCTGCCCCGTATCATATCTGTCGCTCCTGAGCTGGACGGAGCCATCAACTGCATCCGCGAGCTGTCTGAGGTAATGACTGTTTCACTTGCCCACACCGAGGCAGACTATGATACGGCTATGGCAGCATTTAAGGCGGGAGCATCGCATGTCACACATATGTTTAACTCCATGAACCCCTTCCTTCATCGGGCTCCCGGCGTTGTCGGAGCCGCCCTTGACTGCGTCTCCGATGTGGAGCTGATCTGTGACGGTATACACATACATCCGTCGGTGGTCAGGGCTGTATTCAGGATGTTCGATCCTTCTCGTATCATACTTGTCAGCGACAGTACCATGGGCACTGGCATCGGTGATGGGCAGTTCAGGCTGGGCGATCTGGATGTTGACATTTCAGGAAAATACGCCACTCTCCATGGGACAGATATACTATCCGGCAGCGTGACGAACCTGTTCGACTGCATGGTGAACGCGATTCGCTTCGGCGTGCCGGAAGAGCGCGCTATTGTTGCGGCGACTGCGAATCCGGCGCGGTCAGTGGGGCTGGACAGCAAGGTAGGTTCCATTTCTCCGGGGATGGCGGCGGATTTTATTCTTATAGATGAAAGCTATAATTTGCGCGGTATTGTGAAGGCAGGCATCCTCCACAAAGCATGAACCTGGCCTGTACGGTTTAGGCTGAGTTGTGGTAGTTGAGATAAAGACGGGGCTTCTCACAGATCAGATAAAGACGTGTGAACAATACAAAATCGCGTGACATATGGAAGAAAAAGGGCAGTATAGGGCGTTTGACGTGAAGAAACGCTGATAATCATTGACAAAGACAAAAAAAACACGTACCATACGAGTGTAAGGACAACCATCTTAATATAAGCGTAACTATTCAGCACCCCAGACTCGGGATGCTGTGCATCCCTCGTTGCGGGGCGGTCAGAGGCGCTGCATAATTACATATAAGCATTGGTTGTTGATATATACACGCGGTGTTATCTGTTTGAAGCCGGGTGACAGGGGAGTCGGCGGGCTTAACACATTTTGGTATGGAGGAGAGAGATGGTTTTTGATAAGGTAAAAGAAATCATAACCGATATCCTTAACTGCGATGGGGACAGCATAACTATGGATACGGATTTGCTGAAGGATCTTGACGCGGATTCATTGGATGCGGTTGAGATCGTCATGGCAGTTGAGGACACTTATGACATTGTTGTGCCGGATGAGGATGTCCCTGGTCTTACGATAGTCGGCAACATAGTCAAGTACATTGAAACTCACATGGAGTGATACCGTACTGAACAGTAACGATGTCGATTGTCCGAAGAGCATTTCCCGTGCAGAGAACAAGGTTGTCAAGCATTACGCAATGGTACTCAGGGAGACATGGTGCACGTTCGTGCGGATGTCTCCCTTTAAGTGTCTTGATTATATACCCCTTTTTATAGTATATATAATAGTGACAGCCCGACCTCTCAGACTCGAATGCCGGACAGCCTTGCTGCGGATGTTGAAGAATTATTAATCATATGGATTTTTGCTGTGAACATTACATTTGACCATCGAATTCGTTTTGAAGCTAATTTACCGTAACTTTTTTGGGCATGAGTGCTCTGTTCGTCGGGTGTATGAAGACAAAATTAAGGCATTTGATTTTTATCAACGTAATTGATGCTGCATAGTGACATTAGTTTAAGGATGTTTAGTTCAGTGTGTTGCTTCGGGGATCAAAAGAAAAATATGGAGGATTGTTGAATGTCTGAACAAGGGTTGAGCGGCTATCCATCGATTGACAGGCCATGGATGAAATACTATGACCATGATATGACAGATGCCCCCAGGCCTGTCTGCTCGATATATGAGTACATGTATGGTGTCAACAAAGACTATCCGAATGATATTGCTATCTGGTATGTGAACAGGAAGATTACTTATGGGGAGCTTTTTGCAAATATAGACAGGTGCGCCAGTGCTTTTCTTGCGCAGGGAGTAAGGCCGGGTGAGATCGTGACCGTAGCCATGCCTAGCTTTCCCGAAGCCCTGTATTGCGTATATGCCCTCAACAAGATCGGCGCTGTGGCGAACATGATCCATCCGCTTGCAGGTGAAGATGAGATCGTCAATTATCTCAATGAAGTTAAAAGCAGGTTGTGTGTCATGTTTGACGGCACTTATGATATCATCAAGGCTTCTATCGGAAAAACCTCCGTGAAGAAGGCGGTGGTTGTTTCCGCGGCGGATTCCCTTGCTTTTCCTCTGTCGTTTTTGTATGGGCTGAAGAACAAAAGACCCGTACTGCCCAAGGAATCCGTCTTCATGGACTGGACGGCGTTTATTGCCGGTGGTCAAGGACGGGAGCCAAAGAAGATTAAGAGGAACCTTGATTCCGTTGCCATCATCTCCCATACCGGCGGAACGACCGGTGAGCCGAAGGGAGTCATGTGTTCGGACAACGCTGTTAATTCGGTGCTCTGGCAGACGGTGTGCCGCATCCCTCATGGAAGGCAGGGACGTTTCATGTCGGTACTGCCTCCATTCATCAACTACAGCCTTGTCACGTCGATGCTTCAGCCGCTTTCGATAGGCTTTACCGCCGTGCTGATTCCTAAATATGAGCCGCTTCATTTTGACAAATACGTCAGGAAATACAGACCGAATTACGTGATTTCGATACCGGCCTATTGGGAGCCGATTTGTGATGATCCTAAGCTTAGGGCAAGGCTTGAAGCCATGGATCTGTCGTGCCTGAAGCTTTGCATCTACGGCGGCGAGGCTATGAACACCGAGAAGGAGATAGAGATCAACCATCTGCTGCTGACACATGGCGCGGACGCGAAGCTTACCAAGGGAATCGGATCGACCGAGTGCACGAGCGTGGTCACGCTTACCTACAAGGAGTGCAATGAACTTAACAGCGTCGGCATACCGCTGCACGATATGCTCTGCAAGGTCATCGATACTGAGACGGGCAAGGAGCTGCCCGTCAATTCTGTCGGTGAAGTGTGCTTTTCAGGTCCTACTGTTATGCTCGGATATTATGACCGCCCTGACGCGACGGCCCAGGTTCTGAAGATCCATGAAGATGGACGGAAGTGGCTTCACACCGGCGATCTCGGCCGTATTAACGAGGACGGCGTCCTTTTCATCACCGGCCGTATCAAGAGGATCATAATGACGAAGGGAAATGACAGGCAGGTGACGAAGCTTTTCCCGGACCGTATAGAGAAGGTGATAGAGATGCACCCCGCAGTCAGCATGTGCTGTGTCATCGGGGTTCCGGATCCTGTGAGGATCAATTACGCCAGCGTCTATGTAGAGCTGCACAATGGTTTTTCACCCTCAGACGAGCTGAAAGAGGATATCCGGGCCTTTTGCAAGGGCAAGCTGCCGGAGTACCAGATACCTGACAATGTGGAGTTCATCGATATTCTTCCCAGGACTCCGAGGGAGAAGGTGGACTACAGGGCGCTCGAAGAGATGATGAAGGAAAAAAGCAAGGAAAGCTGAACACGAAAGCGCGCTGAGACAAATATTGTCGGCAGTCTTAATCGTATACAGGGATATTATACTCGATAGATTTATTCGCATCAGTCTTTGATAAGGAGAGAACCCGATGAAGAAGCTGCTTTGCATGATCGCTGCTATTCTTTTTCTTGCGCTTGTTTCGTCCGCGATGATCGGTTGTTCACAGACAGCAGATACCACGTCTCCCGAGAAAGCGGCAGAACGGACTTCAGAGAAAGAGGATAAAGAGGATAAAGAGCCTTCGGATAAAGAGGATAAAGAGCCATCGGAGAAAGAGGATGAACGGCTCTCGGGGAAAAGCTATGCCGAGCTTCTTTTTGATCCTTCTGTCGTCCATACTGTAGATGTGACCATTTCTGACGCGGACTGGACTGATCTTAAGGCGAATCCGCTGGGCAAGACAAAGTATATCGCCTCAGTCTTCATAGACGGCGAGAGCTTGGAGAACGTATCCTTTTCCACGAAGGGAGATACCAGCCTGAAACAGGTGGTGGAGGATACAGAAAGTGACAGATACAGCTTCAAGATCAATTTTGGTAAGATCATAAAAGGCCAGACCTATCATGGGCTTAACAAGCTTCATTTGAACAGCTGCTACGCGGACGCTACATATATGAAGGATTATATCAGCTACGAGATATTTCGCCGTACCGGCGTCGCAGCTCCGCTGATCTCATATGTCTGGCTGTCAGTGAACGGTGAGCCTCGTGGTCTCTATACTGCCATCGAAGACGTGAGTGAAGCGTTTCTGGATCGGACGGCCGATGGCAAGGGCATGCTGTACAAGCCTGAGAAATCGAAGTATACAAACATCTATGGAGAGGAAGTGGAGTCAGACCAGGGCGCTTCCTTATTATACATCGATGACAATATAAGCAGTTATCCTAATATATTCGATAATGCCGAGACCAAGGCGGATGATGAAGACAAGCTGCGGGTGGTTTCCGCGCTGAAGGCGCTGTCCGAAGGAACGGATGTGTCTGGGGTGTTGTATGCCGATGAAGTGATCCGTTACTTTGCAGCACACAACTTTCTTATGAATTTCGACAGTTATAACAGCAGTATGCTGCACAATTACTACCTCTACGAGGGTGATGGGAAGCTTGCCATGGTGCCCTGGGATTACAACATGGCTTTTGGCTGCTTCTCGGATCTGCCTGGGCTTGCCAAATACGTAATTGATCCCACTCCCCTCATCAATATGGGTATTGATTCTCCGCTGGTCGAAGTACAAGCGGAGGAACGGCCTATGTGGCGGTGGATCGCTGAGGATGATTCGGCGCGTCAGCTATATCACACGGCAGTTGATTCTCTTTTATCTGATCATATCGAGTCAGGCGAGTGTGAGGAACTGATAAACGCGCTGCAGGAGAAGCTCCTTCCTTATGTGGAGAAGGATCCGACTGCTTTTTATTCCGTGGAGGAATTCAATACAGGCGTTCAGGCCATGAAGCAATTCCTGAAGCTGCGTGCCGCAAGCGTCAGGGCACAGCTTGCGGGCACGTTGTCCGCGGACACCGGAAGCCAGAATCCCGAAGACTGGGTAGACGCGTCGGGGCTGAATCTGTTCCTGATGGGAGGACAAGACATGCAGTAACGGCTGATCGCCCATCGGCCAGAGATGCGCAGCATCCCTCGTTGTGGTGGTGAATAGTTACAAATAAGCTAAGTACATGAGGAGGTTCGGTCATGAGAGAGCAAATTAAACCGATTGTGATCGGGACTGCAGGCGCGGGATACGCGGCATTTCTTCACGGCAAGGGTTATATGAAGGTCAGCGGTGTACCCATCCGCCTGAAGACCATCTGCGACGTCAATGCGGTAGCCGCGAAGAGAGTTCAGGACGAATATCATTATGAGGCTATATCTACAGATTTTGACGAGATGGTCGCCGATCCGGAGATAGATGTCATTGATATAGCTACGCCTCCATTTCTCCACATACCTATGGCGATCAAAGCGCTGAAAGCGGGAAAGCACGTAATCTGTGAGAAGCCGCTGACCGGATATTTTGGCGCGCCCGGCGAGGAGAATGTGGGTTTCACCTCTAAACAGCATATGTACGACGAGGTCATGAGGTCGATGGACGAGCTCCGGAAGGTCGTGAACTCTACGGACAGAAAATTCCTCTATGCGGAGAATTTTGTCTATTCTACCCCGGTCCGTAAGGCTGCCGAGATCATACAGGCGAAGAAGAGCAAGATCCTCTTCATGAAAGGCGAAGAGAGCCTTAAAGGTTCGAGTTCACCCCTCGCAGGGAAATGGAACAAGACCGGCGGGGGCATCTTGGTCCGCACCGGAACTCACCCGCTAAGCGGCATGCTGTGGCTTAAACAGCAGGAGGCGATGGCCCGAGGCGAAGAATTTGCCGTGCGAAGCGTGTCTGCCGACACCGGCGTGACGACGGCCTGTCTTACAGAATACGAACACCGCCACATCAAGGCTCGCCCGGAGGACGTAGAGGACTATGCGGTCGTGACTGTCACCTTCAGTGACGGCACGAAGTGCCTGACCATTGCTAGCGACACGGTTCTCGGAGGCTCGCGCAATTATATCGAGGTCTTCAGCAATGACAGCGCCCTCATGTGCAACATCACTCCCACGGATCTTTTGAATGCGTATTTCCTTGATGAAGAAGGACTCGACGATGTATACATTTCCGAGATGCTTCCGAGCAAGCTCGGCTGGAACAAGGTTTTCGTCAACGATGAGATCATCCGCGGTTACCAGGGCGAGATGCAGGATTTTATCGACACTATCGCCTTTGACCGGGAGCCGAGCTCGGGCTTTGAGATCGCTTATCTGACGACTCAGATCATGTACGCTGCCTATCTCTCTGCCGAGGGCGGCCGTAGGGTAGATCTGTAACGGAGACTTGATCATGCTTCATAAGGCTGCCAAGCAGGTCTTTGACGAGCTGGAAGTGAAGTCGAGATAGAAGAACAAAACCGTCAAAGAGAAAAGGAACACTGAAATCAAAATCGCCGGAAGATGACCCATGCAGGGCGTCTTCCAGCGGTCTTTTTCTTTTTCAGAGCATCTGACCAATGTTTAACCTTTCAGTTTCTGAACTGTACGAATGAACTTCAATGTATCTCGCTATTGCCCATAGAACATGCCACAATACAGCATACCGTTAAGACATGCTGTATTACAACATTCATGGTATAAACCTATATGCCAAGTTTGTCAAAACCATCACGCTAACCGGTATTCGCACTTTCCGCCCGCTGCGCGGGCCCGTGCTCATACCGGTTGTCCTTCGGAATGGTTGCCGTCCGGCTGAAAGCAAGCTTTCCCCTGACGGCAACCATCCCTCAGGGACTTATAAAGTAAATCACGATAAATAATAAGTGGGTTTTACCGCCCTGGTGTATTTGTAACAATTTCAGCGGATGCCGCATTTTCATGTTGCTATCAAAAAAGGTATTTAAATTGATAAGAAAAACTGTTACGATATAAAAATGATGGCAAACAGTATATGCGTATATTTGCAATATAAACATCCATAGCACGCCTGTGCTGCCACAACGTGTAGAAGTCGTTGCATCATACATGCGTGTATGAATGCATACCTATATGGCCACCCGCTTCGCAGGGAGCCGACTTCTAAAATAAGGGCAAGGGCAGCTAACATGGAATATGCAGTGGGGAATTAGCCATAAATGGGAGCATATGACAAATCCAATCAGGGAGAGAGTTTTTGTGAAGAAGAGTATTTATATAGTGACAATTACCGTAACACTATTGGCGGCAGCTAATATCATTATGTACCGACTGGTAGGCGCTGATACCATGCTCTCTCTTGCCATTACGTTTGGAACGGTTGCGTATCATTTTTTAATCAGACTGGCAGTAGGTGCCCTTGTAACTGCCATTATGGGGAACAAAGCAGATTACACAAAGAGATGGTATAGGTGCAGATCATGGGAGATGAGGTTATATAATTGGATGAAAGTGAGACGTTGGAAAAGAGTGCTGCCGACATTTCAATCTGATTATTTCGATAACAAAAAACATAGTTGGGATGAGATAGCCCAGGCCATGTGCCAGGCGGAAGTGGTTCATGAGATAATTTTTATCCTGAGCTTTGTCCCGATTCTTTTCTCAATATGGTTTGGGGCATTGCCAGTATTTCTCATCACCTCTTTTTTTGCCGCAGCTTTTGATTTAATGTTTGTAATAATTCAACGTTATAACAGACCGAGGGTCATTAAAGTTATGGATGGATTATATCAAAACCATGGATTCAGATACAGACAGTGACTATAAGGAAGCACAAAGAGCAGACAAACATTATGTTTTTTGCTGCCAGAGCCATCGGGTTCTTGGTTTTCACTGCATGCTGTAGTATACTGCCGGTTATAAACAGTTTATAATCAGAACTCACTAAGATACAATACAGTTAGGAGGACAACCGCCCTCTTTTTATGCACAGATCCGCGCAAGGAATCATCCCGGCTTTGTCGGGTACGGACTGCGCAGATGCTGGAGGAAGAACCGGGAACGGCTGCCTATTTTTTTGTAATTATTCAGCATCCCAAGATAATTGTTAGAATACAGGACGAAGTGCTTACACTTCGGACGAATTACAACAGTTATCTTGGGGCGGACAAGGCGCACAGTGCGTCTGGCAAATGTAGGTCAAGGCAATATAGATTGAGGTAATATATAATGAAGAAACAGGATACTTTTGGGATAAACATGAAGCAGTACTGCCGTGAGCATGAGGCTTTTGTCTCGGCGGCTATTGAAGAGAACAGGGTTACGCCGGAGCTTATCGCTATTCATCAGGAGAAGATCAGGATTCTTCAGCATGAGCGTTTTGTCCATCTGCTTGTGACCGTCATGGTTGTCATCGTAGAGCTGTTCGTTGTGGATATTGTCCTGCTTCATCCCGAAGTGGGGATCGGCGCTGCATTGGTCATGCTGGGGCTGGCGGTGCTGCTCGGATTCTATTTCGCACATTACTTCTTTTTGGAAAATACGGTGCAGCATTGGTACAAGCTGGCGGATGAGATGAGGGTCAAATAAGGCGGTGTTTGTAACATTTCGGCTTAAATAATGTACGGATTCAACCGTTATGCAACTGTTATGCAACTGTTATGCAACTGGTTTTGCCCATGATGTTTCAATATGTTACACCACTTGAAATACATCGCCAGAAGTAGTATGATTCAGCCATCATGAAGTTCACATGGATTGATGCGGAA
>CACXUY010000047.1 GCA_902770965.1 uncultured Lachnospiraceae bacterium | reverse complement strand
CCTGAGATGAGGATGATGACAATATTGGTTATGGCATACTCCATTATCATTCCATCAAGGAAGGAAATATCAATATCCACTGCGAGTACCGCTATCCCATTGCCTTCAGAATCTTTTATAGGTATTGAACCGGTATAATCAGTGCCCCACTCGGTCTCCTCTTCAAAAAAGACTATCTCATCACCTTGCATGATGTCAAAAAGTACCGAAGCGGTTTCAGAGTCGTACTCATCGTCCGATATCCAGCCTAGGAAAAGATTGCCCTCGGTGTCCACATAACGGTCATAATAGCGTTCCGCTGAAAGCACGCTCATGACGCTTCCGGTATCATTTGTATTTATAGGCCGGACGGAGTACAAATAGTGGATGTCCGAGAAATGCTCGATGAGATTATCCATGAACAAAAGGGTCTCTTTATACTTTTCGCTCTCCACGCCGGTTTCAATGCAGGTTTTCAGGTCATCCGCATCTATCTGTGACATCGTATAGTTAAGGATATCGGTTATATATCCCTGATAATCATTGTAAACGTATGATTTATAAATAGACAGGTTTGTCATGCTCAGAAGGACACAGAGTATGACAATGAAGAGAACACATCCTTTAGTGATGCTGTGGTTTAAGGGCTTTTTATGATTTTTCATAGCCATACCTTTCGTCATGTTGAAAAGTCACAATAGTTTTAGCAATCGCGATGGTTTGTTCGAAAGGACATTTTTACATGAGTGCCGCGCAAAGATAGTGAAAAAGCACGCCAAGAGACAAGGTCTTTGTATATAGCCGTCTGATTTTGAAGGCAGCAGGGAAATCGCGCAGCTTTGCGGATGATATGAAATAGTTACGATTGCCGAAGCAAATAACAGAACAGACATGTACTACAGATTTCTTTTATTTTATCACAAGATCGAAGATTTGGCAATTAGATTATTATACATATTCCGTTTGTGGTGGCTTTATGATGACCTTTCATGAATTTATGATGAATGGCTTTATGATGACCTTTCATGACTTTATGATGAATGACTTTATGATGACAGGCGGATGACAGGGCTTATTACAGGACTGATGACAGGACAGAAAAAACTTGCGGTTATTATCGAAATACAGTAAAATTTTTTAGTGACTATACAGTGCTTGGGAATCGGGACGCATACATACACCGCCTGTATGCTGCCACATCTTTCATACGATGTGGCAGCACAGGCATGCTATGAATGATAATTTGGAAAGGGGTTTGATTATGATTAAAAATGAAAGACTCAGGTTGTCGTTGGCCGCGGTGGTCATGTCCGTCTCGCTGGTCATTTCAGGCTGTGCCGTCATTCCGATCAGAAAAAATGACGATGCGGTGACATCTGAGCAGACCGGAACAGAGGCAGCTCCGACAGAGGAGACAGCTTCGCAGACGGATGAAGAGTCCACTCAGGAAGAGCCGTCTGATATTCACGAGGAGCCTGTGGAAACAGAAGTGGATGATGTCCTGACAGAGCCTGACGGGGCGGGAGTCGCCCAGGCGGTCAAGGGCATGAAGGTTTACGACTCGCTCTCACGTGAAGGATTAACGCTGAAGCAGGCTGTCGTCCTGAGCCGTCACAATATCCGTTCACCGCTTGACGGAAGGGGGTCGGTCCTGGATGATATGACGCCTCATGAGTGGTTTAAGTGGTCGTCCAACCCGAGCAGCCTGTCTCTTAGAGGAGGCATCCTTGAGACGGAGATGGGCCAGTTTTTCCGTAAATGGCTTGAGGCGGAAGGTCTGTTTCCTGAGAATTACCAGCCGCAGGGTGGAGAGATACGTATATACGCAAATTCCAAACAGCGGACTATAGCAACAGCGAACTATTTCAAGGCGGGGCTGCTTCCGATAAGCGATCTTGATGTGGAGTATCATGCGGAGTATGACACCATGGATCCCGTCTTCAACCCGCAGCTGACATTTGCATCCGAGGAATATTCGGCAAAAGCAGAAGAGCAGGTCCGCAGCCTATTCTCGGACGCTATTTCCGGTCTGGAGGATAATTATAAACTGCTGGGAGATGTGCTTGACGTTGAGAACTCACAGGCATGGACAGATGGTACATTTGCCGGATTCAGCACAGATGACACGATGTTTGTCCTGGAGGAAGCTGCTGAACCCAGAATGGAAGGCTCTTTGGCAACGGCCTGTGTTTTGAGCGACGCGATGATCCTTCAGTATTACGAAGGAAACGAGGGTTCAGAAGCCTTCGGCGATCAGCTAACGTTTCAGCAGTGGGAAGACATAGCACAGATCAAGGGAGTATATCAGGACGCGCTTTTCACTACGCCCCTTGTCGCGGTCAATGTCGCTCATCCCTTACTTCAGGAGATACTTGCCGAGCTTGGTACGGATAGGAAATTCACGTTTCTTTGCGGTCATGATTCCAACATCGATAGCGTTGTCTCAGCCCTTTCTGTTGAGGAGTATGGGCTTCCGGACGCCATAGAAAAGACGAGCCCTATAGGCTGCAAGCTGGTGTTCTCGCGCTGGACAGACGGCGAAGGCAAGGAGTACATAGGGCTTGACATGGTATATCAGACGACCGAACAATTGAAGGGGCTGTCTCTGCTGAACGCTGATAATCCTCCGAATATAGTTCGTCTAAAGCTTGAAGGTATTGAGCCTGACCAGAACGGACTCTATGACGCGCAGCAGGTCCTGGCAAGGTTTAATCAGGCGATCGCAAGATATGATGAAATCAGGAACGGTAATTACTCAGAAACCCCTCTTCGGAAAATCATCATTGACACTGACGCAGGAGCGGATGATGCCTCAGCCATCATACTTGCTTCTAAGACTGACGGCATCCAGATCCTTGGCGTGACTGTTCAGGAAGGAAACGTGAATCTTGAACAGGCAACGAATAATGCCCTCGCGGCTCTGGAGCGTGTCGGTTCAAGCGTACCGGTCTATAAGGGCGCGGACACAAGATACAACGGAGAGAAGATAGAATCTTACAGCGTGTTCGGCACGGATGGGATGGGGGACAAGGATCTTGTCCATCCGTCCGGCAGTGCTCAGGAAGAAAACGCGGTTGATTTTATCCTGAACATGGCGAGAAGCTATCCCGGGCAGGTCGAGATAATTGCGTTAGGACCCGCGACGAATATTGCCATGGCTATGGACCGGGATCCGGAAGCCATGAGGAATGTGAAGATGATCTGGTCCATGGGTACCGCGGGGCTTGGAGCGGGTAATGCCTCCCCTGTGGCGGAGTTCAACGTATACGCTGACGCGTCGGCATACCGCAGGATGCTTGATTTTGGGATCCCTGTCACGGTCGTGGGTCTGGATATGTGCGATGGAGCCGCGCAGTGGAGCGATGCTCAGTTCGAGCAGCTTTCTGCATCCGGAGACGCGGGAGCTTTTGTGGCGGATTCATTCTCTAAGCTCCGCGAATTCTACGCTCAGAACGGTTCCGGAGGGCTGACAATGAACTGCGACAGTGCGGCCATGCTCTGCGCTGTCAACCCTGAGTTCGTCAATGATTCAATCATGTGCCACGGAAGCTGTGTCACAGACTCCGGTGAAACCTACGGACAGGTCATTTTCTACAAGCAAGGCTTCACATATGACGTGGCAGCCAACGATTACAACTATAACGTGACGCTTGTCCGCGATGTTGACAAGACGGACTACTTTAACTTGTACATGGCTGCGGTTAATAGCCAGTGATCAGGCCTAGGAAAAGCCGAGGAAAAGGCTGTGGCAGGAAGAGGCTGTTTATTGTCAGCAGGTTGATTTTCCTCCATAATGGAGTATAATTGTATGAAAAGAGCAGGCGATGACGGAAGAAATTAAAACAAATTTAAAAAGGAGAATCAAGTCATGGCTAAGTACAGATGTAAGATATGTGGTGAAGTATTTGAGGTACAGGAAGGCGAGACCCCCGTTTGTCCTCGCTGCAGACAGAAAGGAGATAAGCTGGAGATGATAGAGACAAGCCCTGCGGCAGAGACCAAGTCAAATCCGTACGCGGGAACACAGACTGAGAAGAACCTGATGGCAGCCTTCGCGGGCGAATCCGAAGCAAGGAACAAGTACACCTACTTTGCTTCAAAGGCGAAGAAGGAGGGCTTCGAGCAGATTGCCGCGCTGTTTCTGAAGACAGCTGACAACGAGAAGGAACACGCGAAGCTCTGGTTCAAAGAATTGAACGGCATCGGTACGACCGCAGAGAACCTTGCCGCGGCAGCCGCAGGTGAGAACTATGAATGGACGGATATGTATGAAGGCTTTGCGGTTACTGCCGAGAAGGAAGGCTTCACTGAGCTTGCGGCCAAATTCCGTGGCGTTGCGGCGATAGAAAAGCACCACGAGGAACGCTATCGGGCACTGCTTCACAATGTGGAGGCGCAGGAAGTCTTCAAGAAGAGCGAAGTCAAGGTCTGGGAATGCCGCAACTGCGGACACATCGTTGTCGGAACCGAGGCACCTGACGTATGCCCCGTATGCGCACATCCTCAGAGCTATTTTGAGGTGAACGCTGAGAATTATTGATCTGTGGCCGATGCTTTTTTGCGGCGCGCAGAGATGATCTGAATTTATGTTCGGTTCTCCTCTGGTTGATGGTGAATACCTGAAACCGGAGGAGAACCGTTTTTTATAATCAATATAAAGAGTGTCTCTTGTAAAATAAAGACAGAACTAGTATTATATTAATTGTAAAATCTTCAGTCATTGTGCTTTTCAATTTTATTTCCATTGATTTGAATAATTATACAGCACCCTAAGTTAACTGTTAAAATGCAGGACGATGTACTTGTGCTTTTTAGAGTCTTATCATCATCAACAGACCCTACGGCGGGGTGAATAAAGCAGTTTCAAAAAATGATTCTTCAGCGATCACGGTTAGGAGACGGTCAGATGGTTAAAATGATGGATATGCGCAGAGTGACATTGATGGGATATGGGATGTCCTTATGCTTCTTGTTGATCCATGTAATGATGTTTTTATTCTTCCGTCATTATGCCGTTACGCCCATGGCATATTTCAATCTGGGTTCCATCACCTTTTATATACTCTCCACATGGATGTTAAAAAAGGGATTGCTGTGGCTGTATTCGGTCTCGGTCTATATCGAAGTCGTGCTGCACATGACATTCGCGGTATTCTGCGTCGGCGCGGACGCGGGCTTTCAGGTCACTCTCATCGGCATGAACGTCCTTGCTTTTTATGCTGAGTATATAAGCGGCCATGTGGGAAGCCGTTATGTTTCCGGAGTAACTCTGAGCGTCTTCGGAATGCTGATGTATCTGGGTTCTTATGTTTATAGCCGGTTTGTTCCCGTGTCTTTCCCTCTGCCGGACGATGTCTGCTTCTGGCTGCAGATCATGTGGGGGATCATCTGTTTTGTCGTTAATATCTTTTTCCTGAAGGTCTTTGTGTTGATCGCGTCAAGGTCGGAGCACATATTGCTGGATGCCCAGACACAGGCGAACAGCATGATAACGGCCATGTCATCGGACTATAGGAGTGTGTATTATGTAAATCTGGATAAAAACATCGGGATCTGCTATCGCCAGGACGATACAGATAAAGAACAGACACCGGAGGGCATAGAATTTCCGTTCTATGAGCGATTGACTGGGTATTGCGAAAAACATGTCACGGAGAGCTACCGGGAGGGCTTCATGGACTTTATTGATCCGAAGAATATCCGTGAACGTCTGAAGACAAAACCGCTCATAGCTTACCGTTATCTTGTGAACAGGGATGGACGTGAATATTACGAGATGCTCCGCATGGCGGGCGTCAGACGAATAGAGGACCGTGATGACAATATGGTCCATTCTATTGGCCTTGGCCTGACTGTCATCGATGACGAAATGCGAGAGACTCTTTCGAAGAATGAAGCGCTGGCTGAAGCGCTTGTCCTCGCGGAACAGGCAAACAAGGCGAAGACATCCTTCCTCTCCAGTATGAGCCATGAAATACGTACCCCGATGAATGCCATCATCGGGCTGGATACGCTTGCGCTGCATGACAAAAACATTTCTGCGCAGACCCGTGAGTACCTGGAGAAGATCGGAGGCAGCGCGAAGCATCTGTTGTCCTTGATCAACGACATCCTGGACATGAGCCGTATCGAATCTGGCCGCATGGTGCTGCGAAACGAAGAATTCAGCTTCAGCTACATGCTGGAGCAAATCAACACTATGATCATGTCACAGTGCAGCGACAAGGGACTCACATATGAGTGCCGTATCTTGAGCCGCGTGGATGACTGTTACATAGGCGATGATATGAAGCTTAAAGAGGTGCTCATCAATATCCTTTCGAACGCGATCAAGTTTACGAATTCTCCGGGACGCGTCACGCTTACAGTGGAACGGACGGCGATGTTTGAGGACCAGTCTACGCTGCGTTTCTGCGTAAAGGACACCGGGATAGGAATGGAAAAGGATTTTATTCCAAAGATTTTCCATGCCTTCTCTCAGGAAGACGGCAGCCGCAAGAATAAATACGGCAGTACCGGCCTTGGCATGGCGATCACCAAGAACATCGTCGATATGATGAACGGAAGCATCGAGGTTGAATCCGAAAAGGGCGTCGGTTCGGAATTCATCGTCACGCTTACTCTTAAAAATGGCACGCGAAGAGATGATTTTGAGGAGAATGCTATTGTTCCGGCCGGTATGCATGTTTTGGTTGTCGATGACGATGTGGTCGCTGCCGAACATGCCAGGATGGTGCTTGAAGAGGCCGGTATCAGGGTAGATGATTGCTCAAGCGTTGATGAAGCCCTGAATAAGATGGAATTACAGCATGCGAAACAAGAACCGTACAATCTTGTGCTCATGGACATCGACATTTTGAAAATGGATGGAATCGAGGCTGCGGGGGAGATCCGTAAGCATTACGACAACAATACTACAGCCATCATCCTGACCGCTTATAATTGGGACGATGTACAGGAGAAGGCATTTAATACCGGCGTGGACAGCTTCCTTGCTAAACCGATTTTTGCCGCGAATGTCATAGCGGAGTTTAAAAGGATAGTGCGTCGAAATAATATAATCCTGACCAAAGAGAAGAAACAGGCCAAGCTGACCGGCCGGCGGATCCTACTTGCCGAAGACATGGAAGTTAATGCTGAAATCATGATGGATATACTTGAAATGGAAGAAATGGAGGCTGACCACGCTGTGAACGGCAAAGTCGCAGTGGAGATGTTCGAGAAGAGTGAGCCGGGGACATATTCGGCGATCCTGATGGATATCCGTATGCCGGAGATGGACGGTCTTGAGGCGACGGAGGCGATCAGGGCACTGGACAGGGAGGACGCGAAGAGAATACCGATAATCGCCCTGACCGCGAATGCCTTTGACGAAGATGTCCAGCGCTCACTTCAGGCCGGAATGACCGCTCATCTTAGCAAGCCTGTCGAAGCGGAGTATATGTTCCAGACGCTGGGCGAACTGATTTACGAGGCGGAGGAGGGCCGGCCTTAAGCCGATGGATTAGATACAGTTATCTGCTATGGTATTCCATTCTTTGAGAAGACGGCAAAGGTGAAACTTATGGGGTGAAAAAAAAGCGGCAGATGCCTCGTTTTATTGCTAAGGACGAGCGGAGGCATCTGTCGCTTTTATTATGTATTTATTCAGCGCCCCAGACTCGGGATGCTGCGCATCCATCGTTGTGGGGGCGGCCAGAGGCGCTGTGCGCCTTGTCTGCCCCAAGATAACTGTTATAATACGTCCGAAGTGCAAGCATTTCGTCCTGTATTTTAACAGTTATCTCGGGGTGCTTAATAATTACATTTTGTGGATTATTAACGGAATATCATGCTCAGAATGGCAATCTCAAGAATGGCCGCAAGACCTATGACCAAGGTGTTCATAGTCTGGGTCTTGTATCCGTTTTCAGGTGTCATGCCGCCGAAGTTCGTGACGACCCAGAAGAAGGAATCGTTCGCGTGGGACACAGTCATGGCGCCGGCGCCGATAGCCATGCATACAAGAGTGATCTGAACAGGCGTCGTGAAGCCAAGCACTCCGAGCAAGGGAGCGACTATGCCGGCAGTCGTGGTCAGCGCGACCGTTGAAGAACCCTGAGCGGACTTAAGTATAGCTGAGAGCAGGAAGGGGAAGAATATGCCCATAGTGCTCAAGACCTCCGCGTGGGAGGAGATGTAATTGACCATATCGGAGGAGGATATGACCTTGCCGAGCACGCCGCCCGCAGCTGTCACGAACAAGATCGGACCAACGGTCATCAGCGTGTCATTGCATATCTTGTAGAAATGCTCCATCTTTCCAGCCCCGGAAAGCTGGATGACAGCGAAAACGGTGCCGACAGCCAACGCGATGATGGGCGTGCCGAGGAATTTCATGAGATCGGCAGCAATGCCGGTCATATTTGCCATCGAGGCGATCGAGGACAACGCCATCAATACGATGGGGACGATTATAGGCGCGATAGCGCTCCATCCGCTGGGGAGCTTGCCATATTCAGCGACGAGCTCCTCATAGGACTTCGTGACCTCGCCCATATCCGCTTCATCGTCTGCTTTCACGCGTTTTCCGATGTATTTCGCATAGAAAAATCCGGCGATCAGAGGGAAAATCGAGCAAAGAGCGCCCATGCCCATGACTATGATAAGGCTGTTGCCGATGCCAAGGGTGTTGGCGGCAGCGATGGGACCGGGCGTAGGGGGGATAAACACATGGGCTATGTACAGTCCTGTGGACAGGCCGACCGTCATGGATACAGATGAGACGCCGGTTCGGCTGACCAGGGCTTTACGTATCGGGTTCAGGATGACGAAGCCGGAATCGCAGAACACCGGGATGGAGACGACCCAGCCCATAAGCTCCACGGCCAGGACAGGATTGTTCTTGCCTACAAGATGGATGACCATATCGGCAAGCTTCAGGGCTGCGCCGGTCTGTTCGAGTATGCTCCCGATCAAAGCTCCCAGAATGATCACTATGCCGATGCTTGAAAATGTTCCCGAGAAACCTGAACCTATAACGGAGGCAAGTCCGCTGATGGTCGCGCCGTCGGGGGTCTTTTTATCGACGATAGGGATACCTGCGATCAAGCCGAGTATGAGCGAGACGCACATGATTGATATGAAGGGATGAATCTTGAATTTTGAGATCATCACGATCATAAGGACGATTGCAACGATGAATGCGATGATGAGCGGCAATCCTGTCATAGTTATAATCCTCTCTTTCCTTATGTTGCGGCATAGGATAAATGCCTGTTTTTGGGGAGTCCGAAGCTTATAAATCTTTTATAAGCATCTATGGTTTCTGAGATGTATTTTACCATGACAAGACGTTTGGTACAATAAGGTACTTAATAAGTCGGCCCCCTGCGAAGCACGGAGCCGCGCGGGGACTTATAAAGAATGGTTGTGCCAAACTCGGCATGTAGGTTTACTATTCGCGTCTCTTAATTCGCGTCTTTCAATCCGTATTCTTCAATTTGTATTCTTCAATTTGTATTCTTCAATTCGTATTCCTCGATTCGTATCCCTCAATTCGTATTCTTCAATTTGTATCCCTCAATTCATATCCCAGACCCCGTATTGCCTTGATCGTCACTTTTGAACCTACAAAGGCGAGTTTCTTTCTCGTGAAGGACATATATACCTCAACAACGTTATATTCGGCTTCATTGTCGAACCCCCAGATCTTCTTGGCAAGCTGTTCCTTCGTCATTATCTGTCCATGATTGTTGAACATGTATTCCAGGATACGCAGTTCCTTTTCTCCCAGCCTGACGCTCTGACCGGTGGAAGCGCAGGTGAGAGTAGCTTTTGGCATGTCCAACGAGATGTCGCCGTAGGTCAGGCTGCCGTCCTGAAATTCAGAGTTCCTGCGGCCGAGCGCACGCAGCCTTGCCAACAGCTCCTTTGTCTGAAAGGGTTTTGTGAGGTAGTCATCGGCGCCGCTGTCGAGGCCGGCGACCTTGTCATCCAGTTGGCTTTTCGCGGTCAGCATCAGGATAGGAGTCTTAATTCCTTTTCTCCTTGCGCTCCGGGCGACCTCAAAGCCATTCATCTCCGGCATCATCACATCAAGGACCGCGATATCGTACATACCGCTCTCTAGTGCCACCAGCGCGGAAGCTCCGTCCGCCATATGGTCAACGTCATATTTCTCTTGTCTCAGCAAAGCGACGAGTGCCGCAGCCATTCTTTTTTCATCTTCTGCCAGAAGAACACGCATCCTATTACCGCCTTTCATGATAAGGGCTCGTTTTACAACGGGCATTTCTATGTTTAATGATTATACCATGTAAATAAGAATATAAGGGCAGATGCAGCTTATTAATGCCAATAGCTTTTAGGGTACAATCTAAAGGCTATTGGCATGAGTTTTAGTAGGGTGAGATTATGTCAGGGAAGATTGCGCCAAAGTCTCGGATATCGTTCATACTGCAGACTGTCACGCTCATCAGAGCGGCAAGGAAAGCAGCGAGCACGCCATGTTATGAATGAGATATCACAAGGCTTCAATTTCTTCAATAGATAGGCCGGTGACATCGGCGATGTCGGATATCTTATATCCTTTTTCCTTGAACCCTTTAGCATCCAACAATTTCTGCTCTGTCACAGCTTTATTCACGGCCTTATTCACGGCTGTCTGGATCTGTTGGGCAACATCTCGTTTGCCGTCTTCCACCATCCGGTACCGCCGTATCAGATCCGGGTCGTCGATGGCTATGTTGTAGCGCAAGGCAAAATTCTTCATTCCTTCCGTCATATCAGATAACACCTCCATCTCATTCTTGTCCTTGTAAGCCTTATCCAACAGGAAAAGCCATGAGTTAAACGGATCTCCCATCACCGATTCCAGTGTTTGATATCTTTTGCGGAACTCAGGAAGCTGGATGTGGTAGATCGCGAATTTATCCGTCGCGATATCATGTGGCTCATGCTTGTAGGAGAGAAATACCGGCTCTACGATGTGGCTGCTGCCTTCATGCACATAAAAGTCGGTGATGTTGATCATCCGGACTGTAGGCATGTTTTCATAAGAAGCTCCAGGATGAAACTCATCGTGTCCCATTCTTAAACCGTAGAAGAGGCTTCGTGAGTTCATCTTGTCATTTTTTACCTGGATTTCTACATCGAAAAGCCTCCTGGATTCAGCTTTGACCCTTACGTCAAGCCTTCCGTATTTCTGCCCGTCGGCAGGTTTTTGTTCATGAGCAGAATTCTGCTCGACCGAAGGGTTTAAACTAAGCTTTGTCATGAGAACTCCTTGTTCTCAACCGAAGGTTGCCGCCCATCTTTTTTATTTCAGGAACTGCCCCGAAAAAGGTTATGATCCGGGCGATGTCTCCCAAAAAGATGGTCGAAAACGTATCAGTTGATTCTATTGTAAGCATACATGTTGCTGATGTCAATGTTGAGAAGCATATTATAATTAATACTTGTCATGGCGAATAAGTCAAGCAATTGTTGCAATGTGTAACAAATTGAAACATTTCCATGCAAAAATGCGGAAAAATACAATAAAATGGTAACGATAAAAGCATCCCATAATCTGGATGCTGCGCAACCTTTGTCGTGGGGCGGTCAGAGGTGATGAATGTTTTGTCCGCCACAAGATAACAGTTAAAATTCGTCCTAAGTTAGAATACGTCCGAAGTGCAAGCACATAGCCCTGTATTTTTAACAGTTATCCTGGGGGGGCTGAATAATTGCTGATGGGAGTGGGAAATACAGGTGGGTTGTGCTATATTTGAAACTGTTCAGCACATGATACAACAGCTTAGCAGCAGATCGAGATACATGGATTCCGAGCGTAGGACTCTTCCAGTAGTCTACGATGAACAATTCCACACCTGATGAGGCTGTTAGCCGGTGTTGGCATCAACACGCTGGATTCGTGGCATGACTATAAAAATGGTTTTATCGGGAGAAAACATTATGTTATCAGAGGATAGATCTATGATGGGTACATTGGGTATATTCAGCATACTCGGAAAATGTATTTTTGGCAGTTCAGGCAGACAGCGTTGTTCGTTCAGACCTTTGATCGCTGCAGCCATGTCATGCGGCATGGCACTGACATCATTTGCTGTACCTGCGTATGCGTCTGACGCGCAGGAGCTCACCTTCAGATATGTTTCGACAGAACAACTCTTTGCGGATGGTGTTGAGGTCGAAGAGAAGTGTTATTATACGGATGATTATTTCAAAGATTCATCCTATGAATACAATCCTGGCCTGGCAACCATGTCGCTGGCACTTTCAATGAGCACGTTCGGGAGCGCTGAAGGCTACGACGACTATTCAAAAAAAGCTGAAAACGCAAAGCAGCTCATGCGGGATATAGGCATGGATACTGACAGCATCTGTGCAAATGAATGGTTCGATATGAAGCCCACGCGTGATTCTATCGGAGCTATCGTGGGCCATAAGCATATCGTTGACGGCGAAGATGAATATACGCTGATAGCGATTGCTATGAGAGGCGCAGGCTATGAGTCGGAATGGGCCAGCAACCTTACGATCGGCGCGGAGGGTCAGCACAAGGGCTTTACCGAAGCGAAAGAAGATATCTGGGAATTTCTCGGGCGGTATATATCTGAACAGGACATTTCGGGTCCTGTAAAAATGTGGGTTACGGGATACAGCCGGGGAGGGGCGGTCGCGAACCTGATCGGAGGGGAGATCGATGACCTCGTGACTGCGGCTGACGGCCGTGTGGATCCGGTTTCCTTCGCCGGTAACGATGTGCAGCTGACCGCCGACGGAAGCGACAGCCCGCTGCCCTTAGCCGGGAACGATGTCCTGCGGTCCGGAAACGGCATCACATTCAGAAAAGAAGATGTATTTGTCTACTGCTTCGAGCCTCCCGCGGGAAGACTGATAGCAGATGCTTCTGACAACGTGGATGCTTCTGCCGACGCAAATGCTTCTGACGACATATATTACGCTGATGGGTTCGAAGATGCCTATGGCAACATTTTCAACATAATAAATCCTTCAGATATAGTTGTGCACTATGGTCCTGCGGCTTATGGCTTCGGTCGCTACGGCATTGATCTTTGTCTGCCGTCAAAGGGCTTGACTGAAGGCTTCGATGCCATGGAGGAGAGGATAGCTGATATATACAATTCCCTCGGCAGCAAGGAGTACATCGACAGTGATTTTCACATGAAAAAGCTGGATGTCAGCTGGAGGACAGTGCGGAAAGGCAAGCGTATTCTCGTAACTCCCAGGCTTGTCATTAATGACATGGCGAATCAGATGTCACAGGAGGCTTTCATCTCGGATTACATGACGTTTTTAGCCAATGATATAATCGGAGGCAGGGAGAAATATGCCGATGTCTATGAAGATGAAATTCGCGAGTTATTGGGGATAGTATTCGGAGCAAGTCAGGAGCAAAATCAGCTTTTCGCGAATTCTCTTGCCGCAAGGGCGAAAAACAATGTCGGTACCGCCGCGAGGACGTATCGGAATTATATGATCCTGAGGCTGCTCAGGGGCTCTGCGGACAGGACGATGCTGTGGCAGCTGCTTTCGGACTGGCTCAACACGTCCCTGGCGGACGCAGGCTTCGAAGACTACGATGCCGAGACCGTTGATAAAGCCGGCAAGGACCTTGGCGCTCTGATGAGTTCGCTTGTGCTTCGCCGCGTCAACTACTTTGTTACGCTCATGGAAAATATAGAGGGCATCACGCAGGCTCACTATCCTGAGCTTTGCTTCGCTTGGATTTCATCTATGGACGATAATTATTATCCCGGAGCAAAAACCGTCTTCCAGAACCAAGATTTCGGGGAAACGAGGTCCATTTTCGCGGAACAGGCTGAAAAATACACAGCAGAAAAATATACAGCTGAAAAAAGCACGGACGAAATGTACATGGCAGATTGGGAAGCATTTGACGACAGCGGATATGGTCTGACGGATGGGGAAGCGTCCGATGACAGCGGATATGGTCTGACGGATTGGGAAGCGTCCGACGACAGCGAATATGGTCTGACGGGTGGGGAAGCGTCCGACGAGAGCGAACACGGTTTGACGGATGATGGAGCAAAAGCAATCGATGAAGCTGATATGATATACAAGGAAGAAGTCGGCAGAAATGCAGCCGAAGTACTCGATGGACAATGTAATGACGGCAGCGGAACCGATGAAACCGATGTGAGGGCAGCCGACGGTATCGAAACCGATGTGAGGGCAGTCGATAGCATCGAAACCGATGAAACCGATGTGAGGGCAGCCGATGGCATCGAAACCGGTGAAACCGGCGTGAAAGCAGTAGATATCAGCGAAAGTAAAAAAGCTGCTGACAAAAAGGCGTCTGTAATAAAGAGTATTATCAAACGTCTGCGCGGGCTCAAAAACCGCCTCACGAGGAATAGATTGCCTCATATAAAATAATAAGAATAAGGGGGCGGACGCATTGACAATTATCTGCATGATAATTGCCAATGTACATCTGCCCCATGATTTTTTTCGTTGGAAGCCTTAATATCAATTGGAAACAACTTAGATAAATACGAAATGAACACTAAATTAACGTAATCATTTTTCATATAAGTGCAATAAATGTAATGACAAACATCAGGTTGGTTGCTATAATAAATAAAAAGAAATGCCAATCGTAAACCACATATCCACATCATATTAAATCAGAATGAGAGATCTGCCGATGAAGGGCATATTAAAAAGAATAAACACCCTGAAAGTAAAATTCACCATATTGACATTTTTCACGTACATGATTCTGGTCACGGTGACGCTTGTCGCCAGCTATGATCATTTTTTCCGAAATATGATCACCATCTATGAAGGCATTGGAGAAGAGATACTGAATCATGCGAGCGATGACATAATCATAGATAATATCCCGAAGTACCTATCCGGTGATTACGACAGGGAAGAATACGCGGCCACGCTGGAGAAATTAGACAGATATGTGGAATATTATAAAGAGATATTCTACCTCTACGCGTACAAGATAAATGGTGACAGCCCGATTGCCACCGTGATTTTTGATGCCCAGACAGACCATGACGAGATCCAGGTTCTTGGCGAAGACTATGAACTCGAATGGGATCTTTACGCGCATATCGATCAGCTTCAGAGGGGTGAACCTATAGGTTCGCTTGTTGACAATACGGAGTGGGGGTATCTGTTGACTTGCTCTAAACCGCTTATCGGCAGTGATGGAGTATGTCAGGGCTACATTCTGGTGGATTTTAACCTCACCGAGACCAAGGAGAGAGACATCGAGTTCATAGCGAGTCTGTTTTTCGTTGTATTTTTGCTCACGTTGTTGATATTACTGTTTGCCATGAAGGCCGTATCAAAAAGAATAACCGGTCCGATCGAGAAGATGTATCTCTGTCTTAAGGATTTCCATTTCGATACTGATGAAGAAAGGGAAGAGAACATAAGGCTTCTGCGGGAATTAGACATTAAGACGAATCCGGAAATACAATCTCTTTACGAGGCGCTTGTTTTCACCTCTACGGAGAGTTATAAATATCAGAACGATTTCAAGGACGCGACGCAGAAACTAGGCGCGGCCAGGGTTATAGCCTTCAGGGATCCGCTGACGGAGGTCGGGAATAAGAATGCTTTTGACAGGAAGATGATGGCGCTGCAAAAGAGGATTGACTGCGGCGAAGATATAGACCTTGCTGTTCTGATGATAGACATCAATAATCTGAAACATATAAACGACACGTTTGGGCATGATAAAGGGGATTCGTATATCAAGGGCTGCTGTGGAGTCATTAAGGAGCATTGCAGGGATTCCTGTATATACAGGCTGGGCGGTGACGAGTTCCTGGTTATGCTAAAAGGAAATGCTTACAAGGACAGGCAGGCAATCTATACGGAAATGGTAAGTGCTTTCGAAGCAGAGCATTTGGATGAAGGAAAGGAGCCTTGGGAAAGGTATTCAGCTTCAGTTGGAATGGCAGAGTATTATTATTATGATTCAAGCCTGACGGAAGTGGTTAAGAGAGCGGACAGAGCTATGTACGATGCCAAGAAAGCATTTAAAGAAAAATACGGCAGCTATAGATAAGCGGCATGCACGCAGATATATAAAGATAAGGACATTCACCCAGCTATAGCTGAGGGGATTCACGCAGATATATAGAAATAAGGGTATTCACATAGCGGCACAGCGGAAAATATGATATTATAGACGGGACCGCCAAAGATCGCCGAGGCGCGAGCTGCGGAACAAGCTTGTTATATAACATGTCAGGATTGGCACTTTATCATTTTATGTCTTTATATGTCCATATATGTCCATATATGTACTGACAGGGTGAAGTGTATCAAGGAGAGGAACGGTAAAAGATATGAAAAGAAAGCTTTATGTGAAAAGGAAAATGATGGCTGCTGCCTGTGTTGCCGCGATGTGTCTTATGATGTGCGCGTGCGGAGACAGCGGGGACACGAAGCAAGGCAGCGCGCAGACAGACAGCGTACAGCAGGGCGGAGCGCAGTCAGGCAGTGAGCCGGGCACCACGCAGGAAGACAGCGGGCAGCAGGACGGAGCGCAGTCAGGCAGTGCGCAGGCGGACAGCGGGCAGCAGGGCGAAGCGGAGTCAGGCAGTGAGCAAGGCGGCGCGCAGGCGGAC
Source organism: uncultured Lachnospiraceae bacterium (assembly GCA_902770965.1). Taxonomy (GTDB): domain Bacteria; phylum Bacillota; class Clostridia; order Lachnospirales; family Lachnospiraceae; genus RUG11623. The sequence continues at coordinate 2,656 of CACXUY010000047.1, read as the reverse complement.
GATGGGCAGATGTCGGCAGGTGAGTCAGACAACGGCTGGAGGGCTGCCTATGCCTCGGTCATAAGCGGACTCAAGGCGGCAGGCGAGGAGGACCAGATGCCGAATATCATTCAGTTCGCCTTCGTGGATGAGGATGACGTTCCCGAGATGGCAGTGTATTTCACCGAGGAAGGGACTAACTATTCCTTCTATACCTACAGTGAAGGTGAGGTGAAGCAGCTTGGTGATGATATCCCCTATTTCATCACGCTGAATATCCTTTCGAAAGAAAATAAGTTTGTGTACTCATTTTCCAAAGGGCGTTATCGGGAGGATGCCTTTGGCAGCATTTCATCCGGTAAGATGGATATAGTGCCTTACGGAGTGGAGGACCGCAAAGAGGAAGATGCCTCGGTCTTTACATGGCTGGATGAAGAGGTGACAGAGGAAGTATACCACGAGAAAGTATCCGGGCTGCTTGACGGCAGAGAGGCCGATACTATCATCGGGACAGCCAGGCACTCTGAGGATGCTGACAACAAGCAGTTTTTTACAGTTGATGATGCCATCGCATATTTGGCAGGAGCCTGATATGCTCTTGTAAACCGGCATAACACCCTGCGTGTTGTCACAACGTGTAAAAGCTCGCAGCAGCTTAAGTGATTGTACGCGTATCCCTCGTTGCGTGGCGGCCAGAGGCGCTGCGCGTCTTGTCCTCCTCAAGATAACTGTTAAATACATCCGAGGTGCAAGCACTTCGTCATGTATTCTAACAGTTACCTTGGGGTGCTGAATAATAACATATTATTTATAGGAGAAATGATAGGGGAGTGGGCTCATGATAAGAATGGCAGAAAAAGGAGATATACCCAGGCTGATAGAGCTTCTAAGTGAGGTGCTGGAGCTTCACGCAAAAATCCGGCCGGACATATTTATTCCGGGAACAACAAAGTACACCGATGAGGAGCTTGAGGCGCTTCTTGAGGATGTGTCTAAGCCCATATATGTAGCGGCAGACGACGAGGATAAGGTTTTGGGCTACGCGTTTTGCCAGCTTCAAGAACAGCCCGCTTCGAACAACATGATCCCCTTCAGGTCTATGTACATCGATGACCTGTGCGTGGATTCCTCCTGCAGGGGAAGGCACATAGGAGAGAAGCTCTTTGAGTATGTAAAGGAAGAGGCAAGACGGCTCGGCTGTTACGAGGTCACGCTGAATGTGTGGAGCGGCAATGACGGAGCGGAGCTTTTTTATGAGAAGATGGGCATGAGAACCATGAAGCGATATATGGAGTATATTTTGTAAATGGTGTCAGCTTCACCATTAGTGCTGAATAGTAACACTTGATGCTGAATTTGCCGAACAACCTGTTCGGAATGCAGGGGACAGGCTTACCGATATGCTTATACAGCGAGTCGGTGAACCTGTCCCATTGTTTTCAGTAGCTTTCTTCGGTCCAGAGAACGTTTCCTTCCATATCCTCGATCCTCAGTGAGTAATAGGCAGTCTCATCGAACGATTCTTCATATATCATCGTCGACTGATCGATGATGCGTAAACCGTGTTTAGTCAGGATCTCGACCCGGCAGGTGAGATCCTTGTTCACATTCATATCGGTGTCAAGCATTATCTCTTCATGGCCGCGCACCGGCTTCGTAATATCCTGAGTGATGAGGTCGCGACCGTCTGTCATGTACGTCACGGAAACTGATTCGATCTCATCCGGGTGTTCGGTGACTACATAATATGAGCCTTCATAGGTTAATTTGCCTAGCTTCACGCCGGAGGAAAGGCTGCACTCAAAGCTTGGCATCGGAAGGAAGTCCCAGAATACGTGCTCGGGCATGTATATGGCTTCCGTAACGGTTTTCCCATCTTCCGTGACGCAGAGCGTAGACTCGGTTATCTTTTCAAATATTCCGATACGGAAATCAGCTCCATATGTTCCGGCGGCAGTTTGTTCAAGCGGGATAAGGCGGCCGTCAAGCTTCAGGCCAACGGAGGTCAGCCCCGTATATTCTTTAAGATTGACGCTGTAATGCAGGAGAGCTGTCCTGTCATCATAGTTGACATCAAGAATATCCAGTGAAGACGACGCGGCGAGCATCTTGTCAAAGGAGAGCTGCTGCCTGAGGTCGCTTAGCATCATGGATATAGAAGACTCATTTGACCGGATGATCCTGAGTTCATTCTGAATCGTTGACAGCTTGCCGGCTATAATGGCGACAATTACCAGCATTATAGCCACAGCCGCGGCAGATAAGGCAACGGCAGCATTGGCCGCTGAAGACGACGAGGATTTTGCGGAATCCTTCTGAGGCTCGAAGGGGTAGTTTCCGTTGGTTCTGAAGCTGCTTCCCTTCTTGCCGAGAGAGTAGCCGGCGACAGAGACGGTGAGTAAGAACATAATAATAATCACTATGATTGAGAGATTCATAAAAACCTGACGACCTCCTCCAAAGCTTTTTCTGAGTCTTGCGGAAGAAGCGGAGCTGATCTTCCCTAGTCATTGTCTTTATCATTATACCATTGGCTGCCGCATAATGCATGTCTTTTGTATTGGCTATTTACCAACTGATGGTTGATATTTATAAATTCCCGAAGCTTTTTATGCTCCGGTCTTTTAATGGCATTAGCCTGATGCCTCTACCTGATCTAATTCAAGCTACATTGAGT
>CACXUY010000046.1 GCA_902770965.1 uncultured Lachnospiraceae bacterium | reverse complement strand
GACTACGAGGTTGATAGGGCAGGGGTGGAAGCGCAGCAATGCGCGCAGCTGACTGCTACTAATAGGTCGAGGAGCTTGACCTCAGGTTATGGACATGGCAGTCTGCTTTCGGTGTGCGGTTTTGAGGGTGCGATGAAGACGGTGAACGGTCAGCGTCTGTTCTGGTACATATAGTATTCCTCCATAGCTCAATGGTAGAGCACGCGGCTGTTAACCGCGGTGTTGTAGGTTCGAGCCCTACTGGGGGAGCTTAGGTTTTATTAAGGCCCCTTGGTCAAGCGGTCAAGACACCACCCTTTCACGGTGGTAACATGGGTTCGATTCCCGTAGGGGTCATTTTTGTATATATGGACCTTTAGCTCAGTTGGTTAGAGCAGTCGGCTCATAACCGATCGGTCCTGGGTTCGAGTCCCCGAAGGTCCACTTTTACAATTTAATCCCATTCGATTGCCGGCATGGCGGAATCGGCAGACGCACGGGACTTAAAATCCCGGGGGTGGTGACACTCGTGTGGGTTCAAGTCCCACTGCCGGCAGTTTTCGATCCCGCGTATTGCGGGCTTTTTGTGTTATTAATTGCCTCTTCCATACGCTTTAGCGTAAGAAAGGACATGATGTTTTATGATTAAAAACAAAAGGGTGGTAATTGGCTGTGCCATCGCTATAGTATTGACGTTGGTAGCTGTAGCGGTATATATTATATATAGGAGAAACGATTCCTCCCATTCGGAGATAGCCTATGTAAGTAAAGTTACGGACATAGGCGGTATTATAATTGGCGGGGGTGCCTCTAACAGATATGCAGGCGTAGTGGAATCCCTCGACACATGGAAGGTCAATAAGGACTCATCAAGCACAGTCAAGGAGATATTTGTTAATGTTGGAGACAAGGTATTTGTCGGAACACCTCTTTTCACATATGATGCTGAGGCATTTTCCGCGCAGCTGATGCAGGCTCAGATCGATCTTGAGAGAATGAACAATGAGCGTGACAGTATCGGTAAGACTATCAATCAGCTAGAGAAGGACAGGAAAAACGCCTCATCTTCTGAGCGATCATATATCACTATTCAGATTCAGGAACAGGAATTGGCCAAGAAACAATCCGAACTTGATATACAGGCACAAGAACAGAAGATAGCAAGGATAAAGGAGAACATTCAGAACGCTACGGTCTCAAGTGAGGTAGAAGGTGTTGTCAAATCCATTTCAAATGATGATGATAACAACACGAATTATAATGGAGACAATTCGTTTATCACTATCATCCGCGATGGAGAGATGCGGGTCAAATGTCAGATAAATGAACAGAATATCGGAGATATTGTCGAGGGTGACTCGGTGATAATTCATTCCAGGGTCGATAAAAACATGACTTGGAAGGGCACGATCAGCAAGATCGATTATGAGTCCACTCAGAATTCAGGCAGCATGTACGGATATGGATACGGCTCCATGGATGGTATGACCAATTCCTCATCTTATTCCTTCTATATTGACTTGGCTTCGTCTGAAGGATTGATGATCGGGCAGCATGTGTATGTCGAGAAGGATATGGGGCTGGATGATAAGAATGACGGCCTTTGGCTTGAGGAATATCTTATTATAAAAGATAATGGCAGTACTTTTGTCTGGGCAGACAATGGCAGAGGCCGGCTTGAGAAGAGGAATATTGCCCTTGGCGAGTACGATGAAGATCTTAAGCTTTACCGCATCGTGTCAGGCCTGAAGGAAGATGACCTGGTAGCTGTGCCTGATCCATCATATGTGGCCGGAATGAGAACCGCCCCTATGGATGAGATGGCATTTGATGGTATGGACTATGGAATGAACGGAGCTATGGTCGGCGATGAAGGTGTCATTGATTTCGGTGAGGGCATGTATGAGAACGAAGGTGGACCTGACCGGGATGTAGGCATGTTCGATGACATGGTCATAGGTGGTGACGACGGCGTTAATATTGATGCTGATGGGGACAGTGACCAGATAGAAGACGTACAAGCCGGTTCTGACGCGGAGGGCAATGAACCGGAAGAAAGGGAAGCTGGCCTTGACGCAGACAACAATGGAGCGGAGGCCGGCCGATGATCATTGAACTGAACAATATTTGTAAGGTATTTGGCCAGGGAGAGCTTGGCTTTCGCGCATTGAAGGATGTTTGTTTCCAGATGGAGAAGGGCGAGTATATCGCGATAATGGGACCTTCGGGTTCAGGCAAATCAACGCTGCTTAATATCATAGGCTGCCTTGACCGTCCCACATCGGGAACTTACATCCTTGATGGAGAGAACGTAGCCGAATGTTCGGACAATAGGATGGCGGACATTCGGCTTGCAAAGATAGGCTTTATTTTTCAAACATTTCAGCTTCTGCCACAGAAATCAGCACTTGAAAATGTGGCGCTTCCACTTCTTTATGCAAATGTACCTGTCAAAGAGCGCAGGCGCCGTGCCGAAGAGGCGCTTGTAGCAGTCGGTCTTGGCGACAGGCTGGATTATATCCCATCAAAGCTTTCCGGCGGACAGAGACAGAGGGTAGCTATAGCGAGGGCATTGATCAACAATCCTGCAGTACTTCTTGCGGATGAACCTACCGGCGCGTTGGATTCAGTTTCCGGCACACAGATCATGGAGCTTTTCGATGAACTCAACCGCTCAGGCGTAACTATACTGATGATAACACATGATGCGAAGGTGGCGGCTCGCGCCGGAAAAGTTATGACTATTTACGACGGGGTCCTTTCTGACAGTATGGATGGTATAAGGAGGTAATCCTTTTGAATAGTAAACGAATTATCACAGCTATATTATCAACTGTTGTTACTGTTGGCGTTATTGCGGGCATAGTTGCCGCGGTCAAGAGCACGACATCCACGAAACAGGTCATGGTGGTGCCTGCCTCAGAGCTTAATTTCGGTTATGGTTATGATGGGGAGAATGCCGTTGAGGGTTATGTCACCTCAAGCGCTGCCCAGAATGTCTACATTCAAGAGGATGTTATAGTACGCGAGATAAATGTTACAGATGGCCAGCAGGTTAAAAAGGGCGATGTTCTTATCGTGACCGATCCTGGTCAGGCGGAACTGAATCTTGCGAAAGCAAAGCTGAATCAGGAGCAGATAAAGCTCTACATAGATACAGCGCAGAAGAATATTAAAACACTGAAAAATATAAAGCCGTCCGGTAATGCGTCTCCGACCATCCCGGATGTAACGGATGCTGCGGATGTCCCTGTAGATCCTTTGGAGACATTGCCTCAGGAGGAGGATCCGACGGAGCCTTCAAGCCCGACGGAACCGGAGACAGATAAACCGTCTGATGATAATCCTCCCAAAGCCGTGGATCTTATCGGAGACATGCTTGAGATTGGCTCGAATATCAAGGCTGTAGATACATTGAACGGAGATTCAGATGCATGGTACGCGTCTGTTTCAGGTTACAGGGTGGGATCATATGAGAATCCTTGCCGTTATCTTGTGAAGGATGGTACCGTAATCTACGGATCGTTCTTCAATATGCTGAAAAAAATGTCTGACGGCGACAGCTTCTACTTTGTTCTCGAGATCAGGCAGGGCAATTCCCCTGCCGGCAAGCTTAGGAAGATCTGGATTCAGGACGCAACTGAGCTTCCGGAGATAGATGATGATTGGAAGGGCATGTTCTCTGTAGGCAGGGAATATACTGGGCAGTATGCCTCCACGCCCCGTCCGGGTAATCCCGGCAATCCCGGTAATCCGGATGATCCGGCAGATGATCCCACAGAAGAACCTACGGATGCACCAGGTACAGAACCGACTGAGACAGAACCGACTGAGACCGACCCGCCTGAAACCGAAGAACCCACTGAACCGGAGCCTGACACCAAGTCAGACGATCCTGGTCAGGGCAACTTCTCAGAAGCTGAGAACGAGGCGCTTTCCGCGTTAAACATCGAGATTTCAGATTCAAGCTTTTCTCGTATTCTCTATTCTGTCAGTACCTCGGCGTTGTATGCTTCTGCTAATAAGGCCGGAGTTTCCGCTCAAACTGCAGCTTCTCTTCGCTCAAGTACACAGGTGCAGTCTTTGAAGCAGCGGATCTTCGCGTCTCAGGTATTGTTTGAGCGGGGGCGCGTGATATCTTCAGATGCCGTCTTTACTTCAGAGGAGCTGGCCCGCGCGAAGAGCGAGGAGGAGAATACGCTTAAGGAGCTTGAGCTGGATCTAAGAGAAGCAGTCCTCAAGGTTAAGGCTGCTGAAGATGCTGTTGTAAATAACACGATCACAGCTAAGCTGGACGGAGTCGTAACTCTCAAAGGCAGTCTGGAATCTATTCCTCATGACGGGACTCCGCTTTTGACGGTCAACGGACAGGCCGGGCAGTATGTTGTAGGGGGTCTTCCGGAATCGAGGCTCGGAGCTGTCAAAGAAGGTGATATCCTGAGAGTTATGTCATGGCAGTCAGGCTCGGTCAGGGAAGCAGTAGTCACTGATATCAGTGAATATCCTGATGATACCGGTCACTTTTATAATGATGGAAGCCAGTCTATTTATCCCTTCACTGCTGTGTTGAATGATGGCGGTGAGACATTGATGGAACAGGAATGGGTTCAGATATACATGGATGAGAAGTCCGGAGAAGACAACTATGGCTTCTATCTCTGGAAAGCATTTATCCGCGATGAGGACGGTATTAAATATGTCTACCTTCGCGGAGAGGATGGAAAGCTCAAAAAGCAGGATATCGTCACAGGACGGCAGTCCGGCGAAGGAATAGAGATAATCAGCGGAGTTACGATGGATGACTGGATCGCTTTCCCGTATGGAGGCGAGGTTCGTGAAGGAGCGCGCACCAGAGAAGGCACGGTCGGGGATCTGTACGGCTATTGATTTTGGTAAATAATTATGGGAGAAAATATACGTCTTGCTTTTGAAGAGATAGGCGCTCATAAGCTCAGGTCGTTCCTTACCATGCTTGGAGTGATAATAGGCATAGCTTCAATAATCGCTATCGTATCCACGATTAAAGGAACGAATGAGCAGATCGTCCAGAACCTGATCGGAGCGGGGAACAATAACGTTACCATATCCCTCAGACAAGGCGAGGGTGATTATTTCATGGACATGGGCGTTCCGGCAGGAGTGTCACAGGTCACAGACAGGCAGAAAGAGGAGATCCTTGAACTGCCGGATGTGGTCAACGCGACATTCTATAACAGCCGCACCTATGCCGACAGCATCACTGCAGGAATTAATAACCTGGGTGGAGGCAGCGTCTACGGAGTGGACAGCAGATACCTGTCCACCTGCGGTTACAGCGTATACGCTGGAAGAGGATTCATAGATGATGACTTCAGGACAGCCCACAAGGTCGTACTGTTGGATGAGTCCGCCGTAGGTACGCTTTTTCCTTCAGGCGGTGCTATCGGAGCCACAATAGAGATCAGGCGGGAACCATTTATCGTTGTCGGCTTGATCAGGCGGGACAAGGGGTCTAGCCCTGTCATCAATTCATTTTCCGATTATATCACCTACCATCAGGATAACTATGGGATGGTGTTGATGCCGGATACCTGCTGGTCGATCGTATATATGTTTGACGAGCCTCAGAACTGTGTGATACAGGCGAGTTCGACGAATGCCATGAGTTCTATGGGCAGGAAAGTCGAGGAGCTGATGAACCGTTCGGTGTCCGGGGCATCCAATGAGATTAGCTATAAAGCCGAGGATCTTCTGGAGAAGGCCCGGAATCAGCAGGAACTCAGCGCAAGCACCAACAACATGCTTGTATGGATTGCCAGCATCGCGCTTTTTGTCGGAGGCATCGGCGTAATGAATATCATGCTGGTTTCCGTGACAGAAAGAACCGCTGAGATAGGACTGAAGAAAGCCCTTGGCGCAAGGAAGAGAAGGATAATGTTCCAGTTTCTCGCTGAGGCAGCAGTGCTGACCAGCCTTGGCGGCATTATAGGAGTGCTTGCGGGAATAGGCTTGTCACAGGTCATTTCGAAGATGTCGGATATCCCTGTAGCAGTGAGCATTCCGGCATCTGTGCTTGCCGTTGCTTTTTCAATGCTGATCGGTCTTATTTTTGGGATACTGCCTTCTTATCGCGCGGCGAACATGGATCCGATAGAAGCTCTTAGAAGAGAGTGAACAAAAGAAAAGCCCCTGCTGCTTAAAGGTGCAGTCAGGGGTTTTCTTTTTTTATGGCAGCGCAAGGAATTATCCCGGCTTTGCCGGGCAAAGGACGCGCGACGAAGTTATTTGTAAGACAAGGACATGCCTTTACTCCTGGCATGCGCTTTTATGGCATCGAAAGATTTGTCGCTTATGGCATGCTCTATCTTACATGCATCTTCGGTCGCGGTTTTGTCATCGACGCCCAGTGCCATGAGAAGCATGGATATGACCTGGTGACGTTCGTATATCTTAGAAGCGATCTCGTGCCCGGATGGCGTCAGAGTTATAAAGCCGTTGTTGTCAATGATTATGTATCCGGCATTTTTAAGGAGACCAACAGCACGGCTGACGCTTGGTTTTGAATAATTCATGTGTTCGGCTATATCTACAGAACGGACTACGCTTTTTTTCTTAGATAGGATAAGTATGGTCTCAAGATACATCTCGCCTGATTCCTGCAGTTGCATATCTATTCCTCCTTAGTAAAGTAAACATCAATAGAACGCCTGTGCTGCCACAAAGTATGATGGTTGTGGCAGCATACAGGTGATGTATGTATGCATCCATATATGGCCTCCCGCTTCGCGGGAGCCGGTTTTCAAGGTAATAGCATACTTGTATGATATCATAGTGCCTGAAATGTTTCAATAACAGGTAGAAAACACACAAGATTATGGTAAAAATAAACTTTCTGTTGACAGATAGCATATGCTAACATATAATTATGTAGAGTTAGCATTAACTAACAAACAGTAGCATAGCATAATGCATGTTACCGCAAACTAATTAACTTGATGGCAGCAGTTTTAACGCAGCGATGGAGAGCGGGAAGCACGGAGCCACGCGGTGACTTATATACATGGTGCTGCCGGCTGCCCGGCATGCGGGTTATTTAGAAACAGTCAGTGTATGCTGTATCTGAATAATGCATACTGTTTTCTGCAGGAAGGAGGACGTGGTGATGCCTTTGACGATGGCTCCTAGAGGAGAAGATGTCGAGATCATAAAAATAGGAGGAAGTCCTAAGACAAAACAGCATCTGGAGAATATGGGGTTTGTGTCCGGAGGTTTTGTGAAGGTCATCAGTGACATAGGCGGCAATATGATCGTCAATGTCAAAGAGACAAGGGTCGCAGTAAGCAAGGAGATGGCGTTGAAGATTATGGTAAGCGCATGAAGACCGCCATGCGCTTATAAGCAATATATGCGTATGAGAATCAATATATATATGCGTATGAGAATCAATATATGCGTATGAGAATCAATATATACGCATGAGAATCAATATATGCGTATGAGTATCGATGCAGATATATCAGTATGGATTCCGATCATTGGACACTATTCTGATTCGGCATCGGTACGTGAACCATATTAGCCTGGAGGTTTAAGTTATGAATACGTTGAGGAACGCAGCTATCGGAAGTACCGTCAGGGTCGTTAAGCTCCATGGAGAAGGGGCTGTGAAGCGCCGCATCATGGATATGGGGATAACCAAGGGAGTGGAGGTCTATGTCCGTAAGGTCGCGCCGCTTGGAGATCCGATTGAGGTCACTGTAAGGGGTTATGAGCTTTCCGTTCGCAAGATGGATGCTGATATGATAGAAATAGAATGATTATTGAAACAGATGGGAAGGATTGATCGTGAGCATTAGAATAGCGTTGGCGGGAAACCCCAACAGTGGAAAAACGACTCTGTTTAACGGTTTGACAGGCTCCAATCAGTATGTCGGAAACTGGCCCGGAGTCACGGTCGAGAAGAAGGAAGGCAAGTTCAAAAAAAATGATGACGTCATCATCACTGATTTGCCCGGTATTTATTCGCTGTCACCTTATACACTTGAAGAGGTTGTAGCCAGAAATTATCTTATAGGCGAAAGACCAGACGCGATACTGAACATAGTTGACGGAACGAATCTTGAGAGGAATCTCTACCTGACAACTCAGCTGACGGAGCTTGGCATTCCTACAGTCGTAGCCATCAATATGATGGATATCGTCGAGAAGAACGGTGATAAAATCGATATCAAGGAACTCTCGAAGAAGATAGGCTGCCCCATCGTCGAGATATCAGCGTTGAAGGGGACGAATACCATAGAGGCTGCGGAAACTGCGGTAAAAGCCGCAAGAGGCGGAACCCAGATCCCTAAACATGAGTTTTCTTCTCCGGTGGAAGACGCGCTCAAAGAGATAGAAGCATTTGTCCCCGGCAGTATCGACCTTTCACAGAGGCGTTGGTATGCGGTAAAGCTGTTCGAACGTGATGATAAGGTGATGGAACGCCTGTCTATGTCTCAGGATAGCAAAGACAAGCTTGAGAGAATAATCGCCCATGTAGAAGAGGAGTTGGATGACGACTCCGAAAGCATAATCACCAACGAACGCTACGAAGCCATCGGACGGATAATAAAGAACAGCTACAGGAAAAAAGACATCGGTCTGCTGTCAAAATCAGACAAGATAGACCAAATAGTTACCAACAGATGGCTTGCGCTTCCTATATTTGCTGCTATAATGTTCGTAGTCTATTATGTCTCAGTGACTACAGTCGGCACATGGGCGACTGATTGGGTCAATGACGGAGTTTTCGGAGATGGCTGGCATCTTTTTGGCATTGGCAGCAAACAGTATGAGCAGGCGGCGGAGGAATATGAGATCCCCGGACTCATCAAGAGCGCATTTATTGAAGCTTGCGAAGAAGCAGGCGCTGTTGAAGAAAATGAAGGCGCAGAAGAAGGGGAAGTCGTCATCGATGAAGCTTTGGCTTCAGATATCACAGCGGTTGCCTATGTCCGCGATGATGACGGCAATATAGAGGAAGAAATAAATGTCGATTTTGCGGCATATAAAGACGTTGAGGCTGTAGAAGAGCCTGATCCCGCGGAATATGGCATCTATGTTCCAAGCATCCCGGGTCTTATAGAGGGGATCCTTGACAAGGTGGGCTGCGCGGAGTGGCTCAGAGGGCTGATCCTTGATGGTATAGTCGCGGGTGTCGGATCTGTCCTGGGCTTTGTTCCGCAGATTTTGGTGCTCTTCATTTTCCTCGCTTTCCTTGAATCCTGTGGATACATGGCGCGTATAGCCTTTGTCATGGACAGGATTTTCCGCAGGTTCGGCCTTTCGGGAAAGAGTTTCATACCTATGCTTGTCGGCACAGGCTGCGGCGTCCCCGGAATAATGGCGTCAAGGACGATAGAGAATGAGAGAGACCGCCGCATGACCATAATAACGACTACGTTCATGCCGTGCGGAGCCAAGCTGCCTATCATCGCGCTCTTTGCCGGAGCCCTTTTCCCCGGAAGCAAATGGGTCGCCCCAAGCGCATATTTCCTGGGGATAACCAGCATCATCGTGTCAGGTATTATTCTGAAGAAGACGAAGATCTTCGCGGGGGATCCCGCCCCATTCGTCATGGAGCTGCCCCAGTACCACATGCCGACAGTCGGGAATGTGCTTCGCTCCATGTGGGAGCGCGGATGGTCGTTCATTAAGAAGGCCGGTACAGTGATACTGCTTTCCACTGTTGTCATATGGTTCTTGTCGAGCTTCGGCATGTCCGATGGCGGTTTCGGCATGGTGGATCAGGATCAGAGCTTGCTGGCAGGTATCGGTCAGGCTATCGCGTTTATCTTCGTACCCCTCGGCTTTGGATTCTGGCAGGCGGCGGTTGGTACTGTCACGGGCCTGGTCGCTAAAGAGAACGTCGTCAGTACTATGGGCGTACTCTTCGGCGGGTACGATGAGATAGAAGGCAATGGCTGGCAGATCTATGACGCGATGCGCATGCATTTCACGCAGCTTTCAGCGTACAGTTATCTTGCGTTTAATCTGCTCTGCGCGCCTTGCTTCGCCGCGATCGGCGCTGTCAAGCGTGAGATGAACAATCCCAAGTGGACTTGGTTCGCGATAGGCTACCAGTGCGTGTTTGCGTACGCTGTTGCTCTTATGATCTACCAGTTCGGAAGCGCGCTTACGGGCAATGTCAACCCTGTCGGTCTGCTTGTTGCGGCCGCGGTTGCGATGTACATTATCTATATGCTGTTCCGTCCTTACAAAGAACCGGATAAGCTTATAACGAAGGTCGTTGTGTAAAGAGTTTGAAGGTTTTCGTTAGTTAATCATCGGTCAATGGCAGATGGGGGTATATATATGAATATCGGCACACTAGTCGTATTGTTAATAGTCGCCATTATGATCGTGCTTGCGGCCAGGTCTATCATCAATGACAAGAAACAGGGAAAGTCATCCTGCGGCTGTTCGATCGGAGGCTGTCAGGGCAGCTGCCCTTGCTGCTCTGCCCACAGCGGAAGCAGCACGAAAAAATCTTAAATGGTTATTATTCAGCGCCTCTGGCCGCCCCACAACGAGGGATGCGCAGCATCCCGAGTCTGGGGTGCTGGATAGTTACCTTAAATGTAGCAGGAATTAGGGAAAACATTTAGCAGGGAGATGCCGGTGCCATTATTTGCGGCCGAAAGGAGGCAGGTATCAGCATTTCCCTGATTCTAAAAACTGTAGTTAGCATATGCTAATTAAATATGGGAGGTATTGCTCATGAGTGTTGTTATCGTCGGTGGAAATGACAGAATGGTGCGTCAATATAAGGATCTCTGTAACAAGTACAGCTGCGATGCGAAAGTGTTTACCCAGATGAAAAGCGGCTTGAAAAGTCAGATAGGTTATCCTGATCTTCTGGTGCTCTTCACTCATACTATGTCGCACAAGATGCTGAATTGCGCATTGAACGAGACGAAGGGACAGAAGATAAAGGTTGTGCGCAGTCATTCAAGTTCTCTTTCAGCTCTGAAAAACATCCTTGACGAGCATGCCATAGCGTGATCCGCGATATTGGCGGCAGCGTATAATGGCGCAGCGTGTCGGTCATACCCGGGACGGGAAATGCCATAAAATAGAAGAAGAAAAGAAGATTAACCTATAAAACAGCAAATATGTGTTTTATCTTCACTGATACTGTGATACACTTAATCATAAACAGAAGCATACCTATATCGCATTGTTTGATGATCATCTTGTGAAAGGTTTGTATCACATAGGACAATGATCATATAACTCATAGTTACATTCATTTTCCAGATAGAAAGGGTGGATAAGACGATGGCTGTTTTCAGACCGTTCAAGGCATACAGGCCGAACAAGGATGTTGCTTCTCAAGTCGCGGCTCTGCCGTATGATGTCATGACCAGTGCTGAAGCAAGAGAGATGGCGGAGGACAAGCCCCTTTCATTCCTGCATGTAGATCGCGCTGAGATAGACCTGTCTCCTTCTGTGGATATCTACAGCGATGAAGTATATGAGCGTGCCGCATCGAATCTGAAAAAGATGATGGGGGATGGAACATATATCCATGATGAGACGCCGAGATTCTATATTTACAGGCTGATCATGGATGGGAGGTCACAGACCGGCGTAGTCGGCTGTGCTTCCATAGACGATTATATCAATAATCATATCAAAAAGCATGAACTAACAAGAGCAGAAAAGGAGGAGGACAGGGTCCGCCATGTTGATACATGCAACGCGAATACAGGCCCTATTTTTCTGACTTACCGTAAGACAGATAGTATCTCAGAGCTTGTGGATAGCTGGGCTCAGGCACATGAGGCGGAATATGACTTCACTGCGGAGGATGGTGTGCGCCATATCGTCTGGGTCATTGATGATACAGGTATCGCTGCGAAGCTTGAAGAGGCCTTCGGAGGCATCCCGGACTTCTATATCGCAGACGGTCATCATCGCACAGCATCTGCCGTGAGAGTGGGCTGCAAGAGGAGAGAGGATAATCCGGGATATACAGGGGAGGAAGATTTCAACTTCTTCCTGGCAGTGCTTTTCCCCGATGAGGAGTTAAACATATGGGATTACAACCGTCTGGTGAATGATCTTCGAGGCATGACGGCAGAGCAGTTCTTGACAGATGTCGCGAAGGATTTCACCATAGAAAAGTGCGAAGGGCGTGTCAAGCCGGACAAGAAGCACAGCTTTGGCATGTATTTTGGCGGAAGATGGTATCGGCTCTGCGCGAAGCCCGGCACCTTCGATGAGGGAGATCCTGTGGGCAGGCTTGACGTATCGATTCTTCAGCAGAATCTGCTCACCCCCTTGCTTGGCATCGGCGATCCGAGAAAGGATGACCGCATTCAGTTTGTCGGCGGTATCAGAGGGCTTGGAGAGCTGGAGAAGCTGGTTGATGGCGGTAAGGCAGTCGCGTTTTCGATGTATCCTACAACGACGCGGGATCTGATGGACATCGCGGACAGCGGCAAGATTATGCCTCCTAAGTCAACCTGGTTCGAGCCGAAGCTGAGAAGCGGTCTCTTTATTCATTCTCTGTAAGAGACAGATTTGGCAATTTACGGTGAGACAAAACAACAATAATTTAAAAAACAACTATTTTATACGTCCGAAGTACGAGCACTTCGTCTTGTATTATAACAGTTATCTTGTGGTGCTGAATTATTACAAATAAAGACAACAAACAAGCGATTGCAGATGAATATCATATACTTGATTCACTGCAATCGCGTTTATTTATGGTTGAGCGTGGCGGGAGTGCGAAGCACGGAGCCACGCGATGACTCATAAAGTATGGTTGTGCCAAACTTGGCATGTAGGTTTACATAATCAATTTGGTAAAGAATATCAACGCGGCTTAAAGGTACGACAGAGCCAGCCAATACGCGGTATTTGAACTTTAGGCAGGGATGACAGACAAAGGGCAGTGATAAAAAGGCTGAACGGGAAGGGCTGTAGTATGATGAGATGGGACAGAGTACATATACGCAACGGAGATTGACTAAAAAACATAGTGTTGGGTATAATTGACAGAAGTACGAAGTGGATATGAGAGATAAAGGCAACAGGGCTTAGGAAGCAGTAAGAAGCCGGCAGGCCTGGAGTAATACGACCGGCAAGGTCGGATTCGTATACCGGCAAGGACGGATTCGTATACCGGCAAGGTCAGATTCATATACCGGCAAGGTCGGAGTCATATACCGGCAAGGTCGGAGTCACACAGCTGGTATGGCTTGATAAGGAGGACTGCCGGGAGCTTTACGGCGGCACAGGGAGGTTCTGATGGATCAGGCATCACAATACGTCTATATTCTTCGGTGCAGCGACGGCACGTTGTATACAGGCTGGACAAATAATCTAGAAAGGCGCCTTGAGGCTCATAACTCCGGTGAGGGGGCTAAATATACGCGCAGCAGAAGGCCGGTGGAGCTTGTTTACAGCGAAGCATATGTGACGAAGTCAGAAGCTATGAGCCGCGAAGCAGAGATAAAGAAGATGCGCCGGGCAGAGAAGCTAATGCTTATAGAAGGTAAAGACCAGAGGCTTCTTGAGGACGAACGGTATATGAGGGCTGCTCTTCGCGAGGCGGAAAAGGCCGCGAAGATCGGCGAGGTGCCTATCGGCTGTGTCATAGTATCCCAAGGCAGGATAGTGGGACGTGGCTATAACCGCCGGAATACTCGAAAGACCACCCTCGCCCATGCGGAGATGATCGCGATAGATCAGGCCAGCCGCCGCCTCGGTGACTGGAGGCTTGAAGGCTGTACCATGTATGTCACGCTTGAACCCTGTCAGATGTGTTCCGGCGCCCTCGTCCAGTCAAGGATAGACAGATGCGTGGTCGGCGCCATGAATCCAAAAGCCGGCTGTGTAGGCTCTCTGATCGATATACCGGGCATGCCTCTGTGGAATCACACGGTTGAGATCACAAGAGGTGTACTAGAGGAGGAATGCTCTAAGATCCTCAAGTTATTTTTTAAGGAGCTTCGACAGAGGGTCAAGAGAGATAAGGTGGAAATGATATGAAGGAAAAAGTACTGCGTATTTTCAGAGAGCATGGCGGCGGCTTCGTCTCAGGTCAGGAAATCTGTGATGCCCTGAATGTGTCGAGAACGGCTGTATGGAAGGTGATAAATGCCCTGAAAGAAGAGGGATATGAGTTTGATGCAGTCAAGAATCGCGGATACCGCCTGATGTCGTGGCCGGATACACTGACCCAGTGGGAGATAGCCAGCCGTCTTGACACAGTAATTATGGGATGCCGTCTGGAAGCGTATTTTCGAAGTCATACTTCGACCAACAATGTGCTTAAGAAGCTCGCTGATGAAGGAGCCCCGGAGGGAACGGTCGTTGTTGCTGACATACAGGAGGGAGGAAAGGGGCGCAGGGGTCGTGAATGGGCCACTCCACCGCCCGGAACAAATATTGCCATGAGCATTC
The DNA here is from genome assembly GCA_902770965.1 of uncultured Lachnospiraceae bacterium. Classification (GTDB taxonomy): domain Bacteria; phylum Bacillota; class Clostridia; order Lachnospirales; family Lachnospiraceae; genus RUG11623. The sequence goes on along the minus strand of CACXUY010000046.1, from coordinate 4,931 downwards.
TGGTCAGGCCGCGCACTGAACCGAGCCGCCTGTCGCCGATAACATTGGTAGCTGCGATGGCTGTGAGGCAGGCTGTCGCCGGGATGATGGATGATGCGGCGGATCAGAAAGATATCATGATCAAGTGGCCAAATGATATCGTGTTCAATGGGGGGAAGCTGACCGGCATACTCACAGAGCTTTCTCTGGAAGAAGACAGGGTGTCCTACGCCGTGATAGGGATCGGTATAAATGTTAACAATGAGAGTTTTCCCGAGGAGCTTCGCGGCAAGGCGACTTCGATGTATCTTGAAACCGGGCATAGATGGCAGAGAGCTGAAATAGCAGCCAATATCCTGAAATGCTTTGAAGCTTTATACAGGCGCTTTGAATCAGATGGGTTCGCCGGTTTGAGCAGGGAGTATGAGAAATATCTGGCCGGCCGCGGTAAGAAAGCAATGATCATGGACCGCGAACCATGGGAAGGCACTGTCATGGGGGTAAATGAAGACGGAGCGGTGCTGGTCGAAGATCATCAAGGCGGTGTCCATGAGATTTCTTCGGGTGAGATAAGCATCAGGGGAATCAACGGTTACAGTCCGTGCTGACAGGAAACTGTATAGAATGCAGCCGCACGCCGGATGATAATGCGGCAAAACCAGCAACAATATCGCAGTCGATCAGATTGATGTCCGTATGTCAGATTATAATTGCTATAAACCATCGTTACTGGATGAGGAGGTAAAGAAATGGATACGGGGATGAAGGTCGTTCTATGTGGAGCGAATGCTTATAACAAGAAATATTTCCTGAATCCTGATTTTTCACGGATTCCTGATCAGGTCAAGAAGGAGCTAAATATACTGTGTGTGTTATTCACGGAACAGCAGAGCGGCACATTTTCTATGGGCTTTGACGAGGAAGGGCGGCTGCTCTTGTCGACCGGACATGAGCCTGGAGATATGAAATATGATGAGATCGCCTGTGAGGAGGCTGTGCGCTATGTTCAGGAGGATAAGGCGAGACTGATTCAGCAGCTCACTCTTTATTATAATGTGTTAATGCTAGGCAAATCACCTGAAGCTATCGAATTCTGAAATTGGGCGGGAGTCCGGGTTTGATGGTCGGGCAGCCATCAGAGCTTGTTACTATTCAGTACAATGAAGGCTGCGCAGCATTCCGGATCCGGGGTGCTGAGCAGTTACTGATTTATATGGGAAATAAAGGAGTACAGAGGAAGGATTTAGGAGAAGAGACAGTGAAGGAAGTGAGAATAGGAAGCCTGAATTGGCCAAGACCGCCGGTCTTTCTGGCGCCGATGGCGGGAGTGACCGACCGTACTTTCCGGGAGTTATGCAAAGAACAGGGCGTTGACGTCATGGTGACGGAAATGGTCAGCGCGAAGGCGATGTCATACCATAACCGCAACACGTACACCCTTCTTGATATAGCACAGGAGGAGCGTCCGATGGCGGTGCAGCTCTTCGGGTCAGAACCGGAGATAATGGCCGAGCAGGCAGCGTCAATAGAAGATCGCTTTGACATAATTGATCTAAATATGGGCTGTCCTGTCCCAAAGGTTGTCAACAACGGCGAGGGTTCGGCACTTTTGAGGGAACCGAGGAAGGTGGAAGAGCTCGTAAGCGCCATGGCAAAACGCCTGAAAAAGCCGCTGACGGTCAAGATACGTTCGGGCTTTGATCCTTCGTCAGTCAATGCGCCTGAGATAGCCAGGATCATTGAGGCATCCGGCGCGGCTGCCATCGCTGTTCACGCGAGGACAAGGGAACAATATTACAGCGGGAAGGCGGACTGGTCGGTCATCAGGGTCGTCAAGGAAGCGGTGTCCATACCGGTTATCGGAAACGGTGACATCAGCTGCGCGGATGATGCGCTGAGGATGCTGGAGACCACCGGATGCGACGGTATAATGGTCGCGAGAGCCGCAAGAGGGAATCCATGGATATTCGCCAGGATCCGGGATGCATTGGATGCAGCCTATGGAATAAAGACGGAAAAAAAACGCGGTGTCACGATGGACGGTATATGCGGCGTAAAGGAACGGCGCGAGATGATCCTGCGCCATGCGAAGCTGCTTATAAAGTATAAGGGGGAGTATGTTGGTATGCGAGAGATGCGTAAGCATCTTGCGTGGTACACGACGGGGCTTCCCGGAGCATCAGCATTTCGAGAAAAAAGTGGAAGGGTCAGCACATACGAGGATTTGGAAAAGCTCGTGGATGGATTTTTCATTGCACATGATAATATTTAGAGAGCGCATTAGAGAAGCAGGGTACGCAGAGTGCGTAGAGTACACAGAGTACGAATATTGAGAGAACACGTAGAGTACGCATATTTAGAGAACATGAAGCACCTATTGACATAATCATTTACAAAATGTATAATGTGCAAGTATGTGAATTAATCTTTTGTTAAAAGCTCTTAGCCGAAGTCTCTTGATAGAGGCTTCGGTTTCTGTCTGTTCTTTTATATAAATATTTAACAAATGAAAGGATGCATTTCTTAAGATGGCAGAACAAACTATTGAGAAGAAATTAATGACTTACAGCGGTCTCAAAAAGCTTGAGGACGAGCTTAACGACCTCAAGGTTAACCAGCGCCGCGAGATCGCCCAGAAGATTAAGGAAGCGCGCGAACAGGGTGACCTTTCTGAGAACGCCGAGTATGATGCCGCCAAAGACGAGCAGCGTGACATTGAAGCTCGCATCGAAGAGATCGAGAACATCCTCAAGCACGTTGAGGTAGTCGCTGACGAGGATATAACCACGGATGTGATCAATCTGGGTACCAGGGTCAAGGTTCTTGACAAAGAGTATGATGAAGAGGACGAATTCTCTATAGTCGGAACCAACGAGGCGGACAGCCTTAAGGGCAAGATTTCAAATGAGTCCCCTGTCGGAAGCGCGTTGCTGGGACATAAAGTAGGCGATGAGGTCGTAGTTGAGACACAGGCTGGCATCCTCCATTACGTAGTGCTTGCTATTGAACGGGCAGAGGAATACTATGATGCTGCCGAAAGGGAAGGCTGATCCAATCAGGTTCGGAGAATGCCGAGAGTAACAGTGAAGAACGTATTTATGGTCAGTTGCGATATATGTGATATAAGGATATAAAGATATAAGGAAGAGAGGTATAGAATATGGCAGAGATGACGAACCAAAAGCCGGTCGGACAGCCCTCGCAGGATATCAATAAGCTCCGCGCAGTCAGACGAGAGAAGCTTGCTGAGCTTCAGGCAGCGGGCAATGATCCCTTCGAGCAGGTTGCTTTCGATCAGACGCACCATTCTGAAGAGATCCGTTCCAATTTTGAAGAGCTTGAGGGCAAGGAGGTCTCTATTGCGGGACGCATGATGAGCAAACGCGTCATGGGCAAGGCATCATTCTGCCATGTTCAGGATAGAGACGGCACCATGCAGTGCTATGTAACAAGGGATGACCTGGGCGAGGACAAATACAAGGATTTCAAGAAGCTTGACATCGGAGATATCCTCGGCATAAAGGGAATCGTGTTTAAGACGAAGACCGGAGAGAAGTCTGTCCATGTCAAGGAGCTCACATTGCTTGCCAAGAGCCTTCAGGTTCTTCCGGAGAAGTACCATGGCCTGACGAACATCGACCTTCGTTACCGCCAGCGTTATGTAGACCTGATCATGAATCAGGAGTCGAAGGAAGTCTTCATCAAGCGTTCGAAGATCATCCGCAGTATCCGCAGCTTCCTTGACGCGAAGGATTTCCTTGAGGTTGAGACGCCTATGCTGGTGGATAATGCCGGCGGTGCTGCGGCCCGTCCGTTCGTGACGCATTTTAACGCGCTTGATGAGGACAAGAAGCTGCGCATTTCTCTCGAGCTCTACCTGAAGAGGCTGATCGTTGGCGGTCTTGAGCGGGTCTATGAGATCGGCCGCGTCTTCCGCAATGAGGGAGTTGACATCAAGCACAACCCTGAGTTCACCTTGATGGAACTCTATCAGGCATACACGGATTACAACGGCATGATGGATCTGACAGAGGAGATGTACCGTCATGTCGCCCAGGAGGTTCTCGGAACCACTACCATTGTCTATAAAGACAAGGAGATGGATCTGGGCAAGCCTTTCGCAAGGATGACTATGACCGAGGCGGTGAAGCAGTACAGCGGAGTTGATTTCGATGAGATCAATTCTTTGGAGGAAGCCAGGGCTGTGGCTGATGAGCACCATGTTGAGTATGAGAAGCGTCATCAAGTCGGAGACATCCTGAACCTTTTCTTTGATGAGTTTGTTGAGAAAAATCTGATCCAGCCCACCTTCATAACAGGTCATCCTATAGAGATTTCTCCTCTTACCAAGAAGGATCCTGAGCATCCCGGCAAGGTTCTTCGTTTTGAGATGTTCATGAACGGCTGGGAGATGTGCAACGCGTACTCTGAGCTGAACGACCCCATCGATCAGCGCGAGCGCTTCAAGGCGCAGGAGGAACAGTTCGCGGCGGGCAATGAGGAAGCGAACCACACGGACGAGGATTTCCTGAACGCCTTGGAGGTCGGTATGCCACCCACTGGCGGCATCGGCTATGGCATCGACCGCATGGTCATGCTCATGACCGGCGCGGAAGCCATCAGGGACGTGCTGCTGTTCCCGACGTTAAAATCGCTATAATTTCGTCGCTCCTTGTCATTCCTTGTCACGCTTCGTCACACTACGGACAAGTATGGACAACGGCATGTAGACGCAAAAAGTCGCGTTTTCTGAGCCGAAAAGTGAGGTCTCTTGAAGCCTCATGTAAGAGTGAAAAAATGCTTCGTGCATCGTCATGGAACGTGATGTAGAGCACGGATTTGGCTGTAAATTGAACAGGTAAATTATCCAGAGGACAGCTTTTGGATGGTTTCACAGGCACTTACTTTAGAGAAATCTAGAGTAGGTGCCTTTTTTCGTGCTTGGGGCAACT
>CACXUY010000045.1 GCA_902770965.1 uncultured Lachnospiraceae bacterium | reverse complement strand
TTAGATCAGGTAGAGGCATCAGGCTAATGCCATTAAAAGACCGGAGCATAAAAAGCTTCGGGAATTTATAAATATCAACCATGAGTTGGTAAATAGCCATCGCTTTTTCTGAGCGCTCAAAGAACAAATCGATGATTTTACTGTCGTCCATGATGACTGCGTTCCCTCCTCTACAATCTCTGAGGCTTACCCTCTATGCTATATTCTAATTAAAACATCCCGATTGTTACACATCTATGATAATCCTTTTTACGTGAATAATCTTTTTACGTGAATTCGGTCATGAACAGGTCAATGTTCCATCAAGTTCTTATCACATGTGTGTAAAATGTAATGTATCCGTAATCTTTGTAATTTTCCTGTAATCTTATTGTGCGCATTTTTCACATAATTGTTGCGATTTTAACCCTAATTATGTTATAATACATTTACACGCAAAATGCGGTCTTCACTACAAACGAAGGTGTTTTCGCATGTCAATAAGTACACACTCAACGACAGGATTCATCTTTTGACCTGCGGCGACAAGATTAATGCTATACGTAAGCACAGGAAGCAGTCTATTCACATTTGCGCATATAGTACTATCCTCAATGCAATTACAATCAGCATAAAGCATCGGACATCATGTACTGCCCATTACGCATTCACCATCGGTATATAGTAATACCCATTATGCATTCGCCATCGGCTTATATTACTGCCCATTACGCATTAGCTGTCGGCATAAAACCATGATGCGATTTTATATTACTCTTACAAGATGATCCATCATTTTCCCACGGAGGTTCTGATATGGAACAACAAACAAGACGCCTTGTTACCAGAAGCGATTTTGACGGCCTGGCCTGCGCCATGATGCTCAAGGAGCTCAAGCTCATCGATGAGATCAAGTTCGTCCATCCCAAGGATGTGCAGGATGGCAAGATCGAGCTTTCAAAAAATGATATCACCACCAACCTTCCTTATGACCCCAGGGTGTCCATCGCCTTCGATCATCATGAGTCCGAGGTTGACCGCCTCAAGGCCATCGAGACCAACGGCAAGCTGATCATCGATCCTGAGGCCCGAAGCGCGGCCCGCGTCGTCTATGACTATTACGGCGGAAAGAAAGCCTTCCCCCGCATCTCCGACGACCTCATGACTGCCGTTGACAAGGGCGACAGCGCCGATTTCACGGTCGATGAAATCCTCAACCCCTCCGGCTGGGTCCTTCTGCACTATCTCATGGATGCCAGGACCGGTCTGGGACGTTTCCATGAATTCCGCATCTCCAACTACGAACTCATGATGAAGCTGATCGATTTCTGCCTCGACCACGACATCGACGCGATCCTCGAGCTGCCCGATGTCAAAGAGCGCGTTAACCTCTACTTTGAACAGGCTGAGGCCTTCAAGAAACAGCTCAAACGCATCGCCAAGGTGTATGACAAGGTCGTGGTGCTTGATCTCCGCAATGAAGAGGTCATCCATGCCGGCAACCGCTTCATGATCTACGCTCTCTATCCCGAGACCCAGATCTCCGTCCACGTAGCATGGGGCTTCCGCAAACAGAACACCGCAGTCATGATCGGCAAGTCCATTGTGAACAAGGGTTCCACGGTCGATATCGGCGAGCTTTGCCTGAAATATGGCGGCGGCGGCCATCATAACGCCGGCACCTGTCAGCTCGACAACGACTTGGTCGACGCGCAGCTGCCAGACATCATAAAAGCACTCAACGAAGGATAACATCCAATCAACCGATTGTTAAGAGATGAAGAAAGAGCCTCTTTCGGGAACTGCTCCCGAAGGAGGCTTCTTCTATGCACAGCCCCATGCATGGAGCCCCGCATGCCGGACAGCCGGCAGCACCATGCATATAAGTCTCCGCGTGGCTCCGTGCTTAGCACTCCCGCCACGCTAACCGGTATTCACACTTTCCGCCCGCTGAGCGGGCAGAGCCGCTTACATCTCCCTGCCATATTAACACATGTCATAATGACAACCTTCATGATCTCTGCTATAATCATTTGGCAAGAAATCATTCTTGTGAAACGCATTATAATAATGAAACACCGCATTGATTAATGAAGAGGAGACAACCTCTATGATCTTTTTTCATACTGCCGATGTACATCTCGGCGCGAAGCCTGACTCCGGACGGCCGTGGAGCCTGGAGAGGGAAAAAGCCCTGTGGAACACATTTTCGAAGATAACACAGGATGCCGGCCGCAGCGCGAAGCTGCTCCTCATCGCCGGAGACCTCTTCCACCGCCCGCCCTTGCGCAGCGAGCTCAACGAGGTCTGCGGACTTTTCGAAGACATCCCGCACACACACGTCGTGATCATCGCCGGCAACCATGACTTCATCGGCCCAGGCTCTCTGTACCAGAGCTGGAAATGGCCTGACAACGTCACGATGCTGTCGACGCCGGAACTATCATCCGTATATCTTGAGGACATAAACACGGAGGTGCATGGCCTGAGCTATCTCCAGCCGGAGATAACCTCCTCGCTGCTCGACGACGCGGCCGCCCCCCATGACGGACGGCGGCACATACTCCTCGCGCACTGCGGAGACGCAAACCACATACCTTTCCGTCCCGAAAAGGCCGTGGATGCCGGTTTTGATTACATCGCCATGGGACATATACATCAGCCCAAACGTTACAAGGGGATACCGGCAGCCATGTGCGGCTCACCTGAACCCCTCGACCGCACCGACATGGGCGAACGCGGCTATGTCATCGGTGATCTCACTGACTCTGGATGCAGCATCAGATGGGTTCCCAGCGCGACGGCGCAGTACACCTCCCTGACCCTGAAGGTGTCGTCTGAGACTACGACCACCCAGCTTCTCAACCACATCCGGGCATATCAGGAGAAGAATCCCTCATATATCTGCCGCCTGAAGCTCATAGGACTTCGAAGACCCGACATCCTCTTCGATCTCGACATGCTTCTAGACGGGGCGAGGATCACGGATATCAACGATTCTACAGTCCCCGACCTGGATATCGCACAGCTGTCTTACGAACACAAGAATGACATCATCGGCCATTTCATCAAGCAGCTCCAGATGACGGACATCTCCGAGGAGAAGCGGAAAAAAGCCATGGAATACGGCCTTCGCGCATTGATGGAGGATTTCAATTGAAGATTAACCGACTTCATATAAACAGCTTCGGCTGCCTTGAGAATGTGAGCCTGTCCTTTTGCAGCGGCTTCCATCTCATCGACGGACCAAATGAGAGCGGCAAAAGCACGCTTCACGCATTCATGCGGGCTATGCTCTTCGGTCTCGACAAGGGCAGGACCCGTATGGCGAAGGACAGCGGCTATTCCCGGTATCTTCCCTGGAACGGCAATCCGGCATACGGCGGCTCTCTTGAAATAGAAGACGACGGCATCACCTACTCCATCTACAGGAATTTCGATGCCAACCGCTCGACCTGCCGGATATTCAATGAGACCGAGCATGTAGAGATCGATTACCCTGACGCCTTCCTTCGAGGGCTGCTGAGCGGACTTACGCAGCAGCTCTTTGATGACACCCTCTCCGTCTCCCAGCTCACCGCCGCGGCAGGCAAGCCTCTCACGGACGAGCTGCGCAACCACATAGTAAACCTGCGGACATCCGGGGCTTCCGGCATCGACGTTAACGCCGCTATAACGAAGCTCAAGCAGCAGAAGAGGGAGCTTCGCTCCTCATTTTCCCGCGCGGCTAGCGCGGATGCCGAAGAACTTGACCGGCAGATCATCTCGCTTCAGAGGCTCGCAGCTTCATCGGCCATCCCTTCGGACATGAAGGAGCTCGAGTCCCAGAAAAAAGAATTGGAGAAACTCGTCAGGCAATACGCCCAAAGGCAAAAAGAGCTGGCTAACGAGAGAGAGAAAGACCAGATTTTTCTGGAAAGACACCAGATAGGTTCTGAGGAACAGATAGACCTCGTATTGAAGGAAACAGACCAGATATACGACACTCTGAACAAGGCTGAGGCTCAGGCGGAAAGGTTAAGCAGGCAGCAGACCGAATCCAAGAAGACGCATTTGCCTGATATAAGAAAGCTCAGAAAAGCCCATAAAAAAAACTACGGCAGAGGCGACTCCGCCGATGAACGCCAGGATGACGGCAAGCGCCCCGACAAGGATCAGGCGCAATACATTCCTCCGATCCTCCTGTTCATAGCCGGCGCTTTTTTGTTCATTTTCGCTTTTCTAGTCCTGTCCCATGAGAACCACAGCCTGCTTATGGCAGCCCTGCTGCTTATCGGCGGCTTCACCTGCATGGTCTCTTGCTGCCTGCACTTTCTGCGCAGCAGCGACAAAAAGAAGCATTTCAACATCGATCTCGATGAGCTGTATGCCCACGGCATCACTAAGAAGCTTCTTGGTGAGGACGAGTACGATGATGCCGACACGTATCGAGATCCCGACAGGCGAAGGAACGATGACATGGGCCAGGCTTCTGACAGGCGAAGAAACGATGACATGAGCCAGGCTTCCGACAGGCCAAGGAACGATGACATGGTTCGGGCTTCCGACAGGCCAAGGAACGATGACATGGTTCGGGCTTCCGACAGGCCAAGGAACGATGACATAGGCCGGGCTTCTGACTGGCCAAGGAATGCCGACATGCAAAAAGGATCTGCCGTGCGGACAAATGACGGCATTTATAAAGACGCGGACATGCAGGTAAGGCTCAGCGCGCAGCGTCTGGATGAGATGTACAGACGCTTTTGTCCCGATGGAGATGAAGACGCGACAGTCCCAAGGCTTAACGCCATCGCTGACACTATGGAAGCCTGCCGCGCCTGCCTCATCAGGCTGCAAAACAGCGGCGACGCGTACGGCATCAAAGCGGACGCGGACAGCCTGATAGAGAACCAACAAAAGCTAGCGGATGTTAACGACAGGCTGGAGCGTTCCAACAAGATCGCCTGGCAGGCGGAAAGACACAATGAGGAGCTGCGGGGACTCCTGGACCGCAGGGACGCGCTCGAAGAAACACTTGAGCGGAACAAACGGATCACGGACGACATGTCAGCGATCGATCTCGCAGTAAATATTCTGAACGAGCTGTCCTCCACATCCTTTGGCTCACTGGGCTACTACCTGGATCAGCGGACCTCCCAGATAGCGGAGGAGCTGACAGACGGACGCTGCACTGACATAACCGTCGGCGCGGACCTTGAGATCACTATCCGTCAGGATTCACGCCTCATTCCTCTGTCTCAAGCCAGCCGCGGCACCACAGAACAGATCTGGCTCGCCCTGCGTCTGGCAAGCATCGAGTTCATCTGGCCTGATACCGACATGCCCCTCTTCCTTGACGACGCGATGATAACCTACGATGACGAACGCATGACCTCCACCCTGCGATGGCTCTCCGACAACTACCCCGGACAGGTCTTCATCTTCACCTGCCACCACAGGGAAAGAAAGATACTGAACGCGTTGTCCGTACCCTATCGGCATGTGAAGATGTGAACTGTCACCGTGAGCCATGAATGTGAGCAAGCTGGCTACGCGGTTTCCGGCTCGCAGCATGAAATAAAAAACACGCTTCCCAGATCAGCACATACTGTTGGGAAGCGTGTTCTTTCATGTCTTCATCTGCATGCCCTGACGTGAAGCATGCTTTATTCCATATCTTCATCTGCATGCCCTGACGTGAAGCATGCTTTATCCCATGTCTTCATCTGCATGCCCTGACGTGAAGCATGCTTTATTCCATATCTTCATCTGCATACCCTGACGTGAAGCATGCTTTATTCCATGTCTTTATCTGTTCGTCGCGTTGTACTCAGCTATTATGGGCCATACATCCGGCGTCTCCCGTCCCAGCCTCCATGCCGCGATGCCCTTGATGCCCTCGTTCTTCATCAGCTCGAGCCTCGCCTTCAGAGAAGCCGGATCCTCCATCCATACCTGATATTCTACTCCATTCTCCACTGTCTCCGCGTAGTTCTGGGCTTCTTCCTCCCTCCACATGGTGCTCAGATTATGATTGATGAGGAACTGGGCAGCCTCCTGCATGGTAAGGATAGAACTCGTGACACTGCCGTTGCTGGTCATCCATAGCCTCGTGTAGAAAGGAACCGCATTGATCAGCTTCTCAGCCGGGACATCCTTCAAAGTGTCCTCTATGCCTCTTCTGACAAAAGGCAAAGAAGCTGTCGAACCCGGATCAGTACCGGTGTAATGCTCATCGTAGCCCATGACAATAACATAGTCGGCGATGATGCCCTGCTCCTTGCGGTTGTAGAACTCCGTCCACTGGGAGGGAACATAGTTGTCTATGGACAGGTACAGCCCCGCCGTCCTGCATCTCGCGGAAAGCTCCCTCAGGAACTGGACGTAACCACTGCCCGCCTTCGAGCTGAGGCCCTCAAAGTCTACGTTGACCCCATCCAGCCCATAGTGCAGCGAAAGGTTGATGATGTTGTTCACCAGCTTCTCCCTCGATGAGGTGCGGCTGAGCAGCATCTTCATGTCCACATTTCGGTCCGTGTTGATATTCTCAACCATGCCCCAGATCTGGATGCCCCTGTTATGTACGATGGTGACATAGTCCTCGTTGGCAAATGAATCCAGGTTTCCATTGATATCCGCCACGGTGAACCAGGCAGGAGCGACAACATTGATGCCCTGCGTGTTGTTCAGCAAGCTCTCTATGGCGTTCACTCCCGACTCACGGTAGACGCCATGCCACACAAGGCATACCGGTTCGGGCATGACCTTGTTGGTGTACTCCGGCTGCTCATAAGGTCCCGCATCATCCACGGTCTCAAGGTTCTTCAGCTCGTTCGTCCTGGTATAGCCCGAAACACCATCGCTCGTGTAGACAAAAGCCCAGTCATCGTCATTCCTGAGAACCATGACAGGCTCGCCCTCCTTTTTAGAAAAAAGGACAGGGCTCTTCACGGATTCCGTGGTACGGATGGTCATACCGCCCTTGCCCGCCTCTGCCGTAGTAGTCTCTCCCCAATAGCTGCGGATAAACACCCTGTCAGGATTCGCGTAGGTATCAACCTGGATATTGGTGTAGGCTTCCACATAAGACAGGTTCACCCACACCGTCTCATCCTCGATAATGAAGACCAGCTCGTCCTCATATCTCATGTCTCCCCTCGCATGGATGATCTCTGTAGGCGTAGCGTATGAAAGAACCTGTTCCGTGGAATCCCAATAGAAGCGGTCATTCAGCTCATTGATCACTATGTCCGCCGGCAGATAAGCAGTGCCGTTCCTCCACAAGGCGTGGGTCGGGGAAATGAACCCGTTCGAAACAACGGAAGCTCTTCCCTCCGGCGCCGTATATACTTCCGCAAGAGTGATCTTATCCGTCGAGGGCGTCCTGCTTCGATTCTGCTCACTCACGAGCCCTATGCCTGACATGATAAGGATCAATCCCAAAATGATAATAACGGGAAGGTTCCTTTTATTCAACAATTGTTTCTTAACATCCGTCATCTTTCAAATGCCTCCTTGACTACACATGTTATCATAGCACAGACGGCAGCATTTGTGAACCATAACCGAATGAAATACATCTGCGCAGGATGGCGCGCATCTTGACTGAAAGGGGGTCCGGCTCAAAGATCAGATCAAATGTCAAGGCTTATCAGCTATCACGTCAAACCTTACGCCTGATCAGCCCGCCGATCCTGCCCTGGACACGTTCACGCGGCCGCTCTTCCCGGAGGCTTGTGACCTGTGATACATCAGACCAGACCTGGATTTCCAATATGACCTTCTGTGTTCCCCGAATTCCATAAATGCATGCAGTCGCCCCGGAACCTCCCCGCATGAAAAATGACAGATGGGGACGCCGCACGACTAGCATTATAGTATATATGCCTCTTCTTTTGTGTTTCATTTTGTCACACCGATACCCCAAACAGCCTGATATTTGTTACAAATGAAGAGGCGCAGCCCCATGCCGCATCTGATATGGCATCTGACCGGATGCTTTCAACTATTCCCACTTTACATAAAGCAGTCTTTTATGTATACTTAGAAAGCACTACATGAATTACGAATTCAATCTGATAGGACTTTTTTTCAAGTCATAGATACACGGTTAATCTTGTAGCTTCAAGACCGCTCGTTAAGCTATGGCCGCAAGGAGATGATTATTTGAAGATAGAAAAAATAGACGAGAATCAGATAAGGTGTATCCTTACCGCTGATGACCTGGAGTCACGGCATCTATCCATACAGGATCTTGCCTATGGCTCCGAGAAAGCACGCAGCCTCTTCATAGAGATGATGCATGCCGCCGCTTCCGAAGCCGGCTTCAAGCTCGACGGCATACCGCTGATGATCGAGGCAATCCCGATCTCGGACAACGGCCTTATGCTCATCATCACGAGAGTAGAGGATCCCGAAGAGCTTGACACACGCTTTTCGCGCTTCACCCAGTCCCTGCCGACGATAGATTATCCTGACGACGGCATCACAAAGCCCTCCGCCAACAGCCTGCTGAACACCCTCAAGCGCTATGTCGAGAGCCAGGCCATGGAGCTTGCCGACAATATCCGCTGCTTCCGTTTCAAGTCGCTGTCTGACCTTATCAGCGGCTGCCATGCGGTGAATCATCTTTTTACCGGCGAGAGCACTCTGTACAAGGCGGACGACGGAGCTTTCTACCTATTCCTGTTCCGGGATTCCGAATCAGATTCATTTGACACTCTCACTTCAGTGCTCATGGAGTATGGCGACAGGATCATGACAGGCATAGGTACCCCCAGCTATTTCGAGGAGCATTATGACTTGATGATGGATCGCCATGTCATCGAGTCTCTGGGGAAGATCTGAGACATTTACCGGTCCTGTGACCGCCCAGCGTCCCAGATCCGTGACGCCATGCCTCAGCCGTTATGCCGGATGCTTACAGGCAAGTGTCCTTGAAATACGAATAAAAATACTGCCCCGCAGGATAATGCGAGGCAGTTTTTCTTTTCAGGCTGAAAGCCTATGACAGAATTGACTGATCACTCAGCGGGAGCGATAGCGCCTACGGGACATCCCTCTGCGCAGGCACCGCAGTCAAGACATGATGCAGCGTCGATTTCATACTTGCCGTCGCCCTCAGCGATAGCGCCTGCAGGGCAGGTATCGGCACATGCTCCACAAGAGATGCACTCATCAGAAATTACATACGCCATGATTTGTTCCTCCTTATAGAATGTGTTATCTGCGGAAACTATTCCGAGATGATAATATTATCGTAACTATTCAGCGCCCCAGACTCGGGATGCCGCGCATCCCTCGTTGTGGTGCTGAATAATTACTTATAAACATCCATAGCACGCCTGTGCTGCCACAACGTATAAAAGCTGCGTCAGCATACACGCGATGTATGTATGTATCCCTATATGGCCACCCGCTTCGCGGGGGGGACCGACCTTCAAGGTAAACCTATATGCTTACGTTGCAGGTCACTGATCCATACAGTGCTGTTCGTCACATATCCTTGACCGCAAGGTATTCATTGATGTCTGAGATGACCTTGTCACAATCAATGCCGTGAACCATGCATGCCATCTCAAGCGACTCCATCTGAGCGGAAGGGCAGCCGATGCATCCCATGCCGGACTGCATAAGGATGGGGGCGACGTTTATGTCTACATCCAATATATCGCATATAAGCATATCTTTCGTTACTGTCTTTGCCATAATAAAAACCTCCTGTTATGTACAATACCCTTAAATATCTCCAGCCAATAGAGTTATAACACATTCATTTTTTCTTGTCCACAGGAAACATGCATGTTTATGTTTCCTGCTTCGTCGGGCTGCTGAAGCCCTCAGGCAGCTTTGCGCCCCTCGAGCCGCTTCACCTTTCTATGTTCGCAAACTTTGTGAACTGAGGCAGCCATGCCAGCTGAACCGTGCCAACCGGGCCGTTCCTCTGCTTCGCGATGATCACCTCGGCGATATTCGTCTGACTGTCCGCGTCCTTATTGTAATAGTCCTCGCGGAAAAGCATCATGACCACGTCGGCGTCCTGTTCGATAGCTCCTGATTCGCGCAGGTCTGAGAGCATGGGACGGTGGTCGCTCCTGGTCTCTGCCGAGCGGTTCAGCTGAGACAAGGCTATGACCGGCACCTCAAGCTCCCTTGCTATCGCCTTCAGGGATCGTGATATCTCTGTTATCTCCTGCTGCCTGCTTTCAGCACGGCGGCTGCTTCCGCTCATAAGCTGCAGATAGTCGATCATCACCATCTTCAGGCCGA
This sequence comes from uncultured Lachnospiraceae bacterium, assembly GCA_902770965.1. Classification (GTDB taxonomy): domain Bacteria; phylum Bacillota; class Clostridia; order Lachnospirales; family Lachnospiraceae; genus RUG11623. The sequence goes on along the minus strand of CACXUY010000045.1, from coordinate 9,248 downwards.
ACTCCAGCTTATACTTGCGGCACTTCGTCCTCAGCTCCGACACCGAGATGCCAGGCGTGTCGTCGATGATGAGCTTCGAGTTGCCCACGATATCCACGCCTTCGATCAGCCTCTCCCAGTCGTCGTCCGTGAGGTTGCCCGTCCTGATAGCATTCGAGTCCACCCTCGACTCCATCGCGAAGAGACGGCTGACCAGCTGCTCCCTCGACATCTCAAGGCTGAAGATGGCGACGCACATGTCCTTCTTGAAGGCGGCATAGGCGGCGATATTCAAGGCGAATGCCGTCTTTCCCATGGAAGGCCTCGCAGCTATGAGCACCAGATCCGACGGATGAAGTCCCGCAGTCTGCCTGTCAAGGTCGATAAAACCGGTCGGAATGCCTGTGACCGGATTCTTGGTCCTGGAAGCCTCATGGATCCTCTCCAAGGCGGCAAGGGCGATATCCCTTATGGGTATATAATCCTCTTCACGCCGCCTGTTGAGCAGGTCAAATATGGTCTTCTCTGTCATCCCAAGGATGTCATCTACGCTGTCCTTACCGGCGTAGCAGGTGTTCGCGATGTCCTCCGATGCCCTGATAAGCCTTCGCATCAACGCCTTGTCCGCCACGATCTCAGCGTAATACTTGGCGTTCGCGGTGAGCGGCACCTTCATCATCATGTCCGCTATATAGCGGTAGTCTCCGTACTCCGGCGGAAGCTCCTTCTCGCGAAGCCTGTCCGCGAGGGTCATGGCATCTACAGGCCGCCCCTCCTCATACAGCTCCAGCATCGCGCCGTAAACCGCCGCGTTCCCATGGGCGGAAAAATCTTCCGGCATGACGATGTTCTCCACCACCGCTATATTGTCATTGTCCAGCAGCATCGAGCCAAGAACCATCTCCTCAGCCTCAATGCTCCTTGGCATCTCTCTTTTTATCTGTGGCTCGTCCATCATCTATGCCCTCTCATTCACTCTCCGGTCACAACCACGTTCAGCGTGGCCGTCACTTCCTTGTGCAGGCGAAGCGGCACCTGATGTGTGCCGAGGGTTTTGATCGGATCGGGAAGGACTATCTTCTTCTTGTCGATATCGATATCCCACTGCTTCCTGACAGCCTCAGCTATCTCTTTGGTCGCGACCGCGCCGAAAAGCTTCCCTCCCTCGCCGGTACGCATCTTTATCTTCACCGTCTTCTCTCCTATCTTCTCAGCCATCTCCTTGGCGGCCGCAAGCTCGGCGGCGGCGAGCTTCTCCTCTCTTTTCTTCTGCTGCTTGAGTGCGCTCAGGTTCGCCTGATTCGCCTCCACTCCCAGCTTCTTAGGGATGATGAAGTTCCTGGCATAGCCATCGTTGACCTTCACAACCTCGCCCTTTTTTCCAAGTGCCCTGACATCTTCAAGCAATACTACCTGCATATCAAATCGCTCCTTCTTCCATCATCTGTAATATGGTCTGTTTCACAAGCTCTTTAGCTTCCTCTACGGTACAGCCCTTGAGCTGTGTACCGGCGGCCGTGAGATGCCCTCCGCCGCCAAGCCTCTCCATTATGAGCTGGACATTCACCTCGTCTATCGACCTCGCGCTGACGAATATCTTGTCTGCAAATGAGGTAAACACGATCGAAGCCTTGACGCCTATTATGTCAAGCAGGTCGTTCGCCGCCTGCGCCCCAAGTATCGTCGGATTCTCTATGCCCTCGCCCTTGCAGATAGCTATGGCAAAGGATTCCTGGAAAATCTCCGCCGTGCGCAGGGTCTCGGCCTTGACCTGATAGTCCTCCATGCGCTCACGGAAAAGCTTCCTGACCTTCGTTACGTCCGCCCCGTTCCGCCGAAGATAGGCGGCCGCCTCAAAGGTCCTCACTCCGGTCTTGTTCATGAAGTTGTTCGTGTCAATTACTATGCCGGCATACATCGCCTCAGCCTCGACGGTGCGAAGCTTCAGATCCTCCGAGAAATACTGCAGTATCTCAGCAACCATCTCGCAGGTGGACGACGCGTAAGGCTCTATGTAGGACAGCGTCGCCTTCTTTATAGTGTCGCCGCTCTGCCTGTGATGATCAAAAAGCACCACGGCGGCCGCCTTTTCCAGAAGCTCAGGGAATTCCGTGTAGCTCGGACGGTTTGTGTCCACAACCACGACGCAGGTATTCTCATCCAGCATAGCCATGGCCGCGTCATGCTTTATGATCATGTCCTCCGGATAATCGCCGCTCTTCTCGAAGAGGTCCAGTACAGGGCGTACGGAGGTAGTGACCGTGTCCAGTATGATCGAAGTCCTCTTGCCAAGGGTCCTCGCCGCGCGGTAAATGCCGACCGCCGCTCCGAAAGCATCGCAGTCAGGCAGGCTGTGGCCCATTATGAGCACCTTGTCCTTGGTCGCAAAAAGTTCCCTCAGCGCGATAGCTTTCACGCGGGCTTTGACCCTGGTATTCTTCTCCTGCCCCTGCGACTTGCCCCCAAAGTACCTGATGTTCTCACCGGAGCGGATGACCACCTGGTCTCCTCCTCTTCCGAGAGCCAGATCCATGGACTTCTGTGAGAACTCCATATCACGCGCCAACGAATCGCCGCCCGAACCTATGCCTATAGAAAGAGTCGCGGGAAGCTCGTTGCCGAAATTCAGCCCCTTGACCTCTTCAAGCAGGGAGAAGTTATCCTTCTCAAGCAAAGGCAGCTCCTTCTCCCGCATCAGCACTATGAATTTGTCCTTATCCGTCTTGCGGACGACGCAGTCATAATTGCTGAAATATTTATGTATACGGCGCTCTATCATGGCGCCTATAAGGGCGCGGCGCACGCCCTCCGTGCTGTTCATAACCTCTTCATAGTTGTCCACGCACACCATGCCGAGGGCGACCTGCTGCTCCTCCATGCGATTGAGCATCGTGCGATAGTCAGTCTCATCGTTCAGATAGACCGATATAACACCCTCGTCGTCAGGCAGCGCCCTGAGGATCACCTTGTACGTCCTGTCCTCGATGTCCCCATAGCTCTTCGTCTCCTGCCCCACCTGCGGCAGACTGTTGTCGATAGCAGGAAATGCCCCGCATATGTTCCGGAGCATCGCGTCGTTCCTCCCGATGATCTTCCTGTAGGCACGATTCATCCACAGGTAGCTGCCTTTGCTGTCAAGCAAAGCCTGCGGCACCGGGCTTTCCTCTGTCTGGCGCTTCTGCATCCTCGTGTAATCGGCAGCCATGTCCGCGATCTTCCTGTCAATCTTCGGTCGCCAGTACAGCGTCCACCAGACGCAAAAAAGCAAATAAAAGCAAGCAAAAATCAATGCCGCCAGGCCCGCTTCATGGTCAATAAAAAATATCGACAGCGTAGCCGCTATGATGAAAGGGAACATCAACAAGGGCCAGATGGTCACTAGACGCAGCCTGCCCTTTCCGGTTTCTCCATCTTTCATTTCACTCCTCCGCACAGCGCAGATGCACGTATCCTTGTCGATGGCCAAGCCATGAAATAATCGTCTCGTGTCTCGTCCGCCATACCGGCATACTGCGCCAATGCTTTTAACTATCCGTGTCTGTCATAACGATAGCAAACTTTTTAGATTATACCATATATCAAGCCAATGTGCAATCAAACGAAAATCATCTGTCCCATGGCCGCTTTAGCCTGTTATAGTTTTATCTGCTCATATGTCATGGCTGCCTTGTGCCCTTGCAGCCCTGTACCCTTGCGGCCTTTTGTCCTTGTGTTCTTGTGTTTTTATGTCCTTGTGTTCTTGTGGCGTTGTATCTTTGTGCTTTTATATCTACCGTTTTTGCGTCTTTGTCTTCTCATCTACACAAAAAGACTTGTAAATATAACGCATATGCTATATTATGTAGAAAAGAAACGCAGCCTTAAGTGCGGCTGAAACCGCAGAAAGAGGACATATGAAGCCATACAAAAAAACCAATACATTTGATGTACGCACGATAATCTTCATAGGTCTTTTGGGCGCACTCTCTTTCGTGCTTATGCTCATCCGCTTCCCGCTGCCCTTTACGCCATCCTTTCTGGATTTTGATATTGCGGAGCTTCCGGCTCTTTTCGCCGGTTTCTTCTTAGGTCCAGCCGAAGGACTGTTGGTCGTCCTCGTGAAGCTAGCATTGAAGCTTGCCATTCAGGGAACAACCACCGCTTTTGTGGGCGAAGCCATGAACCTCGTGAGCAGCACGGTCTTCGTACTGTCGGCATCCGTCATTTACAAGCAGCTTCACACCAGAAGAGGCGCCGTCATTGGGATGGTCATCGCTACTTTGCTGGTGAGCGTCGTCTGCGTCATCCTCAACGCGTATGTCACCTTCCCTATGTACGCGAAGCTGTATGGCATGCCGCTCGACGCGATCATAGGCATGGGTTCAAAGGTGAATCCTCTCGTCTCGGATATGGTCACCATGATGATCTTCTCTGTCTTCCCATTTAACATCGTAAAGCACGGCATCACCTCGCTCATCACCTTTCTGGTGTACAAGCGGGCAGGGAATGCCCTCCGCGACATAATACGAGGATAGCCTTTCAGGCAAGTAACATCGCACGCATGTGCTTCCAAACATATGAAAGTTGTGGCAGCATACAGGCGATGTATGGATGCATACCTATATGGCCACCCTGCTTCGCAGGGGCCGACTTTCAATGTAATGTTCGGGACACTATTTGAGATATTACATATAAAATATAACGAGGTGGATCTATGTCAAACAGGAATCCTTTTATTACCGGCATCACTGAATATCTTTTTCTATCTCTCCTGCAACGTCACGATTGCTATGTATACGACATCACGAAGACGATAAGAACATACTCAGGTGGTCTGCTGGCGATATCCCCTAACACAATTTATACCACTGTTTACAAGCTTGAACACGATGGCCTCATCAAAGAATACACGAAACTCGTCGGCCGCAAAAGGACCCGCGTCTATTATCACATTGAGCCCAAAGGGCAGGAATATCTGAAGAATATTTCAGAGCAGTACAGGCAGGTTACACAGGGCGTCGATGTGTTCTTTAAGGCCATAGAAGAATCGGACCCGTATTCGGAGACAGAACCGGGCTAAGAGTCAGAGCCGGTTTCGGAGCCAGAACCGAGCTTGGAAACAAGAACCAAATCGGAGCCGAATTCAAAAACCGATAGTCAGGGATTGTTTTTAGCCGTAGCAGCCGCATGCGACTAAGCATGGTTAAAATATAGATGATTGTTACGGATAATTATTCTGAATCCAATCAGATGCATATTAACGATAACAAATGTAATTAAAATAGCCTCGCCGTCATATAGACAGCGAGGTTCTTTTGTAAATATAGCAAAAAACTCATATCATAAGTTAAATGGCAATACGACATATGCCATCTCAGAAGTGTTATCATCTTATATAGATGCAGACAAGAAGCGAAAAGCCCATCACACCATCATCTTATCTTTTTTTTGCAACAGACGTGGAGTCTATCTTGTTGTTTCCGAAAAAGCCATCCTCTTACATACTCTCAACACGCCCTTCATTAAGAGCAACTGTAGCATCACACAGCTCATCGAGTCGATTTTCTATATGTGATGAAATAACAATCGTTGCCCCTCTCTCTTTTTCTTCACGAAGAAGTGCTGACATAGCCTTCACTGCTTCCTTATCCAAGGCATTCAGCGGCTCATCCAACAAGAGAAGCCTGGGTCTCTCCATAATAGCCTGTGCTATACATAGCTTTTGCTTCATTCCCAATGAATACTTTCGTACTGTCCGGCTGTCCTTCGGATCCAACCCCACACGTTCAAGTGCTTTCTCACAGTCGTGTACATCTGCAATTTTCCTGATTGCGGCAAGGGCTTTCAGTGTCTCCATCCCCGTCAGGTTATCCCAGAGAGCCGGATGCTCAAGAACGATGCCGACTGATTCAGGAAACCTATGCAATGCAGAAAGCCGTTTGCCGAACACCGTAACCGACCCCTTATCCGGCTGTATAAGACCGCTTATCGCCCGTAGGAACATTGTCTTTCCACAGCCATTTGGTCCAATAATCCAAGTGATGCTTCCCTCTTCGATAGAAAGACTGATCCCATTCAGGATTATCTTTCCACCAAGCTTCTTTTCGTAATTGTCAAATATCACTGCTGAATTCATCCATACCTCTTTCATAGAATATCACTGCTAATGCGTATAAGCAGCCATAGCATAAAACAGAAACCTACCTCCATCAGAATCACCTTCACGCCCGCTGCCGTCAGTATTGAACCATTCATCCCATAATTGATGCCAAGTTCATAAGAAGATGCATAAACCGGACTCCATTTTATTCCAATATATGCCGCACCAGTCTCCATGGCAATCCAGAACGTCATAACTATATTTGCAATCTCACTTGACGTATAGCACAGTATTGTTTCCATTGTTACAAGATGAATAATTTCAGCTCCTAAAAATGAAAGCTGCAGCGGCAGATAGACCTCCCATTTTGGGCTATACTGACCGATTCGGAGAACCCATGACATAGCAACAGCTAAACCAGTCATACATGCTTCAATAGCTGCCGCTTCCAATATTACTAAAGAGCTCTCTTTTAGTAAGCTATAACCCATCCCATGACGCAATATCAGTTCCGTCCTATTTGCGCCAAGACTCTGATGAAGCTGGTTTGCCAAGATTGCCGTCACTATGAAATGATGTACTATATTTAATGCACTAAGCATTCCCGGATTGTCCCCGATCGAGAATCTCCATTGACTGAACAATTCCAGATCTTCCTCTATACCTCCCGAAACAGAAAAATACCATCGTGCTGCCAGAAACGCTATCTGGACAGCAAAAAGCAGTAAAACCTTTGGGATGAATCCAACTGCCCATAATCTTTTTATGCAATTCATAATTTCTTAAAATATGGATTACGATCTTTCTTCCCATAGAAGCTGTGTTGAAAATCCTGCAAGAAATACCAACAATACTACCCATCCACCTAGAACTAACAAGTGAGGTATTGCGCATATTACATCAAAAGCACAATTGAATATAATACTGCTGCCACATACAGGAATCTCTCCACTAATATAATCTATGACAGCCAACACAAACAACACACATGCTGATAACGAACCAGAACAACCAAAACATCTTAAGATCCTTATCCCAAGTGACAATATTACGAAGTACATGCTTTTCGCAATTATACTTATCATATAACTATATACAGTTATATCTTTTATGGATATTGTTGTAAAAAATAATATCCCCATATGCTGTACGAAAGCATAAGACACACTAGATAAAACACTTGACAGAACCATTTTTATATAATATTTTGGAAGACCATACCGTGTTATTATCCAACACTTCGACCGTTCTTCTCTTAATTGTCTTGCTGTCTCAGTCATTAGGAACATTGGCAATACTAGTCCTACAGCAATTGATCCATATATAAAATATAAATGACAGCCCCGGTCTGTTACTATAACTTTATAAATATTATCTTGTGCTATTAAAATAAACAGTGATGTCGAGCAAAAACAAACCAGCCAAGTTACAGCAGTTTCATAGTTCTTTCTTATGAATGAAAGGCTCATCATAATAATGCTTCATTCGTCAGACCTTCGGGTCCAATCATGCTGCAGACGCCACGCATTACCCCTAAGAACCCAGACATAACTAGACTAAGTAGAACAAATAACCAATATACTTTCATTGAGAGGTTATTTAATCCACTATTTATGCAAGCCATATCAAAAGGTCCGCAGTGAAATAATCCAAGACCTATCACTTCCGCAGAAAAGCAAACCGTTACATAAACAAGCTGAGCAATTATGTGCTGTTTTCCAAAAAATAATACTATAGTGTAGGATAGTAACGCAAAACTGGCATTTATAATACACCATCTTGCGATGCTGCTGAATACTTCATGCCAGATAACTGGCTCTTGTGAAACGATTATACCGCATTGGGGAAGAAATACTGCTCCCGCAACGGCAAACAAAAGCTGTACACACATGAAAAAACACGTTACCATCATAGTGAATGTTACATAACCCACTCCATTTGTCATATAATACTTCTTTCTTTTCATGCGTGTAAATAACAAAGGCATCAATCCTCCCCTGAAATCGTTTGCATACATCTGCAGTCCTAGCATTCCAATAATAATCGGAAAAAAAACCAACAATACCCCTTCCCCATCCAAAAGACTTACTAAGCCGGCTCCCTGATACGAAGGTGTGGCGCAAAATACAAGCTCGTTACCAATCCAAAGGTCTACTTTTGTATCAAGACAAAATACCGCACCCGCACGCTGTAAATCTGCATTATATGTGATCGTATCATAATATCGCAGCACCGTAATTAATAATGCATATACTGACAGCAGTCCCAGTATCTTTATTATTCTCTTCTTTGACCCGAAACGTGCAATAAAATACATCATTCCTTACACCACCCATGACATATCATTATCAATACCACCAGTTACAATAGGTGATGGTATCATTAAAAAGATTGCTTTTTGATTTCATGTATGCCATGAGAGCGTTATTGGGAACAGTACTATAACCGGACCAAAAACCACACCAATTATTTGTGTTGACATCTACATATCCTGCTGGAGATACTTGCGTAACACCATTACCAAGAACTGCCTTTTGATAAAAGCCCACTTGATTGTAGTTACTTGTTGATACATACAAACGTGTCCCATCAATAGATGCCGATACTGTTTTTTCCATTTTTTTTGAATACTGTGTACCCACGGTTCCTGTATAAGAACCCAGATTCACCGCATTAACGGTGATAGCCATCCCCGACAAAACAAAAAAGCAAATGATAAGTGCTGCTGTTAATTTTTTCATAATAACACCTCCGTTTAGTTATTATTGCTGTTTTAATTAGGGCTTGCTGAATAGCTACCTTTTTACAACAACGTCAGCTGTAATTGGCTGTCCTTCAGCCCTGAAAAAAGATAAAAAATAGTTGATACGAAGAAACGGTATGAAAACAACACCCCTGTCGGAAGAGTCGTTCCATATTAAGTACAAAGACATCCCTCATGATCATTGTACTTGCAGTTTCTTTCAGTTTTGCCATAATACGAGCCAGATTGAACTTGCGCTTGCCATTTCCAAACTTTCCTTCGAAAGCGTTCCTCTCGCCGATTTCCTTAAGTTCCTGGCGCAGCTCATCCGCATAATCCTTGCCGGTACGGCCGAGCCTGGGACCGGAAATCCGAATGCCATGCTTCTTGCAGAACGCCCTGTTGGCACGGCTCCTGTACAGTTTGTCAGCAAGGACTCGCTCGGGA
>CACXUY010000044.1 GCA_902770965.1 uncultured Lachnospiraceae bacterium | reverse complement strand
CGTGGTGTTGATTATATATATAGACGGCGCGCGCAATACGTAAGATGCATACGGGAGCGAACGCGTATTGTGCGCACGTCCATATGTGGCGGATCAGTCGTTCGGCAGAAAGATAGATCAGCAGACTGACCAGGTTGATCAGGTCGGACAGATCGGTCGTCAGGCAGAAAGATAGATCAGCAGATTGACCAGATTGACCAGGTTGGCCAGGTCGGACAGACCGGTCGTCAGGCAGAACGATAGATCAGCAGATTGACCAGGTTGATCAGGTCGGACAGATCGGTCGTCAGGCAGAACGATAGATCAGCAGATTGACCAGATTGACCAGGTCGGACAGACCGGCCGTTTGGCAGGTCAACAGTTTTGCATTTCGATGGCATGTCAGTTTTGCATTTCAGGAGTATGGCAGATCACAGTGTGGTGGGGGCGGTGAGGGAATTGAATGGATGTGAATCAGATATTTACGAGAGGGCGCATATATGCACGGATGTGAGTTGGATATTTCAAACAGGACGTATATATGCATAGATCTGAAGTCATATTATGCCTCCGTGGAGTGTGTCTACAGAGGGTTGGATCCGCTTGAGGCGAGGCTGTTGGTGGCGGATGAGACGCGTTCGGATCAGACCATTTGCCTGGCGGTGTCGCCCGCGCTGAAGGCGATAGGGGTTCCTTCCCGGCCGAGGCTTTTTGAGGCGAAGCAGGCCATAAGGAGGTATGAGAGGGAACACAGGACGCATGTCGACTACATCATCGCTGTGCCGAGGATGGCTGAGTACGAACGGATATCCGCGCAGGTATATGGGATATATTTGAGATACGCCGCGCCGGAGGACATACACGTGTACTCTATAGATGAATGCTTCGTGGACTGCACGGCGTATTTGCACTTTTATGTAGATGCGGCAAGAAAACTATATGTTCATCCGGCGCATGTGATGGCGATGACTATGATCCGGGACGTGCTTCGGACTACAGGAATCACGGCGACTGTGGGCATAGGCACAAATATGTACCTGGCAAAGGTTGCCATGGATATCGTGGCGAAGAAGCGACCGGCGGACAAGGATGGAGTTAGGATAGCCGAGCTGAATGAGGATTCATACAAGTTTTTGCTGTGGGATCATGAGCCGTTGACAGATTTTTGGCATATAGGTCCGGGCAAGGCGAGGAGGCTTATTCTGGCGCATATGAAAACCATGGGGGATGTGGCGGAGCGCACGCAGTGGGACGAGGAGTTCTTCTATCGGGCTTTCGGAATAGATGGGGAAATATTGATAGACCATGCGTGGGGGATAGAGCCGGTCACCATGCGGGACATCAAAAATTACAGGAGCGGCAGCCGCAGCCTAAGCAACGGACAGGTTTTACCGAGACCATATAAATATGAAGAAGCGAGAAATGTTTTTGCGGAGATGATAGAGGTTCTGTGCAGTGATATGGTTCTGAAGAATCAGATATCCGGGATATTTACCTGGTGGGTGTCATATGATCACAAGAGCCTTGAGGTCTGTCCGGATTATGAAGGGGAGGTTCTGGTCGATTATTACGGACGGCTTCATCCCAGGCACTCGAACGGAACAATCAGACTGAGGCTCATGACCAACTCTGTCAGAACAGTAACTGAGGCATTGCTGTCATCATTTGACATGAAGACGGACCATCGTCTGCTGTACCGCAGGATGGGGATATGCGCGAGCGATTCGGCCTGCGATGACGGCACGTTTCAGTTGGATATGTTCACGGATTATGACAAGCTGGCCAGAGAGAGCAGGATACAGAGAGCTATGCTTGAGGTGAGGAGAAAATACGGCGCAGGCGCGGTTTTTAAGGGGATAAATATGCTTGAAGGTGCGACGACGCTGGAGAGAAACCGCCAGATCGGAGGCCACCGGGCGTAAAGCATGGGTGTAAAGCACAGGACACAAAAAGGAGCCGCGTCCTGTCGTTTGGAAGGAGGTGCGGCGTATGTTTGAAGTCGGCGTGATACCGATGCCAAATGGATTCCGGTACATGGATGTTTTCATGAAAGGGAAGCCGCAGCATGTGGGCGCAGATCTCTTTCGAAGCCGGCATCCGGGCATGGAACTCGGAAGGCGGGCGAAGATCTTCGCGCCATTTGACGCGCTGAGAGGATTTGGTGAAGCAGTGGCTTCAAAGGATGTCTTATATGAAGACAGGAAGGAGCTTAGCGAGGGTGAGCGGGATGAACTGAACCGCAGACTGGCGAAGCTGCGGGAGCTGACCGTCAACAGCCGGGCGGCGCGGGCAAATAAGGTGAGGGTCAGCGTTAAGTATTATGTGGCATGCAGCGATATGAACAGCGAGTCATACGGAATCCGGGGGCGTTATGAGCAGATGACCGGAATTTGCCGAAGCGTGGACCCGGACGTGACGCGGACGATATGCGTTGATGACGCAGTGATACTTATCGAAGACATATGCGCCATAGAACGCGAAGACACCATATGAAAGTGAAGACGTCATATGAACGCGAAGATGTCATATGGGACTTGTAACAGATGCCGGCAGAGACAGCGGACAAGCCAAGTAAGCGGCCTCACTCCAATTCGCTGTGAGTTTCTTCAAGATATGTGGCTGCGAGATGGCTGAGGAAAAAGACAGCTGCGTATTCATCGTCCTGCCACATGCGCATAGTGTGCTCCTCGGGACAGACGACCAGAAAACCATATGTGATATCGTTTCTGGTTATACGAGCGACCATGGTTGCGTTGAATGACAGGCTGTGCAAGGCGGAGAAGAACTCCGGAAGTTCGCCTTGAATATCTTCAAGATGTGAAAGCGCGTGGATATCGCCCTTTGTGGCATACTCGCTCATCCGGCAGGGACCACAGATGACGGCATCGGATACAGGGTCTTTCAATTGGTCATATTTATTAATATAGAATATTTTATGCAGTCTGAGATTTTCGGCGATGGGCGCAAATGCCCTTTGAAGCCGAATGTTGAAGACTGCGTTTTTGTCGTCAAAGCTCGTGGTCGCCTCGCGGAGCGTCTGATAAAGGGAATGCTTCGCGAGCATGGATATTTCCAGCTTGGAGTGCTTTGATTCCACATAGATGATGTAACAGTTGCGTCCTTTTGATTTGCCGCGATAGAGCGTCTTGTCGATTTTTGCAAACAGCCCTTCGTAATCTTTTGCGTCCAGCGGATAAGACGCGCATCCGACTGTCGCGGTCATGAATATGTCATAATCCTCGATGTGGATCGAGCGGCGCAGAACCTTGCCGGAATCGTAGACTCTGTCATAGAATGCGTGTACGTCGTCGTATAGGTTGCTCTTTAGATAGACGATAAGGAATTCATCGCCGCCAAAACGGCCAATAAAGCCGTCGCTGCCGAGTATGAGCCGTATGCTCTCTGATATCTCAACCAGTATTCCGTCGCCAATTTTGTGCCCGTAATTGTCGTTGACATGCTTGAAGTTGTCAAGATCCATCATGCCAAGGGCGAAGGGCACATTTTTCTCTATGAGATAGCGAATGAATCTGGTGATATACCCACGCGATAAGACCCCTGTGAGGGGATCGAGCATAGTGGATATATCGGTCTGTTTAAGGATTTCTTCGAAATAGGGATGTGATGAAAGGGAACTTACGGAATACAAAGCGAGTGCCTCCTTATAATAATAGAATTGTGGAAGTTGCGGGAGCCAGAAAAAAATGCCAGGGATCGTATATGGTAAAGATAAAAATAAAGAAAGCAAAATTCCGGAGACCTTATGACAATGGCACAATACTGATGATCCGATACCAATGCCCCGATATTAACGATCTGATATCAACCTTCGGATATCAGGGACTTGACAATGAGATTAAAGATGATATCCTGACGGGGAATCGGTGATGAACAGCAGCTGTTCATCGGAGAATATGTTGTCCGCAGCGGTAAGAGGTTAAACTAAATATAGACATGACCGCTCTAAGTTTATCATAAGGCCTACTCAATTACAATAGCATATCTATAACAATAATTATGATATAACCGATATAATATGACTTAAATGATGATCATGTGGATTAACACAGATATTTGCAATAAAAAGCATGATATGATGACCATGCGTATCCACACAGATGCCCGTGATTCGATTACGAAATAAAGCTGAAAGGCTTGAAATAAAGCGTTGAATAGTTTACAGTAATGGCTAGATAAGAATCACTTTTAGAGCGATGGTTGGTCTGTATCTTAATTCACATATATTTTGGCGATATAATTTGACGAGGAATCAAAATTGGGCGAGTTTTTGACGACTGATAAGGCAAAGCTTTTGTCATATATTATGGCGGGGATGTTCCTTACGATCCATATTGCGATGTATCTTATATTTTCCGCTTACTCCGTGGAGCCGATGGCTCGTTTTAATATTTTCAGCATGATATTTTATGTGGTCATGCTGGTTCTGATCTATATGGATATGCTGACGGCTTTTGTCCTCGCGACGTTCATGGAGATAAATATCCATATGGGACTTGCCGTGTATTATGTAGGATGGAACAGCGGATTTCAGATAACGCTTATCGGTATATGCAGCCTTCTTTTCTATGCGGAGTACATGGGCAGGTCGCTGAGAATAAAGTCATTTCCGAGCGTCGCCATAGCGCCGTTGGCTATGCTTGTATACATCTGTACGTATATCATAAGCAGAGGGCGCCCGTCCCCCTATAGGCTTCCGGGCAACATCGAGGGGCTTCTTGAGATAAGCTGGGCGATCATAGTATTCATCATTGATATTTTTATATTGATGGTCTTTGTATATGTGACGCTCCGCTCGCAGGAGCTTTTGTCAAATAAGGTGCTTCATGATAAGCTGACGGGCCTGCCGAACAGATATTATATGTCAACATTTTTCAGCAGGATGGACAATACATCGATCAGAAAATGTTATTGGATCGCTATCATAGATCTGGATGATTTCAAGAGAGTAAATGACACCTATGGGCATAACTGCGGGGATTATGTGCTGGTAACTGTCGCGACTATCATGAGGGATAAAAGCCGCAACAGGGAGCTGTGCCGTTGGGGCGGAGAGGAGTTCATAATAGCCGGCAGCAACGATGGGGGAGACCCTATGACAGAGCTGCAGAACCTCAGAGAAGCCATATCAGATCACGCTTTTGAATATGAGGGCAATATCATCCATATCACTGTGACGATAGGCATGGCGTGGTTCGTGCCGAATGAGAGCATAGATGAGTGGATAGAGACGGCAGATAAGAGACTGTATCAAGGCAAGAAGAGCGGGAAGAACTGCGTTGTCGTATGATTGATAAGGCTAGGAACCGTGTTGCTGTATAAAGGACTGTAGTAAAAAGGACCGCTGTAAAAAGGACAGAAGTGAGCGCATTGTGAATGCGCGGCATGAAATGTTGCGCAATAAAGCAGTTTGTGTTAATCTAGGAAACACCGATAACGGTGAGATCTGTTACCGTAGGCATGAAATGCTTCTTTCATAGCTGCCTGTGAAAGCGGCTTATATGACAGTAAGCGACCACAAGCACGAAAAACAGTATTTTGCAAGGATGCAGCATCATAAATCGGTGATATGCAGGCGCAGCGATATCGAAAATCAGTAATATGCCCATGAACAATGCAAAAAACGGTATTACCATATGGGCGGATGACCGGATCGTGTTCGCCGGCTTAATTTGAGAAAAGGGGTAAATAATATGTGGAGAGAAGAGATAACACGCTACAGTAATTGCCTGAATCGCGACATGCACATGATGGTCTACGGACACGACGGACTTCCGTTCCTCGCGTTCCCTACGCAGAACTCAATGTGCTGGAATTATGAGGACTTTGGCATGATAGGCCAGCTTCAGGATTTTATAGATGGGGGCAAGATACGTTTATTCGTTGTAGACACGATTGACGGTGAGAGCTGGTCCCCGAAGGACTGGGATAAAGGCCACAGGTCTTATATGCAGGAGCAGTATTACCACTACATAGTCGATGAGGCTGTGCCGTTCATACTTGAGAAGACCGATGGATGGCTTCCGATCACGACGGGTCTGAGCATGGGAGCCAATCATGCGCTCAACATGTTCTTGCGCAGGCCGGATCTTTTTTCCGGCGTCCTGGCGCTTTCGGGCGTCTATGATTCGGATTATTTCTTCGATGGCTGGATGGATGAGAAGCTTTATAACAATTCGCCTGAACGCTATCTGCCGAACATGCCGAAGGATCATTACTACATAGATATGTATAACCAGAAGCAGATCATCATATGCGTCGGCCAGGGCGCATGGGAAGAGGACGGAGTGCGCACGCTCCGTTATCTGCAGAGCGTATTTGCGGAGAAGGGAATAAATGCCTGGTGCGATTTCTGGGGCTATGATGTCAACCATGACTGGCCCTGGTGGTTCAAGCAGATGCGCTATTTCATTCCGATATTGCTTGATAAGCATTGAATCATAATACGTAATTATTCAGCACCTCTGGCCGCCTCGCAACGAGGAATGCGCAGCATCCGGAGTCTGAGGTGTTGAATAGATGATATTATATTAAGGAAGGTAACGGTTATGAATTTTATTTTTATCTCGCCGAATTTTCCGCACACGTACTGGAATTTCTGTGACCGTCTGAGGAAAAACGGCGTGAACGTGCTGGGGATAGGGGATGCTCCCTACGATGGACTGGAAGACGGTCTGAAGGGCGCCTTGACCGAGTACTACAAGGTCGATTCTCTCGAGAATTATGACCAGGTATTCCGCGCAGTCGCTTTCTTTTCCTTCAAATACGGCAAGATCGACTGGATCGAGTCGTTGAACGAGTACTGGCTCGAGCAGGATGCCAGGCTGAGGACGGACTTCAATGTCACGACCGGTATCCGGAGCGACAGGATCGGCTTCATCAAGGAGAAATCTTTGATGAAGAAGCTGTATCAGGAGGGCGGGATACCGACCGCGAGACAGAGCCGTGTCACCACCCGGGAGGATGCCCGCGCGTTCATAGCGGAGGTCGGCTTCCCGGTCATCGTAAAGCCGGATATCGGAGTCGGCGCCAACGATACCTGGAAGCTGAGGGACGACGCGGAACTGGACGCGTTTTACGACAGGCTTCCTGCCGTGCCTTATGTGATGGAGGAGTTCATCGAGGGAGACCTTATCTCATATGAGGCGATCCTGAATTCCAAATATGAGCCTCTGTTTGAGAATATGACCGTCTGGCCCGTGCCGATCATGGATATCGTAAATGATGACCTTAACCTCATGTATTACACCTGCCCGGATGTGCCGGAAGAGCTGAGGGAGGTCGGGCGCAGGACAGCCAGGGCTTTCGGAGTGGACCGCCGCTTTATTCACCTTGAATTTTTCCGCCTGAGAAAGACGCGTAAGGGTCTTGGGAAGAAGGGACAGTTCGCGGGACTCGAAGTCAATATGCGTCCGCCCGGCGGCTATACGCCCGATATGATGAATTTCGCGCATTCCACGGATGTTTACCAGATATACGCCGATATGGTGGCATTTGATGAGCGCCGTATGGAGGAATCCGGAGATAAATACTACTGTGTATATGCCGGCCGCAAGGAGGGGCATGACTATACGCACACTCATGAAGAGATTATGGGGCGTTATGGCGCTGCCATCGTAATGCAGGAGGAGATGCCTCCGGTCAACTGGCCGCAGATGGGAAGGTTCATGTATACAGCACGTCTGAAGACTATTGAAGAGACGGAGGAGTTTATCAGGTTCGTGCAGTCGTAAAGGGCGCAGTAATCTCTGACCGCCTCACGATGAGGGTGCGCAGCGCCCGGGGTCCGGGATGCTGAATAGCCCCTGGATATATTATTGAAACCACGCAGAACTCGGATGCCGGTAAGCATTTGTATTCTGCGTGGTTTTCTTGCCTGGGCCTGTAATGACATGGGCTTTCGGTTGCCATCGCACTACATTTTTGATATAATGCACACATCAGATGGAAGGCATCCTGATCATAAACAATTCACAATAAATTCTATCTTTATAAACCAACCGAAAAGATATATGGGCTGCTTTGCAAAGGTTGTCCGCAGGGCTTGCTGCCGTGATATGCGGCATAATTTTGCGTGCAGTCATGACAGCGTGATCGCCTATTATATTTAGAAGGAGGAGGGGCGTTATGGACATAGAAAAATATGTGGTAGAAAATATAGCTGCCGCCCTCGAGAACAACTATATTCAGGTCTACTATCAGCCGGTCATTCGGACGATATCCAGAAAGCTGTGCAGCTTCGAAGGTCTTGCCCGCTGGATAGATCCTGAAATTGGCATGATCCGTCCTGATCAGTTCATACCGGTTTTGGAGCGTGCCTCCAAGATACACATTCTGGACAGGCATATAATACGCGAGGTGTGCAAGCTGCTGCGCAACACCATGGATGTGGGCGGCATACCTATTCCGGTGTCTATCAATCTTTCAAGGCTGGATTTTTCTTTGTGCGATATATTTTCCTTCGTTGACGAGGAGGTAAGATACTACAAGATCCCTCGCGATTTCCTTTACATAGAGATAACCGAGAGCATCATGGCGGAGCAGGCATCGACCATGATCATGGCAGTGAACCGCTTCAGGGACGCCGGTTATCAAGTGTGGATGGATGATTTTGGCAGCGCGTACTCATCGCTGAACGTCCTCAAGGATTTTTCATTTGATGAGATAAAGCTCGACATGCGCTTTTTAAGCTCTTTTAGCCAGCGCTCCAGGCGAATACTTGCTTCCGTCATCCAGATGGCGAAGGAGATAGACATATGCACGTTGGCGGAGGGCGTTGAGACAGAGGAACAGTTTGAGTTTCTGAGGGACATCGGCTGTGAAAAGGTGCAGGGTTACTATTTTGGGAAACCAATGCCTTATAAGGAAGCTCTGGCTCACCTCAAGGAACTCAGCATAGGCATCGAGCGTCCCACTGAGAGGAAGTATTATTCTGATATAGGAAGGGTGAATCTTCTCAGCGCGGTTCCCTTCATGAGTCAGGAAGAACGAAGCATGATCACTTCGGCGAGGGATCTTAACAGCATCCCCCTTGCCATCGCGGAGGGATACAGTGACGGATTCAGCGTCCTTTTCTACAACACAGCTTTCGAGAAAACCATCCGAGGGGCAGGATACGCTACCAATGTGTTCTCGATGCATCGGTTGGGAGAAAAGATGCCATATTCTCTTCTTCCTGTATCTGTCATAAACCTGATGGATTCTACCAAGCTGAACGGCGATGGCAGGATGTCATTTATCTCAAATGAGGATTATTATGAGATCCAGGCGAAATGCATAGCCCATACAAAGGATGTTTACTGTGTGCTGCTGCGGCTGGACAATCTTTCAAAGGAAATGGGAGAGGAGAAGCGAAGCACGCTCGATGCCGGACTAAAACAGATATATTCGCTTTTTGAAAGGATCACTCTGGTCAACATCCGCGAGGATTCCATAACTCCGCTTTATGTGGCAACCAGGGATGAGGTGGTGTCCGGCAGGACGGGCATAGAAGCTCTTCGGAAGGAGTATGCCGAGAAATGGATCGTCAAGGAGGACAGAGACGCGTATCTTGAGTTCAGCGATATTTCTACGTTGGATAAAAGGATAAAAGAGTCGAAGAAGCTGCATATATCGCAGTATTTCAGGGTATATACCAGACATGGCCAGTATGCGTGGAAGAGATATACGTTCCTTCGCTTCCATGATGATATTTTCATAGAGATGATAAGAGAGGCAAATGAAGAGGTCGAGGTATTTGCCGACAAGAACAGAAACGAGGCCTCGGGTCCTGAGGATCTGGTATTTGCTCCGAGGCACCTGTGGAAGACCGTTGTGGCCTCCGATATACTCAGGATCTTCTGGAAGGATGAGGACAGACGCTTTGTCGGGGTCAGCAAGGCATTCCTCGATTACTACGGCTTCCAGTCCCCGTCCGCCGTCATCGGCAAAACAGATGAGGAGCTTGGCTGGCATACGCTCCCGGATTACTATATGAATGATGAGCTTAGCGTCATACATGAGGGAGTCACGACCTGGAATGTGCCCGGACAGTGCATCAGCAATGGAGAGAGCAGGGATATACTCGCCAGCAAGACTCCCGTATATGACGAAAGCGGGATGATAAGAGGCTTAATAGGATTTTTCATCGACAAGGAGCTTCTTACGGTCAATGACACCCGCGGAGCGGACACAAAGAGAAAAGATATGCTGACAGGATTGTTGAATCCTCGCGGCATAGCGGAGGAGGCGCGGATTTTTCAGGATGCCTATTACCTGAGAAACACTGACTTCGTCAGGGTCCATCTTGACATAGACGACTTTTCTGTGCTGATACATCAGTACGGCTTCGATTTCGGAGACAAGGTGATCAGTATCCTTGGAGACAGGCTGAGGAGCGAATTCGGATCGGATTCTGCTATCGGAAGGCTTTCCGGTGAAACATTCGTAATATTGAAGCAGATACATATTGGTGAAGAAATAAGAGATATTTCGAATAAGATCAAAGAGTTAGCCAGAGGCATAAATTATGTAGATGATATTTCCGTGACGCTGTATTTATCGGTTGGATTCGCGGCTTACTCTGAGACCGAGGATCTGGACGAACAGGAGAAGAGGGCGGAGAGAAGGCTTCTGGCGGATCATAACGTACACTCGTCGATTGAGTACAGGATGAGCAAGGTATCGGAGCTGTTTCACCTGTACGACAACCTGCCCGTGATGATGTCCGTGTACAAGGCAATAATGGATGATCAGGATAAGGTAGCAGATGCTGAGGTCATCTATATCAATCATTGCTTTGAGAATGAGTGGGACATCAAGGCATCAGGGGTTTTAGGGAAGACGGCGAGGGAGCTCTTCCCCGAGCTTTCCGAGGACTGGTATGAGAAGGCTCAGCGGGCAGCTGTCCTGGGTGAAAGCGTCAGGGCGGTCTATTTCAATGAACCGACAAAAACCAGATATCATATGACCATGAGCCAGATCCTTCATCCGGGATATTTCTGCGTGACATACCAGAAGGCCGATATCATGAATGGCTGATCATTTGAAAAATATTTCAGTATGACGTTGACCCAAAGGGCTTTGTGAGCTATATTCTTCACAGTCGATGCGATTGATCAGGTATATATTTTGTAATTATTCAGCATCTCTGGCCGCCCCACAACGAGGGGTGCGCAGCATCCAGAGTCTGGAGTACTGAACAGTTGCTTATTATATTTTCAGAAAGGACAGCCAGATGGACATAATTAAAAAGATTGCGGAAGAGCTTGAGGTAGGGAGCGGGCAGGTTGAGGCAGCCGTCAAACTGATAGATGAGGGGTGCACTATCCCGTTCATAGCCCGGTACAGAAAAGAGGCGACAGGCGCGTTGAATGATGAGCAGCTGCGTGTCTTGGGAGGACGGCTCACCACTCTTCGTAATCTTGAAGAGAAAAAGGGAAAAATCAGGGAGGCGATAGAGACCCAGGGCAAGCTCACGCCTGAGCTCGCGAAGCAGATAGAGGCGGCAGAGACATCTGTCGCTCTTGATGATATTTATCGCCCTTACCGGCCGAAGAGGACTACTAGGGCGACCATCGCCGAATATCATTTGGGCGCAGAAGACCGACAAGACTCTGGAGGAAGAAGCACAGGCTTTCATCTCTGAAGAGAAGGGAGTTCTCACCGCCGAAGAGGCGATCCAGGGAGCCTGTGACATATTGGCGGAGCGGTTTTCGGATTCGCCCGCCGTCCGTTCGTATATCAGAGGCGTCACCGAGAAGCGAGGAATACTGACATCGGAAGCTAAGGACAAGGAGGAGAAATCCGTCTATGAGACCTACTATGATTTCTCGGAACCGGTCTCGAAGGTATCCGGATACCGTGTGCTTGCCATCAACCGTGGCGAGAAGGAGAAGCTTCTCAAGGCCGGCATAGAAGCTCCGGAGGAAGAGATACTAAGCTTCTTGAAGAGCCGCCTGATAAAGCCGGGCAATCCCGCGACAGGCGACGCGATGCGAAGGGCTATAGAAGACAGCTATGCCCGGCTGATCTCTCCGTCGATTGAGCGCGAGGTCAGGAATGAGCTGACGGAAAAGGCCGAGGACGGCGCGATACAGGTCTTCAGGCAGAACCTTCATCAGCTTCTCATGCAGCCGCCCATCGCCGGGGAGACGGTGCTGGGCTGGGATCCGGCTTTCCGCACGGGCTGCAAGCTGGCCGTGGTGGACGCGACCGGTAAGGTGCTTGACACGGCGGTCATCTACCCCACAGCCCCTACCAGTGAAGCGAAGCAGAAAGCGGCCGCCGATAAGATCAAGGAGCTGGTGAAGAAATACCATGTGACACTTATTTCGGTGGGCAACGGTACTGCGTCCCGTGAATCCGAACAGTTCCTGGCGGAGGTGCTTCGTGAGATACCTGAGAAGGTGTATTATGTGATAACCAATGAGGCCGGAGCCTCAGTGTATTCCGCAAGCGCCTTGGCGACGGAGGAATTCCCTGAGTTCGACGTGGGTCAGAGGAGCGCGGCTTCCATAGCGAGACGGGTTCAGGATCCTCTGGCAGAGCTGGTCAAGATTGATCCGAAGTCAATCGGAGTCGGGCAGTATCAGCATGATATGGATCAAAAGAAACTTGGTGAAGCATTGGGCGGCGTCGTCGAGGACTGCGTGAACGCTGTGGGAGTGGATCTCAATACCGCTTCGGCCCCTCTCTTGCAGTACATATCCGGCATAACGAAGGCTACCGCGAAAAATATCGTCGCTTATCGGGAGGAGAACGGAAGGTTCGACAGCCGGAGCGAGCTTCTGAAGGTGCCGAAGTTAGGACCGAAGGCTTTTGAGCAGTGTGCCGGCTTTCTGAGGATCAGCGGGGGCAAGGAGCCTCTTGACAATACGGGAGTTCACCCGGAGAGCTATCCGCTCGCGAAGGCTCTGCTTAAGGCTGCTGGAATCGAGGAGACGGCGATAGGACATGGTCCGATAGCTATATATATAGGAAAGAACGGCGCCGCGGGAAGGAACGATCTGTCAGGAAAGGAGAACGCTGCCGCAGAGAAAGGTATTGCCGTAAAGAAAGGCTCGGCAGGCGATGATGGAGCGGCAAGGAAGAAGAGTGCAGCAGGAGAGGGCAGCTCTGCCGAAAAGAACAGAAGCGATGGAGAGAAAAATGCACTCATGGCGAAGCTCATGGAAGAGTTCGGAGTCGGAGAAATCACTATTCAGTCAGTCGTCAAGGAGCTTATGGGTGCCGGACGCGACCCTCGTGAGGACATGCCGCAGCCGATACTCAAGAGCGACGTCATGACCATGGAGGATCTGAAACCCGGCATGCTCCTTAAGGGAACTGTCAGGAACGTGATAGATTTCGGAGCTTTCGTTGATATCGGAGTCCATCAGGACGGTCTGGTTCACATATCCAGAATGTCGAAGAAGTACGTGAAGCATCCGTTGGACGTTGTGAGCGTAGGCGATGTCGTGGAGGTCAAGGTCGTTGATGTTGACCTTGCGAAAAAGAGGATCTCGCTGTCGATGCTGATAGATGAATGAGGTTTTCATGATGATCGGGGGAGGATTGAAATGAATGCTTCGAAGATATTTAACAAGAGAGTGGGTATGTCCCTTTTCGGCGTGGTGCTGTGTGCCATAAGCGTCGGCATTTTCAAAATCGCCGCATTGGGAGTGGATCCGTTCCAGTCGTTCATGGCGGGGCTTGACGCGCTTGTACCGATAAGCTTCGGGACATTGTATGTCATAGCGAATGCCGTGCTCCTTACATTCGCCCTGGTATTTGACAGGCACTACATAGGGCTTGCGACCTTCATCAACCTGTTCCTGCTGGGATATATCACGCAGTTTACTTATGAGTTCCTGCAGACTGTCATCATCGATCCTTCGCTTATCGTGAGGCTGCTGTGCCTTGCCGTGGCTGTCGTGCTAATCTGTCTGGCTTCGGCCTTCTACATGACGGCGGACCTGGGCGTGTCCACCTATGATGCGGTGGCGCTTATCATAAGCAATACATGGAAGAAAGGCAAGTTCCAGTATGTGAGGATCTGCACAGACCTTGTGTGCGTCATTTTGGGAGCGGCATTGTTTCTTGCCAGCGGGAAGAGCGTGTCGCAGATTCCGACTATCATAGGCGTCGGCACGATAATTACGGCTTTCTTCATGGGACCGCTTATCGAGTTCTTCAATGTCCATGCGGCGAGGCCTTTCCTTGCAGGGAAGAAGGCACTTATGAACGATTGAGTTGTCATTAACATATGGCATCGCATATGGCATCGTGGTTAGATTGACTTGATCACGATTTTGAAAAGGATTGCCTCGTACTGCTTACGCTTGTAATCCTTTATTATAATAAGATTGGGGGCAGGGACTATGCTTGCTGTAAGACGCTCCACAGAACAGGATTTGGGACGGATAATGGAGATATATGCATATGCGCGCCAATTCATGGCGGCTCATGGCAATCCTAGCCAGTGGGGACCGACGAACTGGCCGCCGGAAGCGTTGATACGCAGGGATATAGAAGGCGGAAACAGCTATGTATGTGTCGAAATGGATGCGAACGATGATATGCAGCAGTCAGATAGTGGGCGCGTGGTCGGCACATTTTTCTTCAGGCAGGGCAAGGATGCCGAGCCGGGATACCGCCGTATCGAGGACGGCAGGTGGCTGGAGGATTCGCCCTATGGCGTGGTGCATAGAGTTGCTGCTGACGGGTCAGTTAAGGGCATAGGGAGCTTTTGCCTGAACTGGGCATATGAGCAGTGCGGACATCTGAGGATAGACACCCATGGCGACAACTTGGTGATGCAGGGACTGCTCTCAAAGTTGGGTTTCGTGCGCTGCGGGACGATCTATGTGGAAGAGGACGACAATCCCAGAATTGCGTATGAGAAGGTATAGGACAGGCTGAAAGAAAAGAATAATGGCAAAGTATAATGGTTTTGACTCTTGGATTACTGCGTTACAGGCAGGTTATTCTAGGCTCAGTGTATTCAATGGATTTGCAAAATCAGTTGAATTTTCAAATCTATGTGCTCAGTATTTGATCATACCTTGAGGAGTAGTATCATGAAAGCAACAAACAGAAAAAATGCATTGATAGTATGGACGATCACAGTAGTACTCTCTGTTTTTGCGGTGGTGTTTATTTTTCCTGACAGTCCGGTTACTCCGTCATGGAAGCGGGTTGATCTGAATGATCTGCAATTTGCAATGCCGGTAGCCTTCTTTGCGATAGCTCTTTTAGCCGGAATATTTGGGAGATATATCCTCAGTATTGCATTTTCTGTAGGAAATTTTCTGGGTCTGATTATTGGGAATACGCTTGGGGTATGGCAGAACAAACAAGCATACGAAGCATATATGCAGGGGACAGGCGAGAGCGTTCCTTATATGGCTAACCACATGGTAGTGTGGATAAACACGGTAGGCATCGTAGTGGTCCTATCATTGGCTATTACGATGGTGACATACTTCCGCAAGAAAAAGAACAATAGGGTGAGTTGACGCTAAGCGGATTGAATCATCGTGGCAAAGACTCCTGCCAGGTCACATTCGGGTAGGAGTCGGTTTTATTTCAGACTATAAGCCAGGAGTTATAGGTAAGACTGCCTGTGGTCACGGCTCTTGGCGACAGCTCACATCGAGTGCGACAGCACGAGATGCGAGTGACGAAACCGAATCGAGCGTATTAGATATTTCTGAAAGCATAAATGAATTGCTCACTCCCTATCAGGATGTGCTGGACCGTCTAAACAGGGAAAATGGCTATAAGGTATATATTCCGGAAGACAAAAAGGTAAGCGTCTATGAAGCTTACAAGGATATGACCCCGGAAGAGTTTGAAGCTGAAATGCTAAGGGAGCTCGAAGAAGAAGCCAATGGCAGTTATGTTCTTGATGACAGCGATATCATGATTGGTGAGCATTTTGATAGTCCTTCAGATATAAACAACAATTAACTGCAATCCAACCAATTGAGTGGGAAATAATTTCTTCTTACAACATGGTACGAGAGATGCCTGCATTAGTCGACTCAGAAAAAAGTAGAAAACAGATGAGTTAGCATAGGCAAATTGCATTTTAATAAAGACAAAAACGAAAATACTTGCTATAATGATTCTGTATGAGAACCAGAATCGTTCTGACTGCCATGAAACTGACTAAGGAGCGGTTTATAACACAGGGTGAGGCTGTTCGGATGGGCGAGCGGTTTTGCCGGCAAATAATATATAAAGAAAGGGTAAAACATGAGCGAGGCATGGAGAGGTTTTAAGGGAACTCATTGGAAAACCGATGTAAATGTTCGCGATTTCATCCAGAACAATTACAAGCCTTATGACGGCGATGAGTCCTTCCTGGCAGGACCTACGGAGGCGACGGACCGTCTCTGGGGAAGGCTTCAGGAACTGCAGAAGGAGGAACGCGAGCACAACGGCGTGCTTGAGTGCGAGACGGAGATCGTGTCAAGCATCACTGCTTATGGTCCTGGCTACATCGATGAGTCGATGAAGGACCTGGAGAAGGTCGTCGGCCTTCAGACTGACAAGCCGCTCAAGCGTGCTTTTATGCCTTACGGCGGCATCAAGATGGCCGAGCAGGCAGCCAGCACCTACGGCTACAAGGTCAATCCCAAGTACCACAAGATTTTTACCGAGTATCACAAGACCCATAATCAGGCAGTATTTGACGCATATACGCCTGAGATGAAGAGAGCCCGCCATGCGCATATCGTCACAGGACTTCCGGACACTTACGGCAGAGGCCGTATCGTCGGCGATTATCGCCGTGTGGCTCTTTACGGCATCGATTTCCTGATCGAGAAGAAGAAGGAAGACTATGCCAGCTGCGGCGGCGGAACGATGTTCGATGAGGTCATCCGCCAGAGAGAGGAGCTTGCGGATCAGATCCGCGCGCTCGAAGCGATGAAGCAGATGGCCATGATCTACGGCTTTGACATCTCCCGTCCGGCTGAGAATGCCGCGGAGGCAGTACAGTGGCTGTATTTCGGATATCTTGCCGCGATCAAGACCCAGAACGGCGCGGCCATGAGCGTCGGCCGCATTTCCACCTTCCTTGATATCTATATCGAGCGTGATCTTGAAGAGGGCATCATCACCGAGACTGAGGCGCAGGAGCTCATCGACCACATCGTTATGAAGTTCCGCATGGTTAAGTTCGCCAGGATTCCTTCCTATAACCAGCTCTTCTCGGGCGACCCTGTGTGGGCGACCCTTGAGATGGCGGGCATCGGCATGGACGGCCGCCACATGGTCACCAAGAACGATTTCCGTTTCCTCCATACTTTGGAGAACATGGGACCTTCACCTGAGCCTAACCTGACGGTGCTGTATTCGTCACATCTGCCGGAACCCTTCAAGCTGTACGCGGCGAAGGTGTCCATCAACACCAGCTCAGTCCAGTATGAGAACGATGATGTCATGCGTCCTATCTGGCGCGATGACTATTCCATCTGCTGCTGCGTCTCCGCTACAGAGACCGGCAAGGAGATGCAGTTCTTCGGAGCCAGGGCTAACCTTGCGAAGTGCCTGCTCTATGCCATCAACGGCGGCATAGATGTCAAGACCCGTGAGCAGGTGGGACCGGAGCTTCCGAGGATCACCTCTGAGATCCTTGATTATGATGAGGTCATTCACCGTTTCGACCAGATGATGGACTGGCTCGCAGGGCTGTATGTGAATATCCTGAACCTTATTCATTACATGCATGATAAATACTACTACGAAGCCGCGGAGATGGCTCTCATCGATACGGATGTCCGCCGTTCCTTTGCGACCGGCATCGCCGGCTTCTCGCACGTCGTGGATTCACTTTCCGCTATCAAGTACGCGAAGGTAAGGCCTATCCGCGATGAGGATGGCATCACCAAGGACTTTGAAGTCGAGGGAGATTTCCCTAAGTATGGAAATGATGACGACCGTGCTGACGATATCGCCGTGTGGCTGCTGAAGACCTTCATGAATAAGATCAAGCAGTTCCACACCTACCGCCATTCGGAGCCGTCCACTTCCATCCTTACCATCACTTCGAACGTGGTCTATGGCAAGGCTACCGGCGCGACTCCCGATGGAAGAAAGGCCGCGGCGCCCTTCGCCCCCGGCGGCAATCCTTCTTACGGCGCTGAGAAGTCAGGTCTTCTGGCATCGCTGAACTCCGTCGCGAAGCTGCCTTACGAGTACGCGCTTGACGGCATCTCCAATACTCAGACCATCAGCCCTGATACGCTTGGCCATGACATGGAGACCCGCAAGACTACCCTCGTCGAACTCATGGACGGATACTTTGACAAGGGGGCGCATCACCTGAACGTCAATGTCTTCGGAACAGAGAAGCTGATCGACTGCATGGAGCATCCCGAGAAGCCCGAGTACGCGAACTTCACTATCCGCGTCTCCGGCTACGCAGTCAAGTTCATCAGCCTTACCAGAGAGCAGCAGATGGATGTTATCGCCCGTACCTGCCATAAGTTCATCTAAGAAGCATGGCTTCGGATGAGATGAAGGCTATGGCTCAAGGCGGGCAGAGGAAAGCGGCGCAGGGCATGGCATCGGACGAGATGGCAGCTATGGCTCAAGACAAACTTCTGGGCTTCGTGCATTCCACGGAGTCGTTCGGAGCGGTGGACGGTCCGGGGATAAGGTTCATTGTTTTCCTGAAGGGCTGTCATATGCGCTGCCGTTACTGCCACAACGTGGATACATGGAGCAGCGAGGGAGCAGAGCTCCGCACAGCAGACAGCCTGCTCGACCAGGCGGAGCGCTACCGTTCCTACTGGGGGAAGCGCGGCGGGATTACGGTCAGCGGAGGCGAGCCTCTGCTTCAGATGGATTTCATGCTTGAGCTTTTCAGTCAGGCGAAGAGGCGCGGCATACATACGGTGATCGACACCGCAGGTCAGCCATTTTCGAGAGAAGAGCCTTTCTTCTCGAGGTTTGTCAGATTGATGGAGATGACTGACCTGGTCTTGCTTGACCTCAAGGAGATGGACAGCGTGAAGCACAGAGAACTTACCGGCTGGGGGAATGAGAATATCATTGACCTTGCGGGATTCCTGTCTGAGCTTGGGAAACCGGTCTGGATCCGCCATGTGCTCGTCCCCGGCGTGACGGATTTTGATGAAGACCTGTATAAGCTCCGTCAGTTCATTGACACTTTGTCGAACGTTGAGAAGGTGGAGGTGCTGCCATACCACTCCATGGGCGAACCCAAGTGGGAGAAGCTGGGGATTCCTTACACCCTTTCGGGGACAGAGCCGCCGACTGAAGAACGCGTCGCCAATGCGCGCAGGATACTCTGCGGATAACGGAAGCATTCTTTCAGACACACGCTTTCAACATTCACAGTATTAGAACAATGCCATGCCATGCCATACCATGACCGGTTGAGCATAAACGAAAAGCCGTGAATGGTTATGACTGGTTACGGCCGGCTGCGGTATGCGGGCGTTGATGAAAATGCTGTAATACTGCGGCAAAGCCGGGGATATTTTCACTATAAGACTATCTGGCGCAGGGAGAGAACCTTGCGTTGAAAAAATAAAACCAATATATTGAAGCCGCATAGGCTGCATCTGTAGATCAGATGTCAATGCGGTAAATCAGCATTAACAGAGGAGGATAACTCATGGATAATCAGAAAACAGTCCTGTTTCTGGCCAGCTTTGGAACCAGCATTCTGCGCGCAAAATCAGTCAGCTATGATAAGATACAGGCTGATATCGCTTTAAAAACCGGTCTTCCGGTATGGCAGGTTTTCACTGACGACTCCACCGCGAACGCCATGAACGGCTTCGGAGACACCCGCACCTACAGGGTTGAGGACGCTCTTGAGACAGCTATCATCCATGGTTTCACCCGGGTAGTCGTCGTACCGGTTTTCTTTGCTCAGGGCGAGCTTTACAGGCAGCTTAAGACCCGTCTGAACTTCTACCGTGACAGGATTGATATCGAGGTTACCGAAGCTGTCGTACATGATGCTGAGTCAGCCGAGGAAACTGCCGCTGCCCTTCTTGAGGCACTTGAGCCTTCACCCGAGAATGAGTATCTTTTTGTCGGTCATGGGACATCTGAGAAATACAGCAACAACTACGAGAACCTTGAGAAGGGTATCAGGAACAAGGGATATGAGAATATCCGCGTCCTTAGGCTGAAGGAACGTGACTGCGTGGGTCAGGCCATTGCCTGGCTCAAGAGCCGCGAAGCGGATATGCGCGATGCCCATGTCGTAATCGTTCCTCTGGTTGTCGCATGGGGCGACTACATGGCCGGTGAACTCTACAACTCTGATGATTCACTCATGTGGCAGCTTCGCAAGGCGGGTTTCCGCACGGTATTTACCGGAAACGGACTTGGAGAGTATGAGGAGTTCAGGAGCATTTATCTGAAGAGGCTGCAGAAGCTGGATCTGACCGACTGAGATAGTAGAAGGCTTTTGTATGGCAAATAATAGGCTGACGCGGGAATGCTATAAATCAGCATGAGTGATCAGCAAGCAAAAATAAGGAGAGGGATGGCTCAGATCGAAGCATCCCTCTCTTTTTCAGAAAGAGGAGTGATTATGAAAATAGTGGTAGGCATGGATCTGAACGATGAGCAGAAGAAGGCCTTTTCTGAGGCAGCCGCCGGACATGAGATCGCGTTCATCGGTCAGGGAAAGCTGACGTTGGAAAATGCCGGTGACGCGGACTTTGTGATAGGGAATCCGCCTGTATCGCTGGTGCCGGAGCTTGACAGGCTCAAGGTGCTGCAGCTTAACAGCGCAGGTGTGGACAATTATATCGCTGTCATGAGAGAATTGAGGAAAAAACAGCAGGGCGCGGTATTCAGCGCGGCCAAAACTGAAGCCTGTGCGCAGGCGGAAGCTTATGTTCAGGCAGAAGCTTGTGTTCAGGCGGAAACGGCGAAGCTCTGTAATGCTAACGGCGCATACAGCCTGACGATCTCGGAGCATATGCTTGCAATGCTTCTTACCTTGATAAAGAAGCTCTATATCTACCGTGATTTCCAGACCCAGTCTACATGGGGCGATCTTGGAAAATGGGGCGGCAGCACGGTGAGTTCTATATATGGCTCGCGCGTATTGGTATTGGGCTTAGGCGATATCGGTCTTCGTTTTGCAAGGGCGGTGAAGGCGCTGGGAGCACATGTGATCGGAGTAAAACGCACGATGTCAGAAAAACCTGATTATGTGGACGAGCTTTACACGATAGATGACCTGGACGAGGTACTGCCTACCGCGGACATGGTAGCCATGGTGCTGCCTGAGACAGCGCAGACAAGGGGGATTCTCAGTGCTGAGCGCATCGCGTCTATGAAACAGGGGGCTTTTGTGGTAAATGAGGGGCGAGGCAGCGCTATAGATCAAGACGCCCTGGTCGAAGCATTGAATTCAGGGCATCTTGGCGGAGCAGCCCTTGACGTAACTTCCCCTGAACCGCTGCCATCAGACAACCCTCTTTGGAAAGCGAAGAACTGCTTCATAACCCCGCACGTGGGCGGCGGATATACCTTGCCTCAGACGAAGGTCTATATCCTTGAGATAGCGCTTGCGAACCTGAAGGCATTTTTGGCTGGCGGCAAGCTTGTCAACGAGATAGATCTTGAGAAAGGATACTGATTAACATGGCCACTCGCTTTGCGGGAGCCAGCTTTAATGTAAAAGCAGTAACTAAAAATATATGATTCGGCTGTGTCTGTCAGAATAATAGCTTGATGTTTGACAGAGCAGGCGATTGCTGTTAGAATCTATGGGTATGACTAAAAAATCCATAGGTGAAAACGATGTACGAAATCATGACGGCCGATGAGGCCATTAGGATGATCCGCGACGGGGACTGCATCTGCGTCAATTCCTTTGTCGGCATAGAGAACCCCGTTGAGATCCACGAAGCGATATACAGAAGATATAAAGAGACCGGCGCTCCTCGACATCTCACTATCGTGTCGAGCGCCGGCTTTGGCGTGTGGGATGCCAACCGCAACGCCGAAAGCTACATCCGGGACGGCGCGGTTGACAGGATCATTTGCGGACATTTCGGAGCTATGCTCAGCACGAAAAAGCTCGTATTGGACGACAGGTTCGAGGCATATAACCTGCCGCTGGGCTGCATTTCCCATGCGATTCGCGCACAGGCAAGCGGCTTGCCCGGAGCCCTTTCTAAGGTCGGCCTGGATGTTTTTGTCGATCCGAGGCTGGAAGGTCCTGGCATCAACAGGCTTTCGACGGACGATTCTTTTGTGAAGAATGTGGTCGTAGATGGCGAAGACTTCCTATATTATAAGCTGCCCAAGATCACTATCGCTCTGATCAAGGGTACTGCCGCTGACAGAAAGGGCAATATTTCATTTGACGACATGTATATGTCCGGCGACGCGCTCTCTATATGTCAGGCGACGAAGGCGAACAACGGAAAGGTTATCGTCCAGGTTGACAGGCTTGTCAACACCCCTTCACGTCCGAGGAACGCCATTATACCGGGCTGCCTTGTGGATGCCATCGTGGTGACGGATCCGGAGGACAGGGACGAATCATTTTCGGCACTTACCGGCAGCTTTGAAATACCCTATGATGAGTGGTCAGTGTGGAATGACCGCATCGATTCTGTGGCATCCGCAGAGAGGCATGCCTGCGTTGCGGCGAATATCATAGGCCGCAGGGCAGCGAAGGAGCTGAAGATAGATGATATCGTGAATATCGGCATCGGTCTTCCCGAGACAGTCGTAAGGTTTGCGAGAAAGAACGGTATGCTCGACCATATTACCCTGACGGTTGAGTCGGGGGGCATAGGAGGGCTGCCTGCCTCAGGCAAGGTCTTTGGGGCGATGATAGGGGCGGCTTCGGTCTACGACATGGCGAACCAGTTTGACCTGTATGACAACGGGGGACTGGATGTCTGCTTTATGGGGGCGCTTGAGGTGGACCGTTGGGGGAATGTGAACTCACACCGCGGGCCTGGCGCATTTTCCGGTATTGGCGGCTTCGCGAATATAACTGCAAGGACTCCGTTCGTTATCTTTTGCATGACCTTTAACACGAAAGGCCTGGAGGTCTCACAGAAAAAGGGCATCGTGACCATAGAAGCTGACGGCACGGTGCCGAAGTTTGTTGAGAAGGTGCGAAGCATCAGCTTCTCCGCGAAAAGGGCACTGGAGAACAGGCAGAGGGTGCTTTATGTCACGGAGCGCTGTGTATTTCAGCTGACTCCGACCGGGCTGCGTGTTATAGAGATCTATCCCGGCGTGGATCTGGAAAGGGACATCCTATCCCATCTTCCTTTTGAAGTGGAAGTCGCTGAGGATGCATGAGCTTCAGCCGGCTAATGGCCGCGGCTGGCATTGTCCTTTGTTACAAGCCCTGCGAGGCGCTCTTTGAGCATCGTGTTCCTTCGTGAGACGGTCACGTTGCCGATAGCGACTGCGAGGGCTTTTTTCGTGCCCACGATGACAAGGATCCTTTTCGCCCTTGTTATGCCAGTATATATCAGATTGCGCTGCAGCATAACATAGTGGCTCATGAGGACCGGCATGACGACAATGGGATATTCGGAACCTTGGGATTTATGGATTGTAGTCGCGTATGCGAGAACCAGCTCGTCAAGCTCGGAGACATCATATGGAACGAGGCGGTCGTCAAAGCGCACCGTCAGCTCACGTTCCGTTAAGTCCACAGAGTCCACCACCCCGATATCGCCGTTAAAAACTTCTTTGTCATAGTTATTGCGGATCTGCATGACCTTGTCGTTGGGCTTGTAAATATATCCGCCGCGGTGGAGGCCTTCCGCAGAGGGGTTAAGTGCTGACTGGAGAAGCTGGTTAAGATTCGCGGCCCCTATATTTCCTCGCTGCATGGGCGTCAGCACCTGTATGTCGGAGGGCTTGACATGGTAATAGCGCGGGAGCTTGGTCCTGACAAAGTCGATGATCGTAGAAGCCGCGTCTTCCGGGTTCTCCCTCTCAGAGAAGAAGAAATCACTGTTCGCGCCGTTTGACAGGTCGGGCATGAGGCCTGCGTTGATCCTATGGGCGTTCATGATGATCCTGCTGGCCTGCGCCTGGCGGAATATGCGAGTGAGGCGCACAACGGGAAAACGTTCCGAAGCGATAATGTCGCGGAGTACGTTGCCCGCTCCGACGCTGGGCAGCTGATCGATGTCCCCGACCATTATCATAACCATTTCATCGGGGATTGCCTTGAGCAGATTATACATCAGCATGACGTCGATCATGGAGCATTCGTCAACAATGAGGACGTCGCCTTCAAGAGGGCTTTCTTCGTTTTTTTGGTAGCCTTCCGGCGGTTTGGCTTCAAGAAGGCGGTGGATGGTTTTTGCTTCCATGCCGGTCGCTTCAGACAAGCGCTTTGCGGCCCTGCCGGTAGGAGCGGCGAGCAGGATTTTTGCCCCGGCTTCGCGAAATGCACTGATTATCCCCAGGGTAGTAGTCGTCTTTCCGGTCCCGGGACCTCCTGTGAGGATGAGGATCTTACTGGCCGCAGCCTTGCCGATGGCTTCGAGCTGGATGCTGTCATAGGTCATGCCCGTGCGTCGCTGTACCCTTTCCGGCAGGCCCTGTGGATTGATCCTGAGGGCGGAGGGAGAGGAGAAAATCTTGAGAAGCCTTCTCGTGACGCCGGTCTCGGAAAAATAGAACGGCGGAAGGTAGATCGCGAATTCATCCGCGGCTGCCAGGGCGTCTGCTATCTTCTCCGAGGTATTTTTATAGAAGGACAGACGCGCCGCAGCGGACTGAGGCGTTGCGGCCGTGCCTATGGCGGCCTGCGCCGGAGCGGCTGTTAAGGGCTGTGATGGCGCTGCCGAAGAAGAAAAAATGGACGCAGTGCTTTGTCCGTCTTTTTGGGGGAGCTTTTCCGTGATCACGTCGCGGTTCCTGATCATCTCGTCGAGCGTCATGTGAAGCACGTCCTCGTCAACAGCCAGAAGCTCCGCACCGGTTTTTATGAGCATGCTCCGGGTTGCGTAGCAGTGCCCGTCGTCGGCCAGGCGGTTCAGGGTATAAAGCAAGCCGCTCCTTAACCGGACATATTTGTCATGGCCGAAGCCCATCTTCTTTGCGATAGTGTCGGCGGTTCTGAAGCCGATTCCCCAGATTTCGTCCGCCATACGGTATGGGTTTTCTTGAACTATATTTATGCTGTCGTTGCCATATGTCTTGTATATTTTTGTCGCATGGGTGGTGCTGACGTCGTGGCTTTGAAGGAAAAGCATGATGTTCTTGATTTCCTTCTGCTGGATCCAGCTCTCTTTTATGTGGTCGACACGCATTTGACCGATACCGGGCACCTCAAGAAGCCTGTCCGGCTCGTCCTCGATGACTTGAAGGGTATCTTTTCCGAACTGGCTGACGATGCGGCGGGCGAATTTTGGACCGATGCCTTTGACCAGGCCGCTGCCCAGATATTTTTCTATACCAAAAGCTGTTGCGGGAAGCGTCTCCTCGAAGGTCTGGATGTTGAACTGTCTGCCATATTTGGGGTTGACGCTCCAGCTGCCGCCAAGGACCAGGACACTGCCCACATGAACCTCGGGCATATTGCCGACCGCGGTGACGAGATCAGTGAAGCCCTTTGCCCGAACCCTTATGACGGAGTAGCCATTCTCCTCATTCTGAAATGTAATGCGCTCCACGACGCAGCGAAGCTGTTCCATATCCGTTCTCCTGCCTGTTCCCTATCAGTTAAAGCCGACTATGCCAGAGGCAAATACGGACGGCCGTCTTTCGTCCGCACCAGAATAACTGTTAAAATACTTCCGAAGTGCAAGTGCTTCGTCCTGCATTCTTACAGTTAAATTGGGGGGCTGAATTATTACGATACTATTTTATGATATAGTGGGTATAAAATCAACGGACATGGTTTTCGTGAAGGACGTAACTTGAAAGAGAATCCAAGGGATGGTATGCTTTGGATATGCATGTGTTGGATGAGTGATTCTGTCTAAGATAAAGACAGGCGATAGATATGGCTACAATAATCGAAAGAGGGTTTTGATTGGGTCATGAATATTTTGTCCGGATTTGAATATATTGCGGCGTGAGGCAAAGGATACACGGCATATATGCTGCGAGGCACATATGTCAGGAAACCACGGATGTGCATCAGGAGGAGTGGTATGATAAAGGTTACATGTGCGTTATTCGGGGAGACGGCCGATGGCCGCAGGGTGACGCGGTACAGGCTTGAGAACGGCAATGGGATGGTTGTGTCGGTTCTTGATTATGGCTGCACGATACAGAGCGTTTTTGTCCCGGACAGATCAGGGCGGCTTGCAGACGTGGTACTAGGCTATGATGATATCGCCGGATATGAGGCGGGCACGGTTTTCTTCGGCGCATTTGTGGGAAGGTACGCCAACCGTATCCGCAAATCCGAGTTTGAATTAAACGGCAGGATGTACCGGCTTGAGCCAAATGACGGCGAGAACCATCTCCATGGCAATTTCAGCAGGGAATTATTCTCCGCGGAGCTGCTTCCGGATGGCGTTGTGTTTCGCAGGACGAGTCCTGATGGAGAAGAGGGATTCCCTGGTACGCTGGAGGTTGAGGTGAGCTATCGGCTGACAGAGTCCAATGCCTTGGTGCTGACGTATAGGGCGGCTGCCGAC
Organism: uncultured Lachnospiraceae bacterium; assembly: GCA_902770965.1. Taxonomy (GTDB): domain Bacteria; phylum Bacillota; class Clostridia; order Lachnospirales; family Lachnospiraceae; genus RUG11623. The sequence goes on along the minus strand of CACXUY010000044.1, from coordinate 4,537 downwards.
GCGGACACCGTGCTGAACCTCACGAACCATTCGTATTTCAATCTGAATGGCAAGGGTACGGTGCTTGGCCACAAACTGAGTCTTTTCTCGGACAGCTTTACGGAGATAGGCGAGGGCACGATACCTACCGGGCGGATATTGCCGGTAGAGGGAACTCCGTTTGATTTTCGAACGAAGAGGGCAATCGGGGAGAGGATTGACGATGATCATCCTCAGATAAAGCTGGGAAATGGATATGACCACAACTATGTGCTGAGAGACAGTGGGGCAGAGCCCATGTGTGATATGGATGAAGGTGTGTATCGGTTTGCCGAGCTGGAGGGAGATGAGAGCGGAATTCGCATGGAATGCTTCACTACCCAGCCGGGGGTGCAGTTTTATACAGGGAATTTCGTGGATACGGATGCCGGAGGAGCCGGAAAGGGCGGAGTTACCTATCCCCGGCGTGGAGGAGTATGCTTCGAGACGCAGCACTATCCCTGCAGCCCGAACTTCCCGCAATTCCCAAGCTCGGTATTAAGACCGGGTGAGAAATACTGTCAGAAGACTATATACAGGTTTTCTGTATAGAACAGCTTTTTGTATAGAACAGCTTTCTGTATAGAACAGTTTTCTGTATAGAACACGACTCCGTCAGTTTATATATGAGATGGGGCGGGCATCTGCGTGGGAGATGAGCAGCTGCCTGATAGAAAAGGAGGGCATGGACCGCTTTTATTGGTGGTTCATGACCTCTGTATGTTTGAATCAAAGCAACTCCTCGGCATCATGGATTCCAGACACTTAGGAGTTACAGCGCGGAGCAATCCAAATGGATTTATATACGTGGCGGCGCTTGAAACGTGAGCATGTAGGTTTACTCTCTTACGGGACGCTGTACCTTGCCGGCCGAGTTCTTCTCGAATGGCGTGTCGCGGAATTCGGTGAAGGGGACTCTCTTGTAGAGCGCGGCGTGGCTGTTGTAGTTATCGATGAAAGCAACGATCCTGTCGCGCGTTGCCTGCTTGCTCTCTTCAGAGGCACCGATGTCATACGCGGGAAGAATCTCCGCATGAAGGAAGCTGCCCTTGCCATAGACGATTATCTCTGCGATATCGGAACATATGCCAAGCTTTGTCTCGATCTCCTCAGGGCTTATGTTCTCGCCGTTGTCAAGGATGATGAGGTTCTTCTTGCGGCCGGTCAGATACCAGTTCCCTTCGCTGTCCACTCTCGCAAGGTCGCCAGTGTGATACCATCCATCGTAGAGTACCTCTTTCGTACTCTCCTCGTCCTTGTAGTATCCGCAGAACATACGGCCGCCGCGCGCGCAGAGCTCGCCGTCGATGATGGTAGCCTCCATTGTGACAGCCGGCCAATAACCGACGGTAGTAGGATTTTCCTCGGTCATGACGCCGCTGACGAGACCGCCGCAAAGCTCGGTCGTTCCGTAGTATTGCTCGACAATAATGCCGGTTTTGTTAAGCTGAGAAATGACTCCTGAAGGGAAGGTCGCTCCTCCGCATATGATACGCCCCAGCTTCCAGCCGAGCTTCGAGATGTCGAAGTCCACCTTCTTCAGCCTGGCCGTGATGACGTTCAAAAGAGCGGGCACCGCGAATGTGGCCTCGGACTGCATGCTGCTGAGATATTTCACGAACTGTTTTGGATCGCTTCCGATATGTAGCTCTGAAGCATCGCCCAACAAACCGTTTGACACGGTGAGGGTGGCAACGTGGTGCAAGGGGAGGATGAGAAGTACCGAATCATTGTGGAACTGCATGCACCTGAAGTTCTCCCTGAAGTTCTCGTTGGTGAGCATGACACCCTTGCTCTTCCCGGTTGAGCCGGAGGTGAACATGATGGTGACCACATCCTTTTTCTGGGTGCGGTTATCAATAGTTCCGTCTTCAGTGACACGGTCTGAGACGTACTTGCCTGCAATAAATGCCTTCATCTCATAGATGCGAAGACCTGACGCGTCACGTACCTTCTCAAGGGTTTCGGTGAGATCCTCGTCGTAAAAAACAGCTTCGACATCGGCGTAGCTGCAGAGTTCCTCGATCTCGTCAGCGGGCAGGTCACTGCTCAAGGGAACCGAGACGCAGCCGGCGTATAGAGCAGCATAATAATACAGAAGCCATTCGTATGAGTTTTTGCCTATTATGGCTATGTGCTTCCTGTAAAATCCCATGCGCACCAGCTCTGAGGCAATCCTCTTTATATCACCGAAAAATTCATCGGAGGTAAGGGATATTACCTCGTTGCCTTCCATGTATTTTACGGCAGTCCTGTGCCCGAAATCTCTGAAGACCTCCTCAAGAACATCCTTGAGGTTGTTATAGTCTCCGTACTTGACGCGCAAATCATCTCTGGATAACATTTTCTCTGTCATACTTATTCTTTCCCCATAAATTCGATATAGTTTGATTAAGTTATATGGTAATTATTCAGCACTCCGCGACGAGGGATGCGCAGCATCCCTCGTCTGGGGTGCCGAATAATTACGTTCTATGTATCTATGATAGTGCAGTATGTGCCTTTGTTTTTTGAAACAGGTCTGTGATTATTAAAAACAGGCCTGTTCTGTTTTTAAAACAGGGCTGTGCCTAACTAAGCTTGGGCTCATCCTCTGGCGGGACGCTGTATCTTGCCAGCCGCGTTCTTCTCAAAGGGTGTGTCACGGAATTCAGTGAAAGGAACTCTCTTGTAGATCGCGGCGTTGCTGTTATAATTGTCGACGAAAGCCGTGATCCTGTCGCGTGTCGCCTGCCTGCTCTCCTCAGAGGCATCGATGTCGAACGCAGGAAGAATCTCCGCATGGAGAAAGCTGCCCTCTCCGTATACTACGACCTCGGCAATATCAGGACAGATGCCAAGCTTTGTCTCAATCTCCTCAGGGCTTATGTTCTCGCCGTTGTCGAGGATGATGAGATTCTTCTTGCGGCCGGTCAGATACCAGTTGCCCTTGTCGTCCACTCTCGCGAGGTCTCCCGTGTGATACCATCCGTCATAGAGTACCTCGTTAGTTCCCTCTTCATCCTTGTAGTATCCGGAGAACATACGTGAGCCGTGTGCGCAGAGTTCTCCGTCAATGATGGTGGCTTCCATGGTGTAGGCGATGTCATCACCGATAGTAGTGGGGTTATCATCGCTCATAATACCGCAGATCAACCCGCCGCAAAGCTCGGTCGTTCCGTAATATTGCTGAATGCTTATACCGGTCTTGCTGAGCTGTGAGATCACTCCGGACGGGAAAGTCGCTCCTCCGCAGAGGAGATGGTCAAGCTTCCATCCGAGCTTCTTGATATCATAGTCAACTTTCTTGAGCCTTGTGGTGATAACGCTCAAGAGAGCCGGAACCACAAAGGTGGCCTCGGACTGCATGATGCTGACATATTTTACAAACTGCTTGGGATCGTCTCCGATATGCAGCTCGGCGGCATCTCCCAAATATGCGTTGGCCACGGTAAGGGTGGCGACGTGGTGCAGGGGGAGGATGAGGAGGCAGGAGTCACTGCGGTACTCTAGGGTCACGAAATTTGCCCAGAAGCTCTCGTTTGAAAGCATAACTCCCTTGCTCTTTCCTGTTGAACCGGAAGTGAACATGATGGTGGCCACATCTTTTTTTTGGGTGCGGTTGTCTATGGTTCCGTCCTCAGTGACACGGTCTGCGACGTATCCTCCCGCCATGAATGCCTTCATCTCATAGATTTTCATGCCGGTCTCGTCACGCACCTTATTGAGCGTGGCGGTGAGGTCTTCGTCATAAAATACAGCTTCGACATCGGCATAGCCACAGAGCTCTTCGACCTCATCGGCAGGAGACGCAAAGCTCAAGGGCACGGATACACAGCCTGAATACATGGCCGCATAGTATAATACAAGCCACTCATATGAGTTCTTTCCTATTATAGCTATATGCTTCCTGTAGAAACCCATGCGTATAAATTCGGAAGCAGTCGCCTTAATATCACCGAAAAACTCATCTGAGGTGCGGGTTATCACCTCGTTGCCTTTCATGTACTTTACTGCCGGTCGATGCCCAAAGTCCCTGATAACCTGGTCAAGAACATCCTTGAGATTGTTGTAGTCTCCAAACTTGATGCGCAAGTCATCTCTTGACAATACCCTTTGTGCCATACAATCTTCTCCTCCATGCATTTTTGCCCCGATTCAGGTATGCTGCGTGTATCAGTGATAGTATGTATGCGCTTATGATTTATACAGCGTGCACATACCGATAAATACGTATTTGCAATAGTCTATAGTATAATAGCATACGCAGTCTTTTTATAAAGCATACGTTTGTGGGGAATGTTGAATTAGTTATTATTCTATCTGATGCCTATACTATTATATACAACTGAGTTAGTTCGTAAAGTGATAAAATTGTGAACTGAATGTGAGTTGAATCAAATGAATTGAATCAAACACCTCAAAAATAACAAAATTACATAAATGTTACAATAACTATGTCGAAGCATCTTATTTTACTTGCTAAAGCCCTGCTTCTGTGGTACGATTGTAGTGCTACATTTTCGCTTTATGGAGACAG
>CACXUY010000043.1 GCA_902770965.1 uncultured Lachnospiraceae bacterium | reverse complement strand
GTAGAGATCGAGCATGGCGTCCCAGAGCGTCTTGCCTTGTGTCTTGTAGTACGCCGCCGCCTCGCAAAGAGCCACGGACGCAACCACTGCGTCCTTATCTCTGGCGTAAGTACCGATGAGGCAGCCATAGCTCTCCTCAAAGCCGAAAAGATATGTGCCCTTCCCTGCCTCTTCCATGAACTTTATCTGTTCTCCGATGTATTTGAAGCCTGTCAGGACTTCCTTCTCCTCGACGCCATATTTTCCGCAGATGGCATCCACAAGGTTCGTGGTCACGATAGTCTTGATGAGCACTCCGTCCTCCGGAAGTCCTCCCCGCTCCCTCCACCTTCCAAGCTCATAATCGGCAAGGAGCGAGCCGGACATGTTCCCGGTAAAGCACTTGTACTCGCCGGTCTTAGAGTCCTTGGCATACACCCCGAGGCGGTCCGCGTCAGGGTCGTTGGCAAGCACCAGGTCCGCATCCTTCTCGGTCGCAAGCTTGAGCGCCATTGCGAACGCTTCCTTTGATTCAGGATTCGGATAGCTGACTGTGGGGAAATTCCCGTCAGGCAGCTCCTGTTCAGGGACGACAAAAACATTCTCGAAGCCGATATCCCGGAGTATCCTGCGTACAGGCAGGTTGCCGGTACCATGAAGGGGCGTGTAGACGATCTTAAGCTCCTTCCCCACTGCGTCTATGCAGTCCTGACGCTTTATCTGCTTCTTCACCTCCGTGTCATAGCTGTCGTCGACCTCCTTCCCTATCCACGTAAAAAGTCCCTCCTTGACCGCGTCATCCACTCTCATAGTCTTCACCGCCGCGAAGTCCGTGATCGCAGCCACCTCAGCCAGGATGCCCGCATCGTGCGGAGGGGTAATCTGCGCCCCATCCTCCCAGTAGACCTTGTAGCCGTTGTACTCCGGAGGGTTGTGGCTGGCCGTAATGTTGATGCCGGCCGCGCAGCCAAGATGGCGCACCGCGAAGGAAAGCACCGGCGTGGGCCTGAGCGACTCAAAGACATAAGCCTTAATGCCGTTTGCCGCGAGGCAGCACGCTGCTTCTATGGCAAATTCCGTTGAAAAATTACGGCTGTCATGCGCGATAACCGCCCCCTGCGCGGTCTTGCCTTGACTAATGATATAATTTGCCAGCCCCTGGGTAGCCTTCCGCACCGTGTAAATATTCATCCGGTTCGTGCCGGCCCCGATCACGCCCCTGAGACCTCCTGTCCCGAAAGCCAGCGAAGTATAAAACCTGTCTTCTATCTCCTTCTCATCCTGACTGATCGCGGCAAGCTCTTCCTTCGTAGCCGCGTCAAAATATGGATCCTCCATCCACTCCCGGTATACATCTTTGTAACCCATAGCTCTCTCCTCCTCCCGATATCAAAATAGAGCTCATGACCTGGCTTTTAGTATATGCATCATCCGAAAGCAAGCTTTCGTCTGCGTGCGTTCGCCTCAGAGACTTATAAAACATAGAATAGCCCAAGCATTTTAAATGACTATAACCTCGATCCGGGAGTATGTCAAGAACGACATTTGAAAAATATTCGTAACTCTTATTCAGCATCCCGAGTCCGGGCTGCTGAATGGCTGCGGTAAACTGATAATTGATCTATGAATCCTATATGCACAGAAGAAAATATCAGATATAATTATTGTACCTTCTAAACGCACCGGGCTTGTGAAACCACACGTCCCCATTAGTCAAGACCGTTCTGAACTGCCGCGGCATTCTGACACAAGCCTGAAACAATACTCAGCGGAAAGGAAAATCAATGAGATTTGAGATCCCCGACAACGTTTCATATATTATAAAGACCTTGAACCACGCCGGATATGAAGCCTATGCCGTCGGCGGCTGCGTCCGCGACATGATCCTCGGCAGGATCCCGCAGGACTGGGACATCACGACCTCCGCCCTGCCGGAAGCTGTCAAGCGTCTGTTCAGGCGCACGGTCGACACAGGCATCAAGCATGGCACCGTCACTGTCCTGACCCGCGGCAGGCAGTACGAGGTCACGACCTTCCGCGTTGACGGGAACTACAAGGACGGCCGTCATCCCGAGAACGTCACCTTTACCCGCTGTCTTTCCGAGGATCTTCTGCGACGTGACTTCACCGTCAACGCGATGGCCTACCATCCCGATGAGGGCATTGTCGATCTCCACGGAGGCATGGATGACATCAGGAACAGAATCATCCGCGCTGTCGGCGATCCGGATGCCCGCTTTGATGAGGATGCGCTCCGCATCATGAGGGCGGTCCGCTTCGCCGCGCAGCTTGATTTTGACATAGAACCGGAGACACTCGCGGCCATCTCGCGCCACGCCCCCAGACTGGACATGATAAGCTGTGAACGCATTCAGGCAGAGCTTACCAAGCTTCTCATCTCGCCTCACCCTGAAAAAATCCTTATCCTCTATGATTGCGGCATCACCGCCAGGATACTGCCGGTATTCGATGCTATGATGAAGCTCGAACAGCACAACCCGTTCCATAGTTACTCTGTAGGAATCCATACAGTCAAGATGCTTGAGAATATCGAGGCCGACCCGATTCTTCGATGGACCGCCCTGCTGCATGATTCAGGAAAGACCCTGACCCACACACGCGACGAAGGCGGCTGCGACCATTTTTACGGTCATGGTCAGGCCAGCGCGCAGCTCGCGGACGAGGTCCTCCATAGACTTCGCTTTGACAACAACACCATCGCGAAGGTCACGACTCTCATCCGGTACCATGATTACCGCTTCAGCATGACGAAAAAAAACCTCCGTAAGGTCATCAGCATGGTCTCACCGGAGCTTTTCCCCTTGCTCATGGATGTAATGCGGGCCGACAACCTTGCCAAAAGCCCCTTGGCTGTCTCAAAGCTGATTCCTGCGCTGGATGACCTGCAAAAGCTCTACGAAGAGATCCTTGAGGAGGGGGACTGCCTGACGCTGAAGGACCTTGCGGTGAACGGAGGAGACCTCATCAGTGCCGGCATGAAGCCCGGTCCTAAGATGGGGAGCGTGCTCAAGGATATGTTCGAGACAGTGCTTGAAGATCCCGGTAAAAATGAAAAAGAGCTGCTGATGCAGCTCTTCAAGGACAGGATAGCGGACAGCCCATAACCCCTCATGCCGTCACCTCAGACTGCGGCATCAATCCTGCGGTCATGCTTCTCACATTTTGCTGCACCGCAGGGCGAGGCGGGCCTTTCCACTGTAGGTACATGTGAAAAGAGTCATATCCCAGTCGCCGATTTTCATCCTTTCTATTTCCGTGGGCTGCAGTACCTCTTTTTCTACGATCCTGTACACGGTCTCGTTTCCGAAAGTATCGGTAAAGATGACCCTGAAGCCTGGTTTCTCATCTTCAAAAAAACGGAAATGCGATTTATACGCGTGTCCGGCGATCACTATATTGTTCTCTTCAAAGGTTCCGTCGTACCTCACCGGAGCTTCTTTAAGCTTTTCGTAATCCCAGTCCGCTATGACCGGGAGATCCCTGCCGAATTCAGGAAAGGACAGATAGCCTAGATAGCCTATCCCATCTATCATAAGCTCTTCTTCCTGATCTGCCGCTTCGTCATCTGTTCCTTCGAATTCTTCAGCGCCTTCTGCCGCCTCTGTCGTTTCCTGCCCGGCTTCATGCCCGGCTTCATGCCCGTTTTCGGCACTTTCCTCTGTTTCAGCGGCTTCGGTGCTTTCTGCATCACCGCCGCCTGAAGCCTTATCACGGGCAAGCAAAACAGACTCGCCATGATCCATGGGAGTCTGCTTTGTCTTCTCTGCGGCGAGACGTAACACATCCATGACCCTCTTCGAAGCCTCATCGGCATGTTTCTCGTCATTATCTAATTTTACTAGCAGGAACGCCGCGATGATTATTATCGCGATTCCTGTTGTTAAAAGACCGATTCCGACCGACCTGACGGCCTTATTCTTCATATCGTCCCGCCCTTATGATTATTACTCCAGCTGCTATGAGAATGATGCCGGAGACAAGCAGGTAGGGAACTAACCAGCGAAGGGTTCCTGTCTGCGGAAGCTTTTCAGGTTCTTTATCCGGACTGACGGTTTCCGGCGGATATTCCTCGGTGGGTTTTTCGGTATTCGGTTTACTCTCATCCGGTTCACTCTCATCCGGTTTCGTCTCATAATTGTGATAGCCCCTGCCATCCATATGAGCGAACATCACTCCGTCTTCCTCTTTTGTTACTTCGCCTTCTCTTCTTACTACCACAGCTGATATCAGCTCGTCTGTCTCGTTATATCCGACAAATACTTCCGCTTCAAACACGGTGTTGTCGTATTCGATTTCATCCGTGTCCTCATTGACCGTACGTATCTTAAAGATTTTTGTGCCAAGTGTATCAATGATCATTGTAAACTCACCTGATCCACCTGCATCTAAATGTAACATTTGAATCAGTCTCTCGCCAGACTTATCATAAAGTCCTATTGTGCCTGGATGACCCTGGTTAGTGACAGGAATGCGGACTTCAATGGATTCACTCGAAGCAGCCAAGACACATATCGCAGAGAGAAGCAAACAGGCTACAGCAGCAAGCATCAAGATGAGTTTTTTGATACTGCACATTTCTGTCACCTCCCTTCATCATAATTCTTTCTGTCATTCGTCGATTCCTTTAATTGTACCAAAGACAAGCAGTCTTGACATGTATGAATCAGCCGAACATGTAGACATCGCAACAATGCGGCACCCCTCCTCCGGTTCAGTGAATACAACAGAGCCTTTCCGCAGTCTCCCGATCATTTCCAAAGCCGTATGCCTATGAGGCTGGAACAGATAAGGATCGCTCGCTTCTCCGTCAACCACGGCAAAAAGCGTAAGCTCATATACCGCGTCCTCTGTTACTATGGTGCCCTGTCTGTGTGCCGAAAAATATTCCTTGTCGCGGAAGCTGTCCAGAGAACCGAACATCACTCCGTATTCCATGTGATGACCGTAGATCAGCGAGTATTCATCCCGGAACAGCGGGTCGCTCCGGCTGTCAAGGAAGATCGATCCGCTAAGAGAAAACTCTCCTTTGACGTTCTTGTTCAAAAACTCGTAATTGTCTTCGCCCTGCACGACCGGAAAATCTATGGGAGTGTCCTCCACATAAAGCCACGCCACCTGTTTATTCAGGACGACGGTCCTGGCTTCCTCCCCGGTCTGTCTGGCTTCTTCTTCCGCTTCAGCTTTCATGTCCGCCAAGGTCTTGTTCAAAGGTGGTTTGTAAGCCAAGATCGATCTGTCCTGGGCGTTTTCATATACATACAGGTTATCGTAGAATGAATAAACCCCGATGCAGATAAGAAGAACGCACACACATATAACTAAAGCGTCAACAATAGAATCCAACACACGGATTATTCTTATTTCCATGGTTCAATACAGCTTCCTCAGCTGCCAGAGAGGTATCAGGGCCCTCTCTGGCATATTCAGGATTATTATCAGGCTTCTTCCTCATCGTCTTCTCTTCTGCGCTTACCTGCGAAGACGATACCGGCACCGATGCCGCCGATGGCGATAAATGCGGTTGCGGGAGCGACTGCCATGATGATGCCCGTGGGCGGAGCGGTCTCTTTCTCGTTTTTGAACTCAACCCTTGAGCCATTGGGATCTAGCGGCACATCTGTAACCTTATCACCCGTACCAGGCGTATCATTTACTTCGTTGGTGACATTGTAGCCTGTATGCGTATTGTTATGTTCTTCGACGCTGAATTTCACATTTGCTGCAGGAGGTATATTGGGGAATTCGATCATTTCTCCATCCTTCAGCCAGACTTCGAAGGTGACTTTGCCATCATCACCAATCTTCTGAGACGTCAGGTTATCAGTACTGCTGTCAAACTCTTCGCCGTACTTAGGAGTTGAACCTTTAACAGAATTTGATCCTGTAGGTGTAAGATCATGTCCTGCATACTCCTCTAATCCAGTCAGAGTGACAGTGTATTTCATATACTGGTCTTTAGAACCCTGGTTCCCTGTGACTTCATTTTCAACCGTCAGCTGGCCGGGAGCATCAATAAATTTATCTTTATACTTGATATGCTTATCTCCGGTAGGCATTCCGGTGGTGGCATCTAGAACATGCATGCTTATAACAGGGGCATGTAGCTTACTGCCATCCTCATCAACACGGATGACCATTGCGGTACGCTGTTGGTCATTCGGATATGTTACGTTATTGACTGTTTTTTCGATCTCCCAGAAATAGATACCGGGACGATCAAATACCAGCGCATTGATCGCAGTAACTATGCTATCCGAAACAGTGTACGCCTTGTCTGTTTTGGTAGAACCTACGACTTCTCCGGCATCAAACTTAACTGTTCCTAATGTACCGGTAATGCCGTCTTTATTGGTAACATTCGCAGCGTCACCATATACCACCCCATTTGCGTCTGTATAGACCTGCATTGCTCCCTTGATTTTCAAGGTATATTCCAAGTTCGGGGTCATTGCTCCTGCCTTATTTACATCGACTTCCTCTGTAATACCTGCCGCAAGTCCTGCAGCAGTCACGTTGGGTTTAACCTCTGAATAAGGGGCGGTTGTGCTATTTGCAGGTGTAGGAGTCGACGGATCTGCCGGATCCGGATCTGCCATTACGGTCATGGCTCCCATGAAGGTAGTGCCGATCATCATGACCGCAAGCATCATAGCAAAAACTTTTTTTCGCATTGTTTCTCTCCTTCTTAATTGAATAATGATTGTGAAACCGGGTTAAGCCCAGGTGTTTCCGAAAGTCCGGTGGGCTGCCCCAAATTGTTTCCTGTAACTCAGATTCCCCGCCTTCGCAAGACATATGAAACCTTGCCAAGCAGAGCTTCCTTCTTGACTGCTCCGAATACCCTGCTGTCCCTGCCCGACGTGCGATAGTCGTCCAACAGGAAGTATTCGTCTTCTCCCAAAGAATATGGGAATTTGACTTTCGAGCCTTCCACCTTCTCGGTCAGGTAAAACACATTTTCTGCCCTTCGGTAGCCGTTTACCAAAAGCTCTCCCGTCTCAGTGATCTGGATCTCGCAGTCGCCGGCAACCGCGATCCTGGATATGCTGTTCTCCTTAGTTTCCGGATTTCGATAGAGAACGACATCTCCCACATCATATTTGTTGCCTGGCTTGAAGATGATCAGCAGATCACCATCCATGACGAAGGGATACATACGGTTGCCGTGATAGAGATGTACTCCCAGCACCCAGATAAAAGTGACTGCGCTCAGCACCGCGATCACCCCCAGTTTAACCAGGAATCTGATCAGTTCCCGCCTTCGCCTCTTCTTTCTCTTCGCGCTTTTCCCTGCGGGGTCCGTACCGTTAAGCTCGGCTGCTTCCTTTAATGAATCTGAGCCGTCCGGCTTAGAGCCTTCCCCTTCAGGGTCCGGATCATTCATCATCATCCCTCCTCCTGCCAAGGAGCACTCCGCCGATTCCGCCGCATCCTAACATGGCGCATGAGATCGCAGGCAGCAGGCCGAGCGATACGGATGTAGGCACGGGGGCGTCCTTCTCGTTAATGTGCGTGATGGTATGACTCTTTTCATACAACCAGTATGAGGAAGTCATAATATATTTTTGCTCATCACCGCTATATGTCGACGGGTCGATCTCTTCGTACATGGCGATTTCAACCTTCCCATAGGCACCAGAACCATCTGTGCTTTCCCTAAACTCACCGCTTGATTCATCGTAATCATATCGGGTTCCTGTATATGACCCTTCTATCTTCTGAAAGAAGGTCTTTGTTCCTGAACGGATGTATCGGCCGGTCGTTCCCGAAGGAGCAGGTTCACATACCTGGATCAGTTCCCTCGTGAATGTGCCCGCGGTCTTTATGCTGCCGCGGTAACCCGAGCCGGAGCTTTCCATGTTGTTGCGAAGCGTGGTTTTGGAGATGACAGTCTCAGTGTATTCTCCCTCATTCTCCGTGATACTGTACGTCGTACCGTCCGGCAGATTCAGAAGCTTCACGCTTTGACCATGCCTCAGCCAGACTGTTACCTCTTTAGATTGCCCAGGTTCAGGTATGAAATCAGAAAGGCTTGTCGGCTGGTTTACGACATCTGTGGATTTATAATAGATGCTCGCTTTGACTACGTCGTCCGTATCATAATTCGTGGCCGCAGTGTCCATCGAACACATTCTGATATCTGCCCCATCCGGTATCTCGATCCGGATCGTGAAGGGGAAGTACTGATAGATACTTGACTGGGTCCCCTTCACTATCTTCTTCACCTCCAGGTCATAGATCGGCTTCCAATCCCAGTCCACATGGATTCTGTGGTCATAGTTATTATTAGGGAATTCGAAGATAAAAGCACCATTCCCGGAATCATACGTCAGCGTGCCCGTCCTCTCGCCGACCACATTGGTCGCTATCCCTAAGGTTTCAGTATATCCGCCATCATTGAGCGTAACCGTGATCTCAGATAACTCGCCGCTTATCAGCTTTTCAAGATCCACACGAGGTATGACTGTCTTATTCTTAGATGCGTCCAGCTCATCACCGATATATATCTCATTGCAGTAGAATCCCTTGTCTGGAGTCATCGTGTATTTAACTGTTTTACCATCCGATACCAGCACCGTGGCGGACCCGATAACGGTACTGCCGTCATTAAGTTCTCCACTCAAATTTCCGTCACTCGTTGTCTTTATCGTTCCGCCTTCTGTTGTCGTGGATTTTATACTGTGATGTATGGTCTGTTTGCCATTCAGCAAGGTTGCCCTTATAACAGCTGTTTTGCTGCCCGATGTCCATGCGGTGATATTTATGCCGCCTGATGTGTTGTCGGCGATGGAATAAAAGCCAGAATAGTATGTCCCGGGGTCTGTATCGCCCTTACCTAAGCCTATGAAGCGTACGGCTTCTTTTTGTTGTCCGTCTTCTTCGTACTGATATATATCTATGCCGGTTTTGTAGCCTCTGGCTTCTGGTTTAACAGAACTATATTTCTTATTTATCGAGTTAAGGGCATACTCTTCATCGATTCCCTCATAATCCGGTATAAAAATATTGCCAATGTAACCACTTCTTATAGCAATCATTTCCGAATAGTTATGAAGATTTTCTGCACCGTATATTTTTCCAAAATTATCGTTATCTATGCGCTGAACATCAATGTCACTCATCGGATAAGAGAAGGTCCCAGGAACAATATTTCCATCTTTATCTTCCACGTGGATATTTACGTCAATCTGTATACCGTTTCTGGTAGTATTGCTAGATGTATCATTGGTATTTCCCGAACGGATCATGTTTCCGCTGACAATGTAAAATGTTCCGGTAAGTATTTCTGCATTGGTCTGCAGATTTATGTGCAGATTGGAATATACCAATACTACATCCGCCCGAGAGCCGTCCTCCAATATTGCCGCATCCCTATACCTAAAGGAAAAGAGATCTCCCTCAATCAGGTTGTCCGCAGTTCTTGAGAGTGTTCGCGTATATGCACCCGGCTGATTCGTATCATAGGATGCAAATATGCCATTTATATCAGTTGCATCTGCACCTTGTCCGTTATTACTGTACAACTCAGTACCTGGTAAAGTGATCAACCCGGGATCTGGCGAAAGCTTCTGATATACAGCATTGCTCAATTCTCCTAATATGGAATAATCAATCTGTATTGATGCCAGCGGAGCATCAGCAGCGAAGGTCTTCCCGTCCGTACCCTGCGTGATCTGTGGTACCGTAGGCCAAGTGTTGTCGGGATCCCCATAGCCATTAATATTTACTGCGTCCGTCACCTTGATCTCATATTCGATATCATCTATTGTGACCCTCATCCATTCGTCCGTCAGGAAGGGAGCATTTGACTTCACATACCACTCGCCATGCTGTCGATATGCCTCGAACAGCGCGCTGTCGCTCACCTCAACCGAAGTGACGTCGCCGTACAACTCGACCTTGTCTAAGATGTCCCGAAGCGGCAATACTTCTCCGCCACTCATCACATATTGGCGTTCGGCATAAGTAAATTCAACAGTATAGATGGAGAAGCTCTCCGTCAGTACCACAGCGGCTTTGTCGCTGACCGTGACATCGAGGGATGAGACGTTCAGTTCCCCATCCTCTTCTTCTATATGGAAGACCGAAGTATCCAGGTTCTGATCCTTCACCTCGGCAAGCTCAAATGCCACCTCGACTCGATGTCCGTCCGCAGGCTGGAGTTCATTTCCATCGACATCCTTGACAGTGATGTCAAATGAATATGAAACTGCCACATTTGCCCCTTCGGCCCGTTCCTTCTCTACCGCCTCGTCTACAGTAAGCTGCGTTCTCAGGGGAATCTTCTCAACGGACAGTGTCGCTCCCGCCGGAAATGTGCCGGCTGCCGCGCGGACGCTGATCTTCACGCCATCGATTTTTACGCTTTCAAAGAATGCAGTTTGTTCTTTGGCAGATGCCATCAAAGGCGTACTTTCAGCTTCTGTGGCTTCAGGCTGTGCCGGCTTGGACGATTCAGCTGCGGACGATGCCGTTTGAGACAGCTCGGCTTCGGACTGTGCCGTTTGAGACAGCCCGGTTTCTGACTGTGCCGTTTGAGACAGCTCGCTTTCGGACTGTGTCATTTGTGACAGTCCGGCTTCGGACTGTGCTGACTGGGAGGATTCCACTTCAAATAGTAAGGGGCGGGTGATCTTCGCGCTGTTCAGTCTTTCCGAACTCATGCCCCGGGCAGCTACAGGGACGGCAAATGAACTGCTGGAAACCAAGCATACAGCAATTAGAGAAACATATAATTTCTTCAAGATATGTTTCATTTCTGTCTCCCTCGCATTCGGATCGCAGCTTGATCTAATCTGCGATTCCGTGGTCTAGTGTTTACGTACTTCCTATACGTATCTCCTAAAGGTTACACAAAACAACAAATCATGGTGACAAGAATAGCTATTCCGGTAACTATTCAGCGCCCCAGACTCGGGATGCTGAATAATTACATATTCCAGATATTTGTCGTTTACTCATATATAAAAGCTGACGAATCTGCTTTTATGTCTGTTTAACAGATATAATCTGCACGGCTATCGATTTGAAGCTGATAGCAGCCAACAGAAAATCAACAGTCGGAACTAAAGACCCGCAAAACAAGCGGATAGCGCAGGTACCTGGCGGCGAGGCGAGAGCGCGAAGCGCTGTGCCACACCGAAGCATCTACATCTGGCGGCTGCAATCCTGTCATTTTTTTTAATGAATGGCGAATGGCAAATGGCAGATGGCGAATGGCGAATGACTTACGGCGAATGGCAAATGACTTATGACAAATGGCCTTCCACCGCTCACGTCACTTTTTTATACTGTCTATAGAAGTCTTGGCAATCAACCTAAAACGTATAAGTACTGCCTCTACAAAATATAAGAATTGAAGATAAGAAATGATTAATAATTGGTTTAGAACTATGTTATAACGCTGGCTGTTCTTCTATAGACAGTATAACAATACTAACAAAAATCATATAAAGTTTTGTTTAAGAAGTGTAGTTTAAGAATTCTATGGGGTATTATAATGTAGCTCCAATTGACTTTCTACCGTAAATTCAATCTTCGTTACAATTTTTTTACATATATTTCATGATATGTTGCAATTGTTTTTTTTGCTATCATACGGTGCCTTGTCCGCCCCAAGGTAACTGTCATAATTACGTCCGAAGCGCAAGCACTTCTTCCTGAATTTACAGTTATCTTAGGACTCCGAATTATTACAAATAAAAAAGAACCATCAAGAACTGCCCAAGCGGATTTCTTGTCCTTGATGATTCCTCTGCTGGATCTGTGGTATGCTCACGTCCTTTCGCACCGCAGCGCGAGACGAGCTTTTCCGCTGTAAGTGCATGTGAAAAGCGTCATATCCCAGTCTCCGGTTATCATTCTTTCTATCTCAGTGGGCTGCAGCACCTCTTTTTCGATAATCCTGTATACAATATCATTACCCGAGAGATCGGTAAATACTATCCTGTTGCCTGGCTGCTCATCCTCAAAAAACCTAAAATGAACATCATACGCATGACCGGCAATAACTATATCGTTCTCCTCAAGAGTGCCATTGTACCTCATCGGCGCATCCTTCAGCATCTCGAAATCCCAATCCGCTATCACCGGAAGCTCTCTGTCAAATCCCGGGAATGATAGATATCCGAGATATCCGATGCCGTCAATCATCAGCGTTTCTTCCTGATCGTCTTCTTCGTCTGCTCCCCCGGGTACATCGGATACATAGGGAGCTTCTTCAGCCTTTTTTCCTTCTTGCGCAGCTTCAGGACTCCCTCCCGTATTTTCAGCTTCAGAGCTCTCCGTCACGCTTTCGCTTAAAGATTCATCCTCGGCAGACAAAACAGACTCACCATCAGTTATGGGAGCCCGCTTTGCCTGTTCTGCTGCCAGACGTAAAACATCCATAGCTCTTTTTGAAGCTTCCTCTGCATGCTTCTCATCACTGTTCAATTTGACGATAAGGAAGCCCGTTATGATAAGAATCGCGATTCCTGTGGTCAATAGGCCTATACCGACCGTCCTGAAGACCTTATTCCTCATATCGTCCTGCCCTTAAACATATCACTCCGGCTATAATAAGTATGAATCCGGAGACAAGCAAGTAAGGAACTAACCAGCGAAGGGTTCCTGTCTGCGGAAGCTTCGGCTGTTCCTTCGTTTGGTCTGTGCCCGGATCAGGACTTACAGTCGGCTTATCATCACCCGGTCCTGGCTTTTGCTCATCCGGCTTCTCTTCCTCCGGCTTCGACTCATGATTGCCGTAACCCTTCCCATCTGTGTGCGCGAAGACGACGCCATCTGATACTTTGTTTTCTTCACCCCTCCGTTTGACGATAACGGCTGAATCCAACTCGTCTTTTGCGTCGTATCCTACATAAACATCTGCCTCGTACACGGAATCGTCATATGTGACATCCTCAGTGTCCTCATCTAACATACGTATTATATAGGTTTTCTTTCCAAGAGTATTGCGGATTATTTTTATATCCCCTGATTCACCCGATTCTAACTGCATCGTTCCAAGCAGGTTCTCGCCTGTACCATCAAAAAGCCCGACCATGCCGGTATGGCCGTGATTAGCGACAGGAATGCATACTTCGATCGATTCGCCTGAAGCGGCGAGAACCCCAGTCACTAAGAAAAGCGTACATATTAAAACAGCGAGCATCACAGCCGGCTTCCTGAGCCTATACATTCCTGTCACCTCCCTTCGACATAGTTATAACCCCATTATTCGTTAATTTCCTTAATAGTACCAAAGACAAGCAATCTTGCCATGTAGGAATCAGCCGAACATGTAGACATCGCGACAATGCGGCAACCCTCCTCCGGTTCTATGAACAGTATTGAGCTTGTCCGCAGCCTGTCAATTATTTCAGACCTCGTGTGCCTGTGAGGCTGGAAAAGAACGGGATCATCCCCCTCTCCGTTAGTTACGGCAAACAGAGAATAATCGTATACCGCGTCTTCAGTAACTATGGTACCGCGGCTGTGCGCCGTAAAATAAGCCTCGTCACGAAAACTGTCCAACGAACCGAACATCACCCCGTATTCCATATGATGACCGTAAATAAGTGAGTATTCATCCCGAAACAACGGATCATTACGGCTGTCAAGGAAGATTGCCCCGCTTAAGGAAAACTCTCCTCTGACATCCTTATTCAGAAACTCATAGTTATCTTCTCCCTGCATCACAGGGAAATCTATAGGAGTTTCCTCTACATAGAGCCACGCGACCTGCTTATCCAGAACTACGGTCTTGGCCTCTTCTCCGTTCTGTCTGGCTTCCTCTTCCGCTTCAGCCCTCATATCAGCTAAAGACTTTTTCAAATCCGGTTTGTAGACCAAAACAGACTTATCCTGGGCGTGTTCGTATACATACAGATTGTCATAGAACGAATAGACCCCGATGCAGACCAGAAGAGCGCAAAGGCACAGCACAACGATGTCAACTACGGCATCCAAAAAACGGATTATTTTCATCTCCATGGTTCAAAACAACTTTCACGCCTGTCAGATCGGTCTGAAGAGGTTCTTTGCATTGTCTTAATACTAATATGTCTTAAGACTAATACATCAAGCTTCTTCATCCTCTTCTCTTCTGCCCCTGCCCGCAAGGATGATGCCGATGCCAATACCGCCGATAAGTATCACAGCGAACGCGGGAGCTACCGCCATGATCACGCCCGTAGGAGTAGCAGTCTGCTTCTCATTAAAGAACTCGACCCTTGAGCCTTCGGGCTTCAGCTCCTTATTTTCAATCTTATCACTTTTACCCTCTACATTATCAGCTTTATTGGAGACGTCATACCCCGTATGTGTACTGGACTTTTCTTCGATACTGTATTTCACGCCTGTAGTCGTAGGAATATCAGGAAACTCAATCATTTCCCCATCCTTAAGCCAGACTTCGAATGTAACTGTACCATCATTGCCAATGGTCTGTGGTTTCAAATTATCGGTACTGCCATTAATATCTTCGCCATACTTAGGGGTTGCACCTTTTACTGTATTTGCCCCTGTAGGTGTAATTTCATGTCCTTTAAAATCGTCCAATCCCGTCAAAGTGACCGTATACTTCATGTACTGGTCTTTAGAACCTTGGTTTCCGCTAACAGTATTTTTAACAGTCAGCTGTCCGGGAGAATTATCAAACACATCTTCGTACTTGATATGCTTATCTCCGGTAGGCATCCCAGTGGTGGAATCTAGAGAATGCACGCTTACAACAGGAGCATGAAGCTTACTGCCGTCCTCGTCAACACGGATAACCAGAGCGGTACGCCGGGTATCATTCGGATAAGCAGCATTATTGACTGTTTTTGTGATCTCCCAGAAATAGATGCCGGGGCGGTCAAATTCAAGATCGTTGATCGCAGTAACCATGGCAGACGCAATAGTATACTCCTTATCTTTTTCGCTAGGACCTATGACTTCTCCAGCATCAAACTTGACTGTTCCTAATTGACCATAAATGCCATCTTTATTTGTAACTCTCGAAGCGTCACCATAGACCACACCATTGGCTTCGTATACCTTCATTTCACCGCTTATAGTCAAAGTGTATTCTAGGTTCGGAGTCGTTGCTCCTGCTTTATCCACTTCTACTTCCTCTGTAATACCTGCCTCAAGTCCTGCAGCAGTCACGTTGGGTTTAACCTTTGAATAAGGGGCGGTTGTGCTATTTGCAGGTGTAGGAGTCGACGGCGGATCTGCCGGACCCGGATCTGCCATTACGGTCATAGCACCCATGAAGGTAGTGCCGATCATCATGGCTGCAAGCATCATCGCAAAAACTTTTTTTCGCATTGTTTCTCTCCTTCTTATTGAATAATGATTGTGAAACCGGGTTAAGCCCAGGTGTTTCCGAAAGTCCGGTGGGCTGTCCCAAATTGTTTCCGGTAACTCATATTCCCCGCCTTCGCAAGACATATGCTACTTTGCCAAGCAAGGCTTCTTTCCTGACTGCTCCGAATACCCTGCTGTCCCTGCCTGATGTGCGATAGTCATCCAACAGGAAGTATTCGTCTTTTCCCATAGAATACGGGAATCTGATGTCTGAGCCTGCCACCTTCTCGGTCAGATAAAACACATTTTCTGCCCTCCGGTAGCCGTTTACCAAAAGCTCGCCCGACTCGGTGATCTGGACCTCGCATTCGCCGGCCACCGAGATCCTCGATATGCCGTTCTCTTCCGTGATGGGATTTCGATAGAGAACGACGTCCCCTACATCATATTTATTGCCCGGCTTGAAGATGATCAGCAGATCACCGTCCATGATGAAGGGATACATGCGGTTGCCGTGATAGAGATATACTCCCAGCACCCAGATAAAGATGACTGCCGCAGCCGCTCCAAGTATCCCCAGCTTTATCAGGAACCTGGTCAGCTCCCTCCTCCGTCTCTTCCTTTTCTTAAGGCTTTTCTCATCGGGACTCGGGCTGGCCGGCCTCACGCTCTCTCCCATATTATCCGGGCCGGCCGGCTTTGCGCTCTCCCCCATAATATCCGGGCCGGCCGGCTTCACGCTGTCCCCGGCAGAGTCCGTATCATTCATCTTCATCCCTCCTTCTGCCAAGCAACGCTGCGCCCATGCCTCCGCAGCCAAGCGCCAGGCACGAGATCGCCGGCATCAAGCCCAGCGAAACGGATGTCGGCACGGGGGCGTCCTTTTCGTTAATGTGGGTGATGGTATGACTCTTCTCATACAGCCAGTATGATGACGTCTGAATATATGTCTGCTCACCGCCGCTGTATGCCAATGGGTCGATCTCTTCAAACGTATCTATCTCGACCTTCCCATAGATACCTGAGCCATCGGCGCTTTCCCGATATTCCCCTGTAATGTCATCGTAATCATATCGAATTCCCGAATACGATTCATCCACCACCTGGTAACAGGTCTTTGTCCCTGACTTGATGTATCGCCCGGTCATCCCCGAAGGAGCAGGTTCACATACCTGGATTGTCTCCTTTGAAAAATGTCCGGCATTCATCACGGTGCCATAGGAATCCGATGAAGACCCAGGATAATCCGTGTTCTTCCAGCTCATGCTTCTCGAAACAACCGTCTCAGTGTAATCCCCGGGATTCTCCGTGACACTGTACGTCGTCCCCTCCGGCAGATTGAGGATCTTCAAGCCCTGACCATGCCTGAGCCAGACTGTCACCTCCTTCGCCTCCCCGGGCATCGGGATAAAGTCCGAGATGGACATGGGCTGATCTACGAAATCTGTCGGCTTATAGAAAATACTTGCTTTGACATCATCATCGTCAAGATCATAATTCGTAAATGAAGCATCAAGATCGCACCTGCTGATGTCTGCTCCTGAAGGTATCTCTATCCTGATCGTGAAGGGGAAGTACTGGTAAACGCTGGACTGGTTTCCCATAACCATTTTTTCCACCTGCAGGTCATAGACCGGTGTCCAACCCCAAGTCACACTGATTTTATGGTCATAATTATTCTCGGAGAATTCGAATATGAAGGTTCCGTTCTCCGGGTTATACGTCAGCTTGCCCTCCTTCTCCTCAACTTCGTTGGTCAGATCGCCGATAGTTTCCGTGTAACCACCTTCATTCAGCGTAATATCGATCTCCGATATCTCGCCGTTTATAAGCTTTTCAAGCTCTGAACGGGGAATTACTATGCTGTTATCTGACCCGTCAATACCATCTCCGACAAATATCTCCTCACAGAAATATCTCGGATCCGGAGTCATAGTATATTTTACAGTCTTTCCGTCCGATACGACTACTGTAGCAGGACCTATCACGCTGCTTCCGTCAGTAAGATCTCCAGGCGAATTGCCGTTGATCGTCGTCTGTATCGTGCCGCCATGTGTAGTCGTGGAATTGATCTTATGCTGGATAACCTGCTTGCCGTTCAACAGATTTGTCCTGACGGGAGCAGACCTGCTTCCCGCCTGCCATGCGGTGAGATTAATGCCGCCCGACGTGTTGTCGGCGATAGTATAGAAACCGGAATAATAGGTTCCGGGGTCATCATCGCTCTTACCAATGCCTACGAAACGGACGGCTTCTTTTTGTTCCCCGTCTTCTTCATATTGGTATACCTCAATACCTGTTTTATAGCCTCTGTTAGATTCCGTCCAATAATCCCACTTAGTCTTCGGAGACGGCGGAGGATTCTCCGGATCTATGTTGATCGCATTAAGCGCATCCACCTCATCGATTCCTTCATAATCAGGTATATAGATGCCGCCAACGTATCCGCTTTTTACAGCAATCTGCTCTGAGTAGGAATTATTGTTCGATGCATTGTATATAGAGTTAAAAGAATTACCCGAACGAGCGACATCAATGTCGGTCATAGGGAAGGCGAAGGTTCCCGGAACTAAGTTGCCCTCCTTATCCAACACATGAATATTTACATCAACTTGGATGCCGTTCCTGTTATTGTAGTACGAAGTCTTGCCACTATTATTTATATAAGTGGACGGATTGGTATTTCCGACGCGGAGCATATTTCCGCTGGCGATATAATATGTTCCAGTATATATATTCGTATTATTCTGCAAAGTGATGTGCAGGTTGGAATACGTCAATACCACGTCTCCAAAGGACCCATCCTCCAAAATAGCCGCATCCTTATAAGTGAAGGCAAAAAGATCCCCTGGAATCAAGTTGTCCTCGGTTTTTGAGAGTGTTGGCTTATGAGCTCCCTCCTGATTCGTATCATAAGCGGCAAATATACCGGTGATATCTGCCGTGGCTCCCTTGTCATTTTCTGAATGGTACAATTCACTGCCCGGAAGAGTGATAAGACCAGGATCTGATGTGATCTTACGGTACTCGGCCTTGGACAAGTCGAGAAGTATATCGTTATTTATCTGTATCGATGACAGCGGCGCATCCGCAGCGAAGGTCTTCCCGTCTGTGCCCTGCGTGACCTGGCTTACATCTACAGTGCCAGGCGCTCCATAGGCAGGGAGCGCGTCCGTCACCTTTATCTCATATTCGATCCCGGCAATGGTCACCCTCATCCATTCTTCTGTCAAGAATGGCACGTAGGATCTCACAAACCACTCCCCGTAAACCTGATATGCCTCAAACAATTCGCTGTCGCTCACCTCAACTGAAGCGACGTCGCCGTACAGTTCGATCTCATCCAAGATGTCCCTGAGCGGTATCTCAGACCCTCCCTGCATGACGTACTGGCGGCCCAGATAAGTGAATTCAACAGTGTAGAAGGAGAATCCATCCGTCATGACCACTGCCGTGCTGTCATTGACTGTGACGTCAAGGGCTGCCGCGTTCAGTTCCCCTTCCTCTTCTTTGATATGGAAGACAGAAGTGTCCAGGTTCTGATCCGCCACCTCTGCAAGTTCAAAAGACACCTCAACTTCAAAACCGTCAGCCGGCTGCAGCTCATTCCCATCCGCGTCTATGACACTGATATCAAACGTATATGTTGCCGCGACGCTCGCCCCTTCGGTCCGTTCCCTTTCCACCGCCTCTTCGACAAAAAGCTGCGCTCTCAGAGGAAGCCTTTTTACGGACAACGTCACGCCCTTCGGGAAAGCGCCATCCTCTGCTCGGACGCTGATTATCACGCCATCAATGTTTACACTCTCAAAGAACGCTGTTTGTTCCTGGGCAGCTTCCATCGACAACGCGGCCTCAGATGCTTCGATATCGAACGGTTCAGGCTGTGGCGACTCAATACTATCTTCGATTATGTACGGCTCAGTCTGTGGCGGCTCAATCCCTTCTTCGCTTATGAACTGCTCAAGCTGTGGCAGCCCGATCCCTTCTTCTGTTATGTAAGACTCAGGCTGTGGCAGCTCGATCCCATCTTCAGTTATGTAAGACTCAGGCTGTGGCAGCTCGATCCCATCTTCGATTATGTTAGGCTCAGGCTGTGGCAGCTCCATCCCATCTTCGATTATGTACGGTTCAGTCTGTGGCGGTTCGATCCCGCTATTAATACCACTAGCGACTGCGGGGGCACTAAAAATACTGCTGAATGCCAGACAAACAGCGATCGAAGAAACATATAATTTTCTACGATTATGTTTCATTTTCAGTCCCCCTTTCATCCTCATCACATATTGAGCAAATATGTGAATAAGAGGATAATTATTTACACACTTTGATATTATCTACATAATATAGCAAAATATTATTATCTTATCTTGATTTTGTGGTATTATATCATGTCGTATTTTGCATGTCAATAATAATTTAATACTATATAGG
>CACXUY010000042.1 GCA_902770965.1 uncultured Lachnospiraceae bacterium | reverse complement strand
GTCCCTGTTTCATTGAACACGAATCCTGCCATATGAGGATGGGGATCCTTCCCTGTCAATGCAGTAGTTACCAGTTTTATGTTATGGTCTTCTGCTAACTCCTGGATCTCTGTACTGCCATACGCACCATCCGCGATCCAGGTTTCCTCCTCGTCAGAAGGATCGTGCTTCCTGATCTGGTCTTTGCAGAA
Organism: uncultured Lachnospiraceae bacterium; assembly: GCA_902770965.1. Classification (GTDB taxonomy): domain Bacteria; phylum Bacillota; class Clostridia; order Lachnospirales; family Lachnospiraceae; genus RUG11623. The sequence goes on along the minus strand of CACXUY010000042.1, from coordinate 19,829 downwards.
GGCCGTGTCACTGTATGTATTCGGTTGGAGATCGAAATCTGTAATCAGGCTGACGCCATCCTCACCGATGGTTTCTACAAAATTGCCAACATAACCCTTATTGTCTTTTCCTGCTTTTTGGCGATAAGTAGCATCTGGGTCAGATGGGTTTTGCAGAGAAGACGGGCTGATTTCTTCCTTGGGTTTTGCCTTGCGTGTTCCATCTTCGGAAACATCGGTCTGCTCGGCCAATACCCGGATCAACAGCTTGTACTGGGAGAATTCCATCCACTGGTCGGAGTCCATTGCCACCCGAAGCAGTTCTGCTTCCTGGAGCACTTTATCTAGCCGGGATGTCACATCATCGTCCTTACAGTAATAAGTGACATCGTTGTGATCCTCTTCGGACAGATAATGTTCCAGACCGGCTGGAAGCTGCCCATCTGCTCCAAGCTGGTGCATCAGCTTCACGCAATTGGCATTTACTGTGTAGATGATCTCCAGCCGGGACATCCGTTTTGCGCTGGAAGCAATCATCATGCTGTCCATGCGCTTGATGTTGGAATGGAGCGAAAGAAACTCCTGGTAAACTTTGGAAAGAGCCTTCATTTCATCTTCCAACAGTTTCTCCCCGGTTTCAATCTCGTGATTATAGAGGCGTTCACGGAAACGGCTGAATGTACGATCACTGATTGGCTGTTCCTAATAGCTCGTGGTATGCAGAGCGTATTTGTAACGTACATCACAGCAAATCGCCTCCAGCATTTCATCGTCGGACTGGCCGGTCATGGTTTTAAGCATCATAGCACCGACAATGAAATTAACCGGCGTATTACTTCTTGTTGCCGGGTTCTTGCTATAGAGGACGGCAAATCGCTCTTCGTTGATCGCAGGGAAGATCATGTCTGCGAAATCTTTGGCAAAAGAGTTCTCTACGATACGTTTTGTCCTTGGTGAAAGACGATTGAACTCATCTGTTAAAGAGAGCTGCTGAGCTGCATTACGACGAAAAGCCATATCGGTCACCTGCCTTACTGATATGACTTTGTTATACCATTTCAGGCAGGGTTATTGAAGCAAACTTGTCACTTTTGACACCTTAACCAATATTTACAAACAAAATAATAATTAAAGAACACCTACCGCAAACGATTTCTATCTGCGGCAGGTGTTCTTTTTGCCATCTTTGAACATTCTCATTACTCTTATTCTCTGCATAATTCTTCAGAATAGGCTAAGTGGCATCCTTGGAATCATGCTATTCTCTGCGGCAGTCATAATACCTCGCCCCAGAGTTCCCACCTCGCGTTCACGTCGAGGGGTATTTCTTCATGGCTTCTTCCAGACTGAGGCCTCCTGCCACGGCTTCGCGGCGTTTCGCGTTCACAGCCTGAATCTCCTTGACACGCTCTCCGCTCAGCTCATATCCCTTCATCGCCCAGAGCGTCAGTGCCCATGCGCACATGGGCAGCACGCAGAAAAGGATGATGACCACCACGTTCATGCCGGGGGTGTATGGCGTTATCTTGGTGGGCAGGGCTTCAAGTCCGATGACAGTGACCGCGATTCCCACCACTGTCGCGGAAAGGCTGGAGACCAGCTTGTCGACCAGAGAGAAAAGCGTACCCATGATGCCGGGTATGAATTTCCCTGAGCGATAGGTCTCATAGTCGGCACAGTCGGCTACCATCGGGATAGGCATATCGGCGGTAGCGTAATACGCGCCATATCCCACTCCGAAGAACAGGACGAAAAGCACCGTGTAGAGGTTGAGCGCCAGCTTGCCATCCTTCATGATGGACATGTGCATGGCGGTCTCGGGATTCCACAGAAGCAGCAGGGCGAGCACGCCGATGTAGCAGACAAACGCGACCCCGACGTATCTGGTCAGTGAAGCCTTCTGCCCCTTCTTCTGTGACGTGCGGACAGTCAGCGCGAAGAAAGGCACAGCGAATACATAGCCCACGATCATCATGGGCAAATACAATCCATCGTAGTCTCCCATCATGCAGGAATACAGCATTATGAGCACCGTGACATTGGTCGCCACGGAGAGCGCCAGCTTGCAGCCGCCGCCCGCGATCATCAGACGCTGAAGCGGCTTATTTGATTTTATGATCTGAAGGTACTCTGAAAGCTTGACCGCCTCCTGCTTCGTTCCGCCGATGCCGAAATATTTCGGGCGATCCTTCTCCCATATGCCGATAATGGCGAGAATAGTGAGGATGACGGAGATCGTGATGCCGATAGGAGTCATCGCGGCGAACCAGCTGCGGTTGTAATCCCCGAAAATGCTGTCTCTCGCGAGGATCGGACCGATGAACTGCATCAGGCCCATGCCGGCCAATGAACCCACCGTGTTGAAAATAGTAAAGAGCGGACGCTGTTTAGGGTCATTTGTCAGGACCGCCTGCGCCGCCCTGGTGACAGAGGTCTGAAATGTGTAGCCTATGACCCATACAGCGTAAAGCAGGATGAACAGAGTGTAACGCAGCCACATCATATCTGACGGTACAAATGGAGTCAGCACATAAAGGCAGATAACCGCAACCGCCATGATGAGAGAGCCAATGACCATGAACGGACGGAACTTTCCGAACCTTCCGTTGGTCTTGTCCATCAACGCGCCGATGATCGGGTCGGTGACCGCGTCAAACACGCGCATGCCTGTCACCATGAACGAGGCGAAGACCGCCGCGATACCCAGGACAGTACTGCCAAATGTGGCTATATATGTCAGGATCAGTACATAATATACGTTCGTCGCGCCGTTATTCAGCGGAAAAAGAACCAGCTGATAAGGCTTGGCCCTATTAAGGCCGTTATTATTCTCCATAGGGATCTATTCCTTTTCTTTGATAGTCGGCCCCCGCGAAGCGGGTGGCCATATAGGGATGCATACATACACCGCCTGTATGCTGCCACAACCTCCTTACGTTGTGGCTGCACAGGCGTGCTATGGATGTTTCCGGCTTCACACACAATCTTGGTTAATGGTGAAGTCTGTACGTTTAAGACCGGATAAAACTGATGCCGGCTTCACACCCAGTTCGCGCTGTTCGAGCTTTTTCCCTTCAGCACGTAAGCAGGGTTCGCCTTGTCCACCTTGCGGAACCTGGCACTGTCCTCCGCGCTGCCGCTGACAGCCCTGATCTCATGAGCCTTGCTGATCGGAACCTCGAAGGTGAATACATGCTCGCCGCTTCTGGTATCCAGCTCCTCCCCGTCGACAAAAAGCGTGACTTTCTTCTGATTAGAATATACCTTTACGGTCATCCTGTCGCCGGTCCTGTCCTCAAAACGCTTCGAGCAGATATGGACGAAAGGCTCGTTTTTGTTCCACCACGCCTTGTACAGATAGAAGCTGTCTTTTTTTGTCTTGCGGTCAAATGTGACCATGCCCTTATGGTTCATTCCCGGCTCACCGCCCTGATCTCTGGCATCCGCCGCGAAATCAAACATGTTCCAGATATGCGTCGCCCACATATAAGGATGGCGCGCGAAGCATTTCAGCATATATTCATGATAGACAGCCTGATACTCCTCAGTCTGATCTCCGCGGCGCGGCTTGTCGCTGTGAAGATTCGGCATTCCCTCGGCTCCGTACTCGGAGAAACCCAGGCATCTTTTCGGATAAACCTTGTGGAAGAAGCTTATCCACAGATCATTCAGGAAAAAGCCCGGCACGTACCAGCCAAGATATAGATTCCAGCTCACCACATCGGTGATATGAGCCACAGGGTTGAACGGTCCGCACATGGCATAGCAGGCAAGGGTTGTGAACCTGGTCGGATCCATCCTGTGACAAAGGTCGTTGAGTTCTCTATGATTGTCAAGCATGTCCTTTTTGTCTTTCGTGGAGATGGTGATCTCGTTGCTCACCCCCCAGCAGACTATGGACGGATGATTGAAGCACTGGGTTATCAGTTCCTTCATCTGTGAAATAGTATTCGCCCTGCCATTCGGCATGTGCTCAGAGATATATGGTATCTCAGCCCACACCACCATACCGCGCTCGTCACAGAGGTCATAGAAATACTGATCATGCTGATAATGCGCCAGCCTTATCGTATTGCAGCCCATCTCGCAGATAAGATCCATGTCCTCCTTGTGCATTTCCCGGGAAATGGCGTTGCCAAGATCCTTTCGATCCTGATGGCGGCTCACTCCATGCAGCGGATAACTGCGCCCGTTAAGGAAGAAGCCTTTCTTAGGATCGTAACTGAAATCCCTGACTCCAAAACGCACTTCAACCCGGTCTACTGTCACGCCGCCTTTTATGAGCTCGGCAGCGGCTGTATACAGGTAAGGATTCTTCGTGCCTTCCCACAGATGGACCTTCGGGATGTCAAGGACACAGTCGTCAGTATCCGCCGTGAGTACGTCGTCACTCTTTGCGGTCTGATTATTACTGTCGACACTGCTGGCGGATGCCTGAATACACCTTGCCGAGGCAACTATCCTGCCCGAGGCATCGTGCACCGTAACCTTCACCGTATCGGCTTCCTTGCTGTGCCATGATTTCACCGTGACCTTGGCAGTACGGTAGTCCTTAGACGGGACAGCGACGACCTGGAGGCCTGAACCGCCATAATAATCAAGGTCAAAATGCAGCCTGTTTACAATGATGAGGGACACATCGCGGTAAATACCGCCATAAAACGTAAAATCCGCCTTCTGTGGGTAGACCCTGTCATTTCTGCTGTTGTCCACCCATACCTTCATCTCATTTACTGCCGCAAGATCATCCGTGATATCCCAACGGAAAGTGGAATAGCCGCCATCATGACTGCCCAGGACCCTGCCGTTCAACTCCACCTTCGCGGAGGCGTTCACACCCTTAAACTCCAGATAGACCCTTTCATCCGCATTTATCTTTGGAGCGTCAAAACACCTGGCATATACGCAGGTTCCGCGCCAATAATCGTTGCCTCCGTCCTGACCGTCAAATGCGTTCCAGGTATGAGGAATGTCGACAGCACAGGTTTTTTTGTCCGGACCGGTGAAGCTCCAGCCCTCGTTTATGTTGATGATCCTTCTCATAGCATTCCTCCTAAGACAGAACAAGCTCCCACAGAGGCTGCGGGAGCTCGTTCATTAATGTTTACTTCGCAGCTTTGGCGTTCTTCATGAATGAAGCGATTATCAGCAGGATGCAGCCGACCACAAAGGCGGCGATGCCGGTCACGGTCGCGTAGAATACGCGCCAGCCAACCATATTCTGCGAATTATATGAGAACAGGCCTGCGATCATCAGCACGCGGTCTGAGATCATGGTACCGACCACCCCCATAAAGAGACCGATCGCGCCGACAGTGCCAATTGTGCTGAGAAGGTCATGATTGCCAAAGCGAGTGGGCGACCATACCGCGATAAGGCAAAGGATGATGCCGCAGATACCCATGAGCAGCAAGGTGTTCACGGTCTTATACGCGTAAGCCTTATCAATATTGCTGGACAGCATCATGGCGACAGTGCCGACGACACCGGCAACAGCAGCGATAAGAGTGAAGACTGAGCCGACAGTCATTTTCCTCATCATATCATTTGCCCTCCTTATTCCTGAGCTTTGCCAAAAGATACAGCACGGCGAAGCATGCCATCAACGCGGCTGAACCGTACTCAACTGCCTGATAAGCCGTACGCCAGATGACCGGGAGCTTGACCACGCGGGTGGAAGCATCATAGCGGTTCATCAGATTTGACTGGCTCATAGCGTAGAGAATCTTGTGCACGGAAGCTTTGATGGCGTTCTGTGCCTCGGCATCACCCGCGAAAACAACAGCGTTGATAGTCGAACCATCGACCTGATCGCTGAAGCGGCCGCCGTCAAGCGTCGTGTTAGTGTAGAATCCTGCCATGCCGCGGGTGTCGTAGCAAGTAGCGCCGGAGGTCAGAACAGCTCCGTAAATATCGAAGTCGTCATAAATATCGGTGACGGCGTAGCCCCTGAAGCCCCATTCGTTCGCAAGGATGTTCGTCATCAGCCCCTTGGAGGCAGTGCATTCCACGGAGCCTATCTTAGAGAAGGAGATCATGAGGCCGCGCATGCCCTGATCAAAGTCATCAGTGTCATACTTGGTCGCTTCAAACGCATACTGATAGGCGCGAAGCTCAACCTCGCGGGCGCGCTGCTCGGTCATATAAGGAGCGACGCCAGAACGGTTTGTCTCCTGATCGTTGAAAGCATAGTGCTTAGGCGCGGCGATAAGGCCATATTTCAGGGCTCCGACTGCGAATTCCATGGCAGTGACGCCGGAAAGGATGGGATCTTCGGAATAGTACTCGCCGTTGCGGCCGTTGTAGGCATGACGGTGGGTGTTAAGGCCAGGTCCCCAGAGGATCGGGATACCCACGAAGAGACTCTCCTCTCCGATGAACGCGCCCAGATCATAGCACAGCTGAGGGTTGAAGCTGGAAGCCGTAAGCGGGCTGTTTCCGAAGATCTCCGGATGCCAGTTCCCGTTAGGATCGCTGCCTGCGATGTTCCAGGGAGCGCCGGTGTCCTTTGAGGCATTCAGATTGACAGCTACGCCGTTGCCCGCGTTCTCTGTCATATAGGTCTCCACCGTGCCGATGGTCTCAGCGCCGGGGATCGAAGGACCGCCGTAGGTGGCGAGATACTGTGCCTCCTCAAGCGTCATGTTGTTGATCAGCTGATCCCATTTTTCATCATCATAATCGACGCCCCACATATCATAGAAGCGAAGCCCGTTTGCTTCCTCCCAGATGATCGCGGAGACATCATCATCTGTCTTGATGGTGTAGTACTTGCCGTTCAGGTTGTCGATCAGTTCCTGGCTGGTCAAGGTCATGTTGTCATAGGTTTTCGGCCATGTACCTTCCCAGTCAGAGCGGCTAAGATAAGTGACCTCGCCGGGCTGGAAATAGTTCCAGTCAGCGTAAGGAATCTGGTTTACGATCTTCTCACCGGTCTTGGATACCGAAAACGCTGTGCGGGAAATGAAATCCTCGGTGATCTCGCGCTCATAGGCAAGTTCAGCGTTCGCGGTGACGTTCATGCCCTGCTTCGCCATGATGTTCTGCAAAGCATCGTGAGCGCCGTTGCCCACAGCGAAATAGTAAGCGCCGGGATCAAGTATATAGCCTCCTTCTCCATCGTTCAGATCCACATCATAGCTTGCGATGTATTGAAGGTCGACTACAACAGTCACAACCTCTGACTCTCCGGGCTGAATTACCTGTGTCTTATCGTAGTTGAGAAGCTGAACCGCGCTCTTCTCTAAGCCGCCTTCCGTGTAAGGCGCCTGTCCGTAGATCTGCACAGGAGTCTTGCCGGCGACATCGCCGGTGTTGGTGACTTTTACCTTGAATGTTGCCGTGGCATCGATAGAGCCGTTGTCATTTTTCTTTACGTTAAACTCCGGCTCGCCTTCGAAGGCGAAATCAAATGTTGTGTAGCTCAAGCCGTAGCCGAAACCATATGTGACCTCGTCATCGTAATTCCAATTTCCGGCAGAAGCATAGGCTCCGGCTGAAGAAGCAGCGTTGCCCTTACCGGCGACGCAGTCATAATAACGAGTCTCATAGTATCGATATCCGACATAAATGCCCTCCGCTTCCATGATGTACATGCCGGTATTGCCGCCGAACATACCGCCGCCTCGGGTGACAGTACCATCGGCATTCGAATAACGGAAGTTACCCATGTTCTGCATGGCCGGAGCAGACATATTGCGGGCAGTGAAAATGTCAAATAGTCCGCCTGAAGGGCTGACCTTGCCGGAAAGGATGTCCGCCACGCCCAGCATGCCATATGCGCCGGGAGTACCTATCCAGAGAATTGCATCGATATCAGGATCTTCCTTGAGATCGGCTATCTCAACAGAGGTTGAGCTGTTTATCAGGACGATTACTTTCTTGGAGCACTCCTTTGCGAGAGCGATGGCATCGCGCTCATTCTGCGAGAGCGCCAAAGGCTCTTCCATGCCAAGTCCCTCAACGACTCCGCCGGGAAGATAGTCGTGGCTCTCACCGGAGGCACGGGAGATGACAACGATGGCCGCATCACCGTACTGAGTGAAGCTGTCTTTATAATTCGCGTTGACGGCAGCTATGTCGCCAAGAGAAGGCTCACGAGGGTCAAAGACCTCTTCCGCCCCTTCATTGTACTCATGATGGAAATCCGCGAGAAGCTTCTCGTAAATATCGATCATGGTCGGGTTGACCTGATATCCCGCGCCGTCAAAATCAAACTCTTCACCGGTCCAGCTATCCATGGTAGGGCCTATCGTGACTTCACCCGTAGCGAAATTCGTGGATGCTGAATCCGCTATAGTGTGGGCGAAGTCAGTGCGGCTGTCGCGCAGCGCCTGCTCAAGGTTTATGACCGGTCCCCATACCTTAACACCGAACGCACTCCCCAGAATAGGCTTGTGGCTGCGGATGCCAAGCAGAGTGACGTTGGCACCGGACGCAAGCGGAAGGACGTTATTCTCATTCTTGAGAAGGACGCTTCCCTCATAAGCCTGGCGACGGTTCAGGTCGATGGCCTTCTGAATGAGGGCGTGCGAATTGCCTGTACCGTCAGCGTTGAGTACTTCCTCCGACGGAGTGAACTTATCATAGAGCGCCCCGTCAGATTCCATTCGCTCAGACTGCGTTCCCATGTAGGTGTCGATCGTAGCGGCATTCGACTCAAGTACATTGCCCGCTATGACCGAGAGGGCGAGGACAAAGCACATAAGGCTTGTGAGTCCCCGCCAAAGACCAGTTCTCTTCATTTTCATACCTCCTTTTCCTTCTAGAATTGCCTCCCGCATCACCGTCACAGTACTATGCTATGATCTTTAACCACAGTTCCTGACTATTGTTCTCAGCTATTGTTCCTGGCCAGCGTTATCAGCTGTTGTTTCTGGCTGTTTCTCCTAGCTGTTGTACCTGGCCAATGCCATTAGCTGCTGTTTTGAGCAAATGCCATAGATAATGGACCAGGCTTATATATAAAGCCAGTGCTTTGGTTAATGATCAGAGCAAACCTCATCTGTTTGAGCGACAGTAACCATGCGAAAGCAACACCCTGTCTTGCAGTGAGATTAATATCCCATGTTCTATTCTTAGTATAACATAAAAAATAAAACACGACCATTCATAGAGTGAATTGCCGTGTTTTTGGAGCGAATTGTATAACCGAAGGTTACTCTTAAAGTCGATCCTCGCAAAGTGGGTGAAAAATGCGAATACATATTGCGGATTGTGGGAGCGCACAGGGCGGATCAATCCTTAAGGCGTTATATGCATGGTGACGCTTGCAACGTAAACATTCATAGCACGCCTGTGCTGCCACGACGTATAGAAGTCGTTGCAGCATACATGCGTGTATGAATGCATCCCTATATGGCCACCCTGCTTCGCAGGGGGCCGATTTCTAAAGTAAACATCCATAGCACGCATGTGCTGCCACAACGTATGAAAGTTGTGGCAGCATACAGGCGATGTATGTATGCATCCCTATATGGCCACCCGCTTCGCGGGGGCCGACTTCTAAAGTAAGCATGCGGGTTTACTGTATCCATGTGGGGCATGCCCACTGCCGCTCAGCGAAAGATACCTGCTGTCGCCGGCGCACGGCCGGTGTAGCTGGCCGCGGGCGGTGAGCTTATACAGTACACATTCAGTATAAAAAGATCCCCGTCCGTTGAGATATTCAGTCCTCCGCCATATTTTTCCGCTATGATCGCCATGCTCTTCATACCGAAGCCATGAAAGCCCTCCTCCTCTTTCTTGCTCGTCTTCGGAAGAGCGTCCCCCATGACGATGTCACCATCAAAATAATTGCATATACGGATATTGACCATATCCCCGATACGTTCCGAGGTTATGTCGATGATCTTCTTATCAGGATCACCAAGCTTCGAGACAGCCTCCATCGCATTTGATACAGCATTGCCAAACAGAGAATATATATCCATGGTCTGCATGAAGCTAAAATCCGCGCCATTTCCAGTATAAGTGAGGCTTATGCCTTCCTCGGAACATCTGAGGCTGTTCTCAGTCAGAAGGACATCGAGCACTTCATTTCCGGTCCTGATTCGGCTTCCATATATTCGCACGGCATCCTTTATGGACTCCACTTCCTCCCTCGGAAGATCCATATTCTTAAGCTTATGCTTCAGGTCATGGTATTTGATATTTATCGTGTCTATAGTTTTCTTCGACAGCTCATACTGCTTTCGTTCCTCCTGCCAGAGGAGCTGAACAGCTGTGTTCTCCGCCTGCAGGTCGATAAGGCGGTAGAGGACAAATTGTACCACCAGCGCCATTATACATGAAGTGATGGCGTACATGCTGACAGCCACGGAACCGCCGTCATCGTAGATGATCGCCACCCTGGTCAGTCCGACACAGATGAAAACCATGGTTATCGACAGCGCGTTGAAGTGCATGTCAGCCTTCTTCCAGCATTCGTTGCGAGCGGCAAACAGACCCAGCGTGGAAAACATAATGATATACACAAAAGGAAATATCAGCAGCTCCGAATCAATCGCGCCAACATCAGCCGCGCCAATATTAACGGGCAGCTTGCCTGCGGATGCAGTACCGTATACTGCGGCTCGCTTCAGGACTATTGCGTCAAAAAGCTTGGACGCATGAAATGCGATGTGTTCCACGGCATAGCCTGCCACGCATAGCGAAAAGAGCGAAGTAAAACGAAGCTTAAAGCATAAATTCATCGCCGCCACGGTCAACAAAAATAAGCCCAGATATCCCACCAGCTGCCTTATCACTGTCTGTCCATCTAGCACATTTTCCGAAAATAGGAAAAAACCTGCTATGCATAACAATGCTACGGCTAATACTCTGAGCCGGAAGTGATCCCGTCTTTCAGCAGGATAGAGAAAAATCAGCTCCGCAAGCAAAAGCTCTATAACGAATTTCATACGCTTCACCTGTTCTTCCCCATAAAAACCGACATCGCGGCGAGGAAATTCTTGCGCTGGGGTCTTGATATGTCAAGCCGTACCTCTCCTACTGTCACGCAGTCACGGCTTACCGCATTCACGTGATTCAGATTCACCACGCAGCTTCGGTTGACATTGACAAAATACGCGCTGTTAAGCTTCGAGCAAGCCTCTTTCAAGGTACCGTATTCCGCGATATCCCCCGATAAAGTGTGGTATACAATGTAATGACCATCAATATCAAGATACCTTATAGCTGCCATCTCGAGCTGCCTGATCTCGCCATCACATTTTACGCTTATATATTCCTCCGTCCGTTTTGTGATCCTCCCCAAAGCCCTTTTCATCTTTATGGCGAAGGAATATTTGTTGACAGGCTTGAGGATATAATCCAGCGCGTCAACGGCGTAGCCTTGTATCGCATACTGCGCCATGCTGGTAACAAATATCAGGATCACGGATTCATCCATCAGTCTCAGGGCTTCTGCGGCCGCCATCCCATCCATGCCGGGCATCTCGATATCCATAAGGACAATGTCATATACAGCTTTATATTCGGATACGAATTCAAGACCGTTCTCAAATTCGGTAACGGCAAACTGAGTTCCTTCCTTCTCAGTAATATAGTCAAGACATTCCTTCATATGGCTGCGCGCCTGCTCCTGATCCTCAACTATCGCGACCTTTACGGTCATGCCATCACCTCCCCGTATCCATATGCCTCCACGGTCTCTTGTCCTTTACAAACCAAAAGGCCTCATTTTTCCTCAATTTCTATACTATACTGTTTTCTATAAGACTTACTTCGAATGATAGTGTATAATAAAAAAGCAGATAAATCCACTATGTATGGGAGAAATCGATCTGTGAAAGGGTTTGAAATGGTTTCCGGGCATAACCAAGGCAAGCCGTAATAACAGAAGCTGACGTATCAACATAGGTAAATGTATTAACATAGGCAAATGTATTAACATAGGCAAATGTATTAACATAGGCATCTCTAATAACAGGGGCTGACGCAGTTTCAGGGGCTGACACAGCTGCAGCGGCTGGTGCAGTTGCAAAGGCTGACGCAGCTGCAGCGGCTGGTGCAGTTGCAAATGCTGACACAGCTGCAGCGGCTGGCACAGCTGCAGAGGCTGGCACAGCTGCAGAGGCTGACACAGCTGCAGAGGCTGACGCACTAAAGGGGGTAGACGAAATGGACATAACGAAGGTTAACAGACTGACCACAGTGGAATTATATCATCAAATAGTTTCCTATATAGACTCCGGGAAGGGCTGCTGCCTTCTGACTACATGGTCCGGGGATGAAGGGATGACGGCAGATCTGCGGCGAGAGATCATTGCTCTGGATGACTGCTCCTCATCACAGGCTGCTATTGTGGGATGCGGCTCCTCATCACAGGCTGCTATTGCAGGATGTGGCTCCTCATCACAGGCGGCTGTTGCGGGGCGCGGCTCCTCGTCACAGGCGGCTGTTGCGGGGCGCGGCTTCCGGCTCGCCGATCACGGACATGGAATGTGTGAGGCTTTCACCCCCTCTTCGCGCCTTATCATCTTCGGGGGAGGGCACATATGCCTTCCTCTCGTGCAGTTTGCCTCCCGCTCAGGCTTCAGTGTGACAGTCATCGATGACCGTCCTGAATTCGCGAACACACAGCGTTTCCCCGAAGCGAACGCCGTCATCTGCAGATCATTTCCTGAAGCACTCGGAGAACTCAAGCTTACTCCGTATGATTATATTTGCATTCTTACTCGAGGGCATCATTCTGACGGCGTGTGCCTTAGAGGAATCCGGGATCTCGGTCACCCGGCCTATATCGGCATGATCGGTTCGCGCCGCAGGGTACGCGCCCAGTTTGACCAGCTTGAAAAAGAAGGCTTCGACCGCGAATGGCTCGATTCGATACATACTCCTATCGGTCTTGATATCGGAGCAGTCACTCCGGCGGAAATAGCTGTGAGCATACTCGCGGAGCTCATCTTGTGCAGACGAAAATCGGATATAACTCCTCACTCGTTAGCGCCTGGTTCAGATGCGGAAGAGAATGTGCTGCGTTTCCTGGCAGTTAACCAGAAACCACAGGCCATAGCTACGATCATAGACGCAAAAGGCTCCACGCCAAGGTCGGCGGGAGCCAGGATGTCTGTCGATATTGACGGGAGGATTACCGGAACAATCGGAGGCGGATACGCGGAAGGGCTGATCATCAATGAAGCAAAAAAGCTCATCGGAACAGGACGTTTCGTAGAGCGCCCGATCAGTTTGAACGCTGATGTCGCGGCTGCCGATGGGATGGCCTGCGGCGGCACGCTGAAGGTACTCGTGGAAGACAGCATCCTTCCAAGCCTCTCCACAATATGATCTACTGCCTTTTGCAATGTTAATGACAGCATGAACTTTAACCACCCACGATGTCATTGACAGCATAAACTATGACCATCCGCGATGTCATTGACAGCATGAGTCATAACCGTCTATGTATCACAAACGCTTTTATGGAACATTTAACCCACTCGTCCTTAAGTCCTCTGTCCCTCAGAAGCACCTTTCTTTCCTTTTCTTCATGCACTGCTCGACGTTTCCGCAGCGGTAACAAAGTTCGTTGTCACAGATGCCATCGTTGTTGAAGCACGACAGGATATTGTTCACGGTCGTCTCGGCGATGTTGTTCAGCGCCTCTGCGGTCAGGAATGCCTGATGAGATGTGACGATCACGTTCGGCATGGATATCAACAAGGAAAGCAGGTCATCGTTCATGATATGGCCGGAACGATCCTCGAAAAACACATCGGCTTCCTCCTCGTATACATCAAGGCAGGCCGCGCCGACCTTCCGGGCTTTTATCCCTTCGAGCAGCGCCTCCGCGTCGATGAGACCTCCTCTGGAGGTGTTGACAATCACAACACCCTTTTTCATCTTATTGATCGCGGCCACATCGATCATGTGCCGCGTCTCATCCGTCAGGGGGCAGTGCAGGGAGATGATATCGCTCTGTGCCAGCAGTTCATCGAGGGAAACATATTTGATTCCGCTGTCTGCTATAGGAAATCTATCATAAGCGATCACGTTCATGCCAAATCCCCGGCAGATATCCACAAAGATGCGCCCGATCTTGCCTGTGCCTATGACTCCGACGGTCTTACCGTACAGATCGAACCCAGTCAAGCCGTTGAGGGAAAAATTGAATTCTCTGGTGCGGTTGTATGCTTTATGAATACGGCGCACAGAGGTGAGCAGCAGCGCCATGGCATGCTCCGCCACAGCATATGGAGAATAAGCCGGAACATGAACCACATGTATCTTCCCGAAAGCCGCCTTGACATCGACATTATTATAGCCCGCGGAGCGCAGCGCGATGAGCTTAACGCCGTATTCATACAGCTTGTCAATAACAGCTTTGTTCACGCTGTCATTGACAAATACACATACAGCATCGCAGCCTTTCGCGAGAGCTACAGTATCTTCGTTTAATTTTGTCTCAAGAAACATAAACCGCACATCGTGCAGACCGCCGTAATGCTCGAAAGACGGCTTGTCATAATCCTTAGCATCATAAAGCGCAACCTTGATCATATTCGCATCTCCTTAAGATATCCAGATCGTAAATATTCATCACCCCGGACTCGGAATGCCGCGCAGCCCTCGGCGCTGAATAAATACTTCAGAGCAATAAACAGCTTGACAAATTGTTATAAATAGAGGATAATAAATAGGTCGTTACGGCTTATAATGAGGTACGTGCATAAGCTTGGGCATCATCTCGCAGATGTAGTTCATCGGTAGAACATCAGCTTCCCAAGCTGAGGAGGCGGGTTCGATTCCCGTCATCTGCTCTCAGCCCCACACATTATGTGATTGCTCCTTTGAAAAGACCGCGGATCTTGATCCCGCGGTCTTTTCATTTTCCGCCTCTCGTTTTCCGTTTCTTGTTTCCGTTTCTTGTTTCCATTTCTTGTTTTCCGTTTCTTGTTTCCATTTCTTGTTTTCCGTTTCTTGCTTTCCGCCTCTTGTTTTACATTTCTTGTTTTCCGCTTCCTGTACTATAAGTTTCTGTCTCTGGCTTTTATCTGTGACGTTATGATCTTCCCTCAACTATTCACAAAGCCTTCCACTGCATCCTTCCATCCTCATAATCCACTTCAAGTCTGCCGATATCCTTCAGCCACGCAAGATATGATCTCACGGTGCTGCCAATAATCGCGTACTGCAAGAAGTTAAGCCTCAGATGGTAGAAAAGCACCAGCTTCTGCAGTATCTCCTCAAACGTCAACGGCTCTTCACAGAATTCAACTATACGGTCAGCGACTTCCTTGAGCTTGTCGATGTTCAACTGCGCAAGAGTAGCTATGTCCTTGAGTGCTTCCGCATGTGAAGGAACATATATGTCTCCATCCATTTTCTTGATCATGCGAAGAGTCTCCAGGTATGACCCCGTATCATAGAGGAAGGTGATAGGATGGCGTTCGAGCGTCTTCTGTCCCATTATAGCGTCTGCAAGGAATACCACTCCATCTTCCGTGCGGAAGCCTACCATGTGAAAAACATGTCCGGGGAGTCGGAACATGGTCAGTCCCGGCGGCAGACGGTCATCTGTGAGATAATCTAAGTCACATTTATCCGCCATTATATACCAGTTGCGAAGGTCTCTTGGCGGATATGCGCCATAAAGCAGAGACGGTTCCAGACAAGGATGCAGCGCGAGATCGATCTCCGTGGGCGTCAAATATACTTTGCAGCCGGTGACCTGCTGGATATAATGGCTGCCGCCGATATGGTCGGCGTGGGAGTGCGTGTTATAGATGGCGGCTACCTTCCAGTCCTTCTCCCTGATCCGCTCATAAGTCAGGCGGGCTTCGTCTTCATTTCGACCGCTGTCGATCAGACATACTTCATTTGGCGAAGTGCGTATCACTCCCACATTCGTAGGCGTCTTAATGTAATATGTCCTGTCCGTAAGCTGTATCAGTTCGTACAATCCAAAACCTCCCAAATGCCATAAATCATAGCAACTGCTCAGCAACCAGACTCAGGATGCCGAGCATCCTTCGTTGTGGGGCTGAATAATCGCAAATCATAGAAAGCGCCCCGACAAGAAATCCTGCCGGGGCGCGTAATCACATAATATAGCTATAGAAATTACTCTCTTCCGGCAAGCTTGGCCAGGTGAGCATATTTCTCCTTGGCATAGGCTTCGTTCTTTGCGAACAGCCTCTCAGCCTTCTCCGCGTTCTGCTTCATCAGGGAAGCGTAACGGACTTCGCCCTTCAGGAATGCCTGATAATCGCCGCTCGGAGCCTTGGAATCCAGCTGGAACGGATTCTTGCCCTCTTCCGCAAGACGAGGATCGAAGCGGAAGTTGTGCCAGTAACCGGTCTCGACAGCCAGCTTCTCTTCGGTCATGGCCTTGGCCATACCTGCCTTGATGCCCTGAGTGATGCAAGGCGCGTAGCAGATGACAATCGAAGGTCCGTTGTAGCTCTCGGCCTCGACCAGAGCCTTGATGGTCTGGTTGTAATCAGCGCCCATGGCGACCTGAGCAACGTAGACATAGCCGTAGCTCATGGCGATAGCAGCGAGATCCTTCTGCTTGATCTCCTTGCCGCCGGCAGCGAAGAACGCGACCTGTCCGACGTTGGAAGCCTTGGATGCCTGACCGCCGGTGTTGGAGTAAACTTCGGTATCAAAGACCAGGATGTTGACGTCGCGTCCGGAAGCCAGGACATGATCCAGACCGCCGAAGCCGATATCATAGGCCCAGCCGTCGCCGCCGAGGATCCACTGTGACTTCTTGGCGAGGAAGTCTTTCTGCTTCAGGATAGCCTTGGCATCATCGCAGCCGCAAGCCTCAAGGGCAGCGATGAGCTTCTCGGTGGCAGCGCCGTTCTCAGAACCGACAGTGTAGGTGTCGAAGTAATCCTTGATAGCTGCCTTGACATCCGCGTTCTCAGCCTTTGCGTCAAGAGCCTCGAGCTTCTTCTTCAGGCCTTCGCGGACTGTGCTCAGAGCCAGCTCCATACCAAGACCGAACTCGGCGTTGTCTTCAAAGAGGGAGTTGGCCCATGCGGGACCCTGGCCCTTCTTGTTGACGGTGTAAGGGGTGGACGGCGAGGAGTTGCCCCAGATGGAGGAGCAGCCGGTGGCGTTCGCGATCATGGCGCGGTCGCCGAACAGCTGGGTCATCAGCTTGGCATAAGGAGTCTCGCCGCAGCCGCCGCATGCGCCGGAGAACTCAAGCAGGGGCTGCTTGAACTGGCTGCCCTTGACAGTGGTGGGCTTGAATTTCTCGAAGATCTCAGGCTTCTCATCAAGCTTCGTGGCATAATCGAAGACTTCCTGTGCGACGCCTGCATCTTCCAACGGAACCATGGTAAGAGCCTTGTTGCCCTTCTTTCCGGGGCAGACATTGGCGCAGGAGCCGCAGCCCATGCAGTCCATGGCAGATACTGTCATAACAAACTGCAGATCCTTGAAGCCGGTCATAGGGGCGGTCTTGGCGCCCTCGGGCAGCTTCGCGGCCTCGTCAGCGGTCAGAGCCACAGGGCGGATGACTGCGTGAGGACACACATAAGAGCAGAAGTTGCACTGGATGCAGTTGTCAGGATTCCACTGAGGAATATCGATAGCGACACCGCGCTTCTCAAATGCGGAGGTGCCGGCAGGGGTCTGGCCTGCTGCGTACTTCGTGAAAGCGGAAACGGGCAGGTTGTGACCATCATGAGCATTGATGGCGGACTGGATGGTGTTGACGAAATCAACCGCATCCTGACGGTCGCCGCAGACTGCCTCGCGAAGATTCTCGGCTTCGCAGTCAGCCCAGCTTGCGGGAACCTCGACCTTGACGAAGTTCTTCGCGCCGGCATCGATAGCGTCGTGATTCATCTTGACGATGTTGTCGCCCTTGGCAGCATAGGACTTAGTGGCGGCGTCCTTCATGTACTTGATGGCATCGTCCACGGGCAGAACCTTGGAGATGCAGAAGAACGCGGACTGAAGGATTGTGTTGATCCTCTTGCCAAGGCCGATCTCCTTGCCGAGCTTAACAGCGTCGATAGTGTAGAAGTTGATGTTGTGCTTCGCGATATAGGCCTTGACCTGACCGGGAAGGTTCTTCTCCAGTCCTTCAAGATCCCAGCCGCAGTTCAGCAGGAAGCTTCCGCCGTCAACAACCTCCTGAACCATGTCATACTTGCGGATGTACGCAGGGTTATGACATGCGGAGAAGTTTGACTTGGAAATGAAGTAGGTGGACTTGATAGGATCCTTGCCGAAGCGCAGATGGGAGATCGTAAGTCCGCCGGACTTCTTGGAATCATACTCAAAGTATGCCTGAGCATACATATCGGTGTTATCGCCGATGATCTTGATGGAGTTCTTGTTAGCGCCGACGGTGCCGTCCGCGCCAAGGCCCCAGAACTTGCAGCTGATGGTGCCTTCAGGAGTGGTGACGGGATCCTCGCCGACCTTCAGTGAAAGGTTGGTGACATCATCCTCGATGCCGATCGTGAAGACCTTCTTCTCGGTGTTGTTGAAGACTGCGATGATCTGTCCGGGGGTAGTGTCCTTAGAACCAAGGCCATAGCGGCCGGTCTGGATCGGGATATCCTTGAACTTGGAATCCTTAAGAGCGGCGACGACGTCAAGATACAGAGGCTCGCCGACGGAGCCGGGCTCCTTCGTGCGGTCAAGGACGCTGATGACCTTGACAGTCTCAGGGATGGCTTCGATGAAGCGCTGTACGCTGAAAGGACGATACAGATGGACTTCGATGACGCCGACCTTGCAGCCCTTGGCGGTGAGGTAATCAATGGCTTCCTCGATGGTCTGGTTGACAGAACCCATGGCTACAATTACATGCTCCGCGGCCGGATCGCCGTAATAGTTGAACAGCTTGTAGCTGGTGCCGATCATGGCGTTGACCTTGTCCATGTATTCCTCGACGACTGCGGGGAACGCGTCATAGGTGCTGTTGCAGGCTTCGCGTGCCTGGAAGAAGATATCAGGGTTCTGCGCGGAGCCTCTCTCCTCGGGATGGTTAGGGTTCAGGGCGTTGGCGCGGAACTCATCGATAGCGTCATGGTCAACCAGTTCGTTCAGCTGGTCATAATCCCAGACTTCGATCTTCTGCAGCTCGTGAGAGGTGCGGAAACCGTCGAAGAAGTTCAGTACGGGAACCTTGCCCTTGATGGTGGCGCAGTGCGCGACTGCGGTCAGATCCATGACTTCCTGTACGCTGGAGCTGGCGAGCATCGCGAAACCTGTCTGACGGCAGGCATAGACATCGGAATGATCTCCGAAGATGCTAAGGGCATGGGAAGCAATGGCACGTGCGGAAACATCAATTACTCCGGGAAGCTGCTCACCGGCGATCTTGTACATGTTGGGGATCATAAGAAGGAGTCCCTGTGATGCAGTGAAGGTCGTGGTAAGAGCGCCGGCTGCGAGAGAGCCGTGTACGGCACCTGCCGCGCCTGCCTCGGACTGCATCTCAATGATCTTGACTTCCTGTCCGAAAATGTTCTTCCTGCCCTCGGTTGCCCAATCATCAGCGACCTCGGCCATGACCGAAGAAGGGGTGATGGGGTAGATGGCAGCTACGTCTGTGAAAGCGTAGGAAACATGGGAAGCAGCATTGTTGCCGTCCATAGTTTTCATTTTTCTTGCCATGAATTTTATCCTCCTAGATATAGAATCTATGAAAAAAACAGTCTCTTTAATTATAAACGGTAGAGTAAAAAAGTCAAACTAAAATCTTTTCAGCCAATCAACTAAAATCTTTTTCAGCCAATCAAAGTGACATTTCGGAAATAAAATCCGACCCCTCAGCCATCAGGCTGCCCGTCCTTTCGCACTTTTTCCCAGATGAAGTTGGCTTTATATTCAAATCCCCAAGCATCCATCACTTCAAGACCGCTAGGTAATAA
>CACXUY010000041.1 GCA_902770965.1 uncultured Lachnospiraceae bacterium | reverse complement strand
CGGTATCAGTTCCTGAGACAAAGCAGTATATTTGATAGACCACAAAGAACCCTGCCATATCCATCGTATTCATTAATTATAAGACTTAAGGCAGGCTTTGCTTCCAGGAACGGGATGTATCAAAATATTGGCGAAGGTCTATGGTGAAGCTGGTTCTGATTGGGCTGGAGAACATGACGGCAGTCAGCAGATACATGCCGCTGAGGGTGATGGGCTAATGATGGCGCCGCTTGCCGGGATCAGATTCCAAAAAGGAGTCGAGTCACGTTCGATATGCTTACAGCCGTATCTGGAGATGATCGCTATAAGGAAATGGCAATGTTGACTAAGGACAAGGCTTGGACTCAGGAAGGTAAGGGGGTTGTGACTATGCGGTCTCAGTTCATTGATAATATTTGGAAAAGAGCGAAGGATGAGGGGGAGAAGATTGGCGAACGTCGAGGTGAACGCCGAGGTTGTGACTATGCGGTCTCAGTTCATTGATAATATTTGGAAAAGAGCGAAGGATGAGGGGGAGAAGATTGGCGAACTAAGAGGTGAACGCCGAGGTGAACGCAAAGGCGATCATAGGGCAACTATTCGAGTGCTCCGCCGTTCCATAGACAACATGTTGAAGAAGACAAACTATACGAGGGATGAAATACTGGATATCCTTGAAGTATCACCTGAGGAACTTAGGCAGTTAGAGCTGACGCAGAATTAACGACTGGCGGTATCATTTCCTGAGACAAACAATATATGTGATAGCCAACAAAGAACCCTGTCATATCCATCGTATTCATTATAATGAACGGACTTGCCATTATAATGGACGAATCTGACATTATAATGAACGAATCTGCCATTATTTTGAATGGTCCCACTGTATCATGAACGATATCCAAAATATCATTAAGTAATCATCACCGCCAGACAGAGGGCTTCCACGCTCTATGTCTGGCGGTTTATTCACATTAGGTCATTTCCGATTTACGCTGTGACTAGAATGATATTATAGTTTATAATCATGGCTTAATAGCATAGCGGCATCCTTTTTCGCATGACGGAAGAGGATTCCTTTTTCTATGAACATGTCCGTGCAGTGCCTTTGGCCGCTCGACAACAAGGGATGCGCAGCATCCCGAGTCCGGGGTGACGAATAGTCACCCTGTTTTTTCAAGCAAATATTTTCGTGGTATCATATTGCATTTCGTAGTTTTTCATTGGATAGTGAGCCTGATTACATCCTATTTTTGATTGACAATGTACAAACATAATACTAGAATATAGTATACAAGATTGTTTTATGGCAGCATTATGGTTCAAAGCTGCACAATATCAGATTGCGAACATTTCATTTTTTTGAGTCCAGAATATCTTTATTCAAACTTGATTTATGACGATTATTTTTCAGACAAATTGTAATGACCGTTTCTGAATACTGTCCATCCACCCATGCTGTATAAGCTTTTTTGCTTCATTTTATCGGATCCGCCTTTTTGGCTTCGAACATCTCGTTAATTTCAATCGTGCCGTGATATTCAGATAACATACTGCGCAAATATAGCTTATTTGCGTGATTATTTGAATAGGTTTGCTCTACTGGGAAAGGAAGAGTGATGCTTTATGATTGTCTGATGATTTGTGTGGCAGGAAGAATGAGGTCGGTTCAAGGATGTGTACATCCATCCGGCCAATTCGGGGGAATACGCAAAAGAAAGGAGTGTTGCTGAATCGTGGAAAGAACCGCTTCAATCGTGGGAATAACCGAGCCGCAAGAGCAGACAGAAGGCGCAAAAACAGGATACCGCATCGTCGGAATGATAAGGACAGTCTTTGTTTATGTGCTTGCTGCCGGGATCATAGCAGGCGCGTTGATGTTCGCGGCATCTAACAGTCAGGACAAGTCGCTTTTCGGATACCGATATTACACGGTTCTGACTCCCTCGATGAAACCCGCTTACAGCGTCGGTGATATGGTGATTGTTAAGGTCACGAATGCCGGCGCGATAAACGTCGGCGACGTTATCACATTCAACCCTTCGTCAGACGGCGGAGCGTACCTTACACACCGCGTGTTCGAAAAGTATGATAACTACAATGGCACCGGCGTCACTTGTTTTCGAACAAAGGGTGATGCCAACGACAGCGAGGATTCATTCCTGATCGATGAAGACCGGGTTATCGGAGTCGTCAAGCTCGGAATACCCGTACTCGGGTATATTGTACGTTTCATTCAGCTGCGGTGGTTTTATGTCGTGCCGCTGATCATCCTGCTCTTCGTCTTCTTCAGGCTTCTGGGCGTCTATTTTGCCCCTGCGGAGGAGGAAAATGGAGGAGAGAAACCTGGCGAAGCATATGCAGCTGCAAACACAGAAAAACCCAAAAACATGGCGCCGTATTTGGACGAGCCGCCAGAATAATCAAAAGAAAGGTCTGAATAATCTATGAAAAAGAACAAGAAAAAAACAGCCAGAGATAGGCGCGTACTGATCGCGGCACTTCTTGTAGGTGCCCTTATCATGGCCGGATCCACCTTTGCGTGGTTCACATCGAAGGACGAGGTAACCAACAGACTGTCGGCCAGCGCCAATTATGGCGTGTCCATCGCCGAAGATTTCCAGCCGCCGGAAGACTGGATTCCCGGTCAGCCCGTAAACAAGGATGTCTCCGCGGTAAACACAGGCAATGTGGATGCATTTGTCCGTATGTGGCTTGAGGGCGAGATGAGTGTGATGAAAAAGGATTCGACTGGAACAGCAGTGCCTGCATCTATAACCGCCGGATTGGGTTACACGGTAACAGAAGACGGCGATACTATGAAAGGACTTGGTTTTAAGTATTACAATAGTGGAAAGTACTATAAGGTTCTCTCCACGACTGAAAGAACGAATCCCGCATTGAATGGCACAAATTCTGCCGTTGGCGACAACGATTACAGTGAAGTGAAGTCTGTTCAGGCAGGCGGCTACCTTGTATATGCACCTGCAAGTGCTAAGTGGAGCTATAAAACCGCTCAGCAAATGACCATGAGAGTTTATGATAGTGGTTTTAATGGATATGTCACTGAGGCAGTCCCTAAAGACACAGTAGTAGGTCCTTCCGGATCAACGGGTATCTCCAAAACTATTGAAGGCGGTGCTCCCTGTGTAATCGACTCGGACACTTTTGTACCTCAGACTCCTGGTCTTTATATCTTCCGCAGAACGATCGATCTTAATTCATCATCCAATACTGCAGATGCATTCGAGTACACCGGATATGTTTTCGATGGAACGGACTACTTTGCACTGAATTATGACGATACTGATACGAAATCTGATTATGTACTTCCGGATGGCGCAGTAACAGCTGCCACTTCAACAGCACCGCAGGCGGAGCCGTTGACCTACACGTTGGAGCCCTCAATGATTACCTTGTATTCTGCGAGTGAAACGATTGTGAAGAATAATGGTCTGACTTGGGCATATAATGAAGGGACCGACACTGATCCAGCTGTTCTCACTGCAACCTATAATGGAGGTACTGCCGATCCTACAACTACCGATGATATAATCATCAAAGTCACGCTTGATAATATCAAAAAATCAACTGCTACTGGAACAGAGAGTCAGCAGTGGACACACATTAAAACCACCGATGTAACTGGCATAAATTACATTCACACCTTCTATTACAATGATGACTTGGAAGCCGGTGATTCTTCTGCGAAGCTTATTGACTCATTGACTCTTGATCCGAGTGTAACACAGAAAGCTTTTATCGCATTTGACTTCGATCTTAACGTATTCCTTGAGTCTGTCCAGGTCACGGTGGACGAGAACGGAAACGAGAAGACCACTCCTGTTGAAACTGGAGGCATATGGGCA
Source organism: uncultured Lachnospiraceae bacterium (assembly GCA_902770965.1). Lineage (GTDB taxonomy): Bacteria > Bacillota > Clostridia > Lachnospirales > Lachnospiraceae > RUG11623. The sequence goes on along the minus strand of CACXUY010000041.1, from coordinate 22,429 downwards.
ACAAGCCCTGCTGCTCCATCCAGTGGTTCTATCTCCAGTGCTTCCCCTGCGGCAGCAGCGGCTCAGGCTATTGCAGAGATTGAGAAGATTGCGTGGAGCTAACCCAATATCGTCATTACTTGCTCTTTGAGAATAGTATCTGTCAATTTATCTGATGCATTCTCACGAGCCTTCTTATAGATCGAAAGGGGGCTTGAGAGAAGTGCATGTCTAGATACTCATGGTGGCTCTTAAGCTTTCATCTTTCCGAGTCTCCATGTAAGACGTTTGAATTCTGGCTGTATGGACGGCGTATAACCGTCCATGCAGCCCCCTTGGCAAAGGGTAATTGCCATATTGAACTCATTCATATCATCTTATCTGCCCGGTCTACGATTAACAGTCCAAACGAATAACAATCCGTATGAAAAGCAATCCAGACGAATAACAATCCAGACGAATAACAATCCAGACGAATAACAATCCGTATGAAAAGCAATCCAGACGAATAGCAATCCGGACGAAAAGCAATCCGGACGAAAAGCAATCCGGACGAAAAGCAATCCGGACGAAAAGCAATCTATACAATTAGCAATCCCTACGAAGACCAATCCAGACAATTAACAAGTCGACATATTATAAATTCAGTAACTAATCAGTACCCCAGACTCTGGATGCTGCTCATTCCTCGTTGGGGGGCGGCCAGAGGTGCTGCTGAATAATTACTAAATTCATAAGATCATCAAGTCAGAATAGCTCATTGTAGTAAACCATAAAAGGAGGCGGATCAACCTGAACATAAAGCGCATAGTTATAACCATGTTGACCTGTCTTCTTGTCGTTCTGTCATGCCCGGTTTCGGCCGCATTCGCGGAGACTCCCCTGCCCGATGGCGCGGTGAAAGGGCTTCCGGAGCGGCTGGCCGCACTAGACGATGAGGGCAGAGCCGTCAATTCTGAGACAGGCGAGTACTTTTTCCGTGTCGAGGGGATGACTCTCGGCGAGACCTACACAAAAAACATCCAGCTTATGAATCTGCGGGAGGATGTAGCTTATCATATCTATTTTTGCGTCGAGCCGTTGTTTAAAAACGGAGAGATAGACCTGGAGGACGGCTGTACCTGCCGCTTCCTGCTCGACGGCGAGGAATTTTACGTAGGCGATGTGAACGGCGTGGGAAACATCGATTTGACCGAGTACTACGACTGCGGCTATTACGCTCCCGGCGATTCCCACGTATTGAGATGCGAGATAACGTTCAATAAGATGGTTATTGACAAATCAATCGATTATGGATGGCGTCTCATTGATGTCGACGGTGTCCATGTCCTGCGTGATCCGAACGGAGACGGCTATGTCTACGGCGAGATTGAATTCAAATGGATCTTCTGTGCCGAGGTGGACTACGAAGGACAGGGAGATTTAGACGACGACAACACGCATAAGCCGCCCGAAACCCTGGCGGAAGGACAGCCGGATAGTAAGGACAACAACACGCATAAGCCGCCTAAGACCGGCATCCTTTATCGAGATGGACGCATCTGGCTTGTCAGCATGGCTGTCGTTGCGGTGCTGATCGTCGTCATGCTCGTGCTCATAAAGAAGCAGAAAGATAAAAAAAGTAATCATAAAGACAAATGTTCATCGGTATGAAGACCTGAAAAGGAAAAGCATTTGAAAAAAACAGTGTTGATCGCATTGACCTGTCTCCTGGCCGTCCTGGGAGTTTACTGCGGCTGGAGATATTATCATGATGCCTGGCTGCCGAACAAGCAGCTTCGCGATGCCATAGAGTCGCAGAAGGAGCTGCTGCGGCAGTTAAAACCGAATCTGGATCAGCCGGACGGGTTATCCTCGGCTCCGAATCCTGAAGACGGTGCAGGAGATACGAGGAAGGCTTTGGCCGGAGGGTGGTCCGCCTCGCTTGCGAAGCTGAAGGAATTTAACCCGGAAGCCGTCGGCTGGCTGACTATCCCGGGAACGACGGTTGACTATCCGATAGTACAGGCAAAGGACAATGAATTATATTTGACGACCGGTTTCGATCGACAGCACAGCGACGTAGGCTGTCCGTTCATGGATGCCCGTTGTGACAGCAGCTTCGGTGGTTTCAATTCCATTGTATACGCGCATCATATCGATCAGGAAATGTTCGGAGATATCGCATTATACAAGGACAGTGGATTTATGGAGGCGCGGCCGTCGGGTGTGCTGCTTGCGGAGGACGGAGTCCACGATGTCCTTTTTTTTGCGTATCTGACTACCTTCAGCACTTCAAAGGTTTATGATACAGTGCCGCAAGAAAAGGCGGACTGCGACTCCTATATCGACTTCATATTTGATCAGGCAGGATATACCAGGGAGCTGACAGCTGAGGAATTAAAATCCTGCGACAGTCTGCGGCTGTTGGTGCTCTCGACTTGTACCTACGAGTTTGAGAACGCGCGAGGCGTGCTTGTGGGGGTCATCCGATGAGGCTTGTGGGAAAAATATTTATCGTCGTCTATGAGGTCGTAGCTGCCCTTCTTGTGGTGTCCGCTGCGGCGGTTCTGGCACTGCTGCTCTTCGGCATCCGCCCATATGTGGTTCTTACAGGTTCGATGGAGCCGGCGATTCCGCAGGGTAGTATCTGCCTGGTCAATTCACGCTCATCTTTTGCCGAAGTCAGCGCAGGCGATGTCATAGCCTTCCGTATGGGCAGCCTGTTGGTCACTCACCGGGCGGTGCGTGTTGACGTGGATGGCGTGGTGACAAAAGGCGATGCCAATAACACCGAGGATACTGGCGACAAGGTAACCGAGCAAAATTTTATCGGCAAGGTCATATTCTGTATACCGTCTGTCGGCAAAGTACTGTTGTACGCGAGGACCGTCAGGGGCAGGATCGTTGTGATCGGCTCGTTCGCCCTCTTCATCGCGGCAGGGCCGCTTTGTGACAGGCTGACGGAGAACCTGAGAGAAGAAAGTCCGGAAGTAGACGATCAAGAAGAAAAATAGTACCTGAAAAGACGAAGCAGCAGTCAATGATGCAGTCAAGAAACAGCGGCCTGTAGCCTACAGCCTGTTGTGGCGATCAAAGGACAGCAGTTCGGAATGGTGATGAGCTTATGAGAAATAATAAGACTATGAGAAGAGATAAGCCTAGAAGAGATAAGCCTAGAAGAGATAAGCCTATGGGAAGCTATAAAGCCCTTAAGGGTCTGACAGCTGCTCTTGTTTTTGTGTTGCTGCTTTTATTGTCAAATACGAAGCTTGTGACGGTATTATCGGAAGACAGGGTCAACCACTCTGCCGGCTCCCCCGGCATTGGAGTTTACAACAATGTCCTGACGGACGCCGCCGAGGCAGATGTCGTTTTCCGCGTTCGTTTTTTCAGCAGCACGCCTGATGGCCTGATAGAGATCACCCTGAACCAGGCCTACGATATCGAAGACTATTATATCGACAGGGACGGAATCATCACGCTGCCGAAGGGCAAGGGCGTTGATTTTAAAACAAATGATGAGTTCATGGATTATCTGGATTCGCACGGAGTTACCGTGATGCGGATAGACTTTGACGGCGAGAGAAACACTGTCCCGACCGCCCTGACAGACAACAACGGAGACGTTGTCCGCAGAAACGCATATCTTGAATATCCTACTGATGACCAACGGACGGCGCAGGGATGGTACGGCTCCCGTATTGCTTATATCAAAGAGGGGGGTCTCTGGCATCTGGCGGACGATCATGATGACAGGGAGGTCATCGCCAATTACACCACTACCAAGCTCTCTCCCATCGTGGTCGAGCGTACATGGCGTGACCGCGGTGTGAACAGAGATACCTTTGAGACAGGCACCGTCGCCATGAAACCCGATTCTGAACTCATGGGCCAGTTTACGGTCACGGCTTCTGCTTCCCCGAACATCGCTCCCTACTTTAATCTGAGCGATTACGTCGGACAGGCGGTCTATTTTGAGCTGGAAGCCGAGCACAGTAACGCTTATTATTACAGCTATTATCTGCCGGAGAAAGTACCGGCCATGTACGGCTCAGGCGGCATCGACGTCAACTATGTCGTCACGAGCAGCATCCCGGACGATGCTTTCCACACACACACTCCGTCCGCAGGCGGGACACTGTCTCAGGATCCTGCCAGCGGCAACTATCAGATCACGAGCATCGGACTCACTGCGATGGACTTTGACATCGTGTGGCTCGACGCTGAGAAGCCTGAAGCCAAAGGAACCGTTGACAGCGATGATTTCAAGGACTACCTGATCGCCAACTTCACGCTCAAGGACGAGAACGGCGTGACGATTCCGTTTACGGCAGATCAAATAGAGCTCACAGACACGTCCGAAGCCGGAATCAGCAAGTGGACGGTGAAGATCAATGGTCTTGTGGACATCTCCGATAACAGCACGGCCAAGGTCTATGAGATCAGCCAGAACAACCCTGATTCTCTGCCTTTGGTGGAGGGAGATGGCTCGGATGACAGCTATATCTCTTTGGCCGCCAACCCCGGCGTCCATTCCGCTGTCACCGACAGGGTCTTCGAGGGCGGCACCCTTTCCATGCTGCTGTATGGCAAGAGGGATTTTTCAGGAACTGTCGAGTGGCGCGACCTGGGCGCCTGCGAGGACAGGAAAGCCGCGACGCAGGAGGCGGCCCGGATCGTGGTCTGGCGCTATGTAGATACCGGGAACGCATCGGATATCGAAAGCTCCGCGCAGGTGGAGACGATCTCTATACCCGGCACCCAGGATTCGTTTAATTTCCGGATGTCCGAGCTTCAGGACAAATATGACAACAAGGGCCGCAGATATATTTACTATGCCAAGGAAAACATCCTGGTCGGCGATAAGGACGAGGGCACCGAGTATGAAAAATACTACAAGGACATCCATGACCCGCAGAACTATCTTTTGGATGGCGAGACGGTCTACAACAAGCTCGGAGCCAAGAGCATCTATTCCGTTGATCTAAAATGGATCGCGGCGGCCCGTCAGGGCGGCGACGCTTCGGCAGTATTTGAGCTGCAAAGAAGGATGGCCGGTTCAAACGATGCCTGGACAGCGGTTCCCGGAGATGATAACGGAGAGGCGCAGCAGATCGGCCGAAATGGGCAGCCTGTATATGACTCGGACGGAAAACCGGTCATGGTCTCCGCGTCTATGCTCACTATAGACGATTTTAAGGCCGAAGCCATGGAGATCAAGGATTATTTTCCTGAGGTTCCCAATTTTGACGACAACGGCAACCGGTATGAATACCGCGTAGTACAGAAATCTGTGTCCAGGCGCGATCAGAACAACGGTCCTGATGCCATCACCCATACCTACAGCCCCGCGCTTTCGCTCGAGGATGGGAATGAGCAGATAAAGATAGGCCAGGATAAATATATTGTGGCGGTCAGCCAGCCGCAAGACCCGGACACCGGAAAGACGGATACGCACGAGTTTGATTTTACATATACGCTCATAGGCGACATCAAGATAAAGATGGTCAAGGTCTGGCATGATCCGGAACCTAAAGCCCACGATGATGTTAAATTTCAGATTTACCGGTCGATCCCGTCCATTGGTACGGGGAATGTGGCTCTCGGATCGCTCCATGTCATCGGCAGCGATGAAAACTGGACAGAGACTGTCACGATTGCTGACGGGCACTTTGACGACCTGGGACACGAGTATGAGTACACTGTCACTGAGATCGGAGCAAACCGTCCGGACTATTATTCCACTTATCAGCTGGAGAGGGCAGTCGACACCGACGGCATCCCGATGTACATCTATACTGTCAACAATATTCCGACCGGAGAGGGCGACCCACGCTACATCGGCATCCGCAAGGAGTGGATCGACGACGGCGAGCTGGAATTCCGGGAGCCGATCACTATCCGTGCCAAGGGCGACTGGATTTCGGAAGATCCTGACAATCCTGGAAGCACGGTCCACAACACAGGCGTTTTCTCTCAGGACCAGTCAAAGGTTGTTTCCGAAGGGACTGCATGGCAGACCTTTTTTAACGCGCATACGGACTATGCGAAAGCTCCGAATGTCCATATCCCAAGCCTTTTTTCCGAACACATGGATAACACGAGCACCGGCGATTACTGGACGATAGATGATATTAAAGCGGCTGCGGAGGCCGGAGGATCCGAGCTTCATGGTGACGCGCAGTGGATTTATCAGCTGCTGTCGAGCAAATACTATGTATCGACGGACACCAACGACGTAAATTATGTTCAGGAGGACAACCACGTAGCCTTCAACGACCTGGTCGGTATCTACAAAAACGATCAGCATTACTATGCCGTCCAGCAGATCTGGAATCCTAACTCGTCCATGAATGGAATGGATGGAGAGCTGGTTTTCCGGAATACCAGGATAGGCGTCGTCAGCCTCAAGATCCACCTCGACTGGAGGATCGGAGACGATCTGCAGATAGTCGATAAGATCAAGATCAGGGTGTCGGGAAACGGCAATGAGTTCAAGGATTACGAGATCCCGACGAGGAAGCAGGTCTATGAAAACAACCACATCATCGAGGATTACTATATCCTGAACCTGCCGAAGTACGCCGGCGACGGCAAGATCATCGATTACAAGGTCGAGGAGGTCGAACTCAAGGATACCTATGGGAATGACATCAGCGTCACAAACGGCAGGTGTATTTTCAACGGAAAGAAATGCCTGGTCAATATAACCCAGGACACGACCTTGTACGGCGATGTTTCGCACACCGATGACCTTCTGCAGGTTATCCTGACCAATCAGTACGTGGATTCGACTGAGTTTACCGCCCATAAAATGTGGCATGACAACTCCGGGAAATATTACACCCGCTCCGACCTGTACATCGATTTCTACCGCATAAGCAGCGCCCCGAACGCGACGGAGGAGAAGCTCGGCAACGAGTACCTCTGGATAAAGAATGATTCAGATACCATAAATTACTGGACATACCACTTTGCCTCCCTTGACAAGTATGACGAATTTGGCTATGACTACACCTACTACATCAAGGAAAAGCCGGTCGATAAATATAGGACGGTATACAACAACCAGTACGATGATGTAGAAGAGGGGCTTAGGAACAGAACCGATGCGGCGTACAACGGCGGCGTAGTCCACAACTACCTGCACGACGAGGTCGTGATAAAGGGAGACAAGCTCTGGCAGAATGTCTCGTCAAAGGTCACACCGGAGAACTACCCTGTCGCGACAGTCAAGCTCTACGTCGGTAAGCTGAAGGACGGCAGCGACACGGAATATGAGCCGGATGCCTCCAAGGAGATCGCCAGGACCGATATATTCAACGGCCAGAAAACATTTGCCTTCCTGTATAATTCCGCTGCGGGAACCAACATCGCCAACAACTATCTCGTTGACGGCAGCTATGCCGTGCACAATGCGGACGGCACCGTGAAGACTGACGGCGACAATAACATTATTCTGCCAAAATACGATGGGGAGGGCTATCTTATCAAATATGTGCTGGACGAGGTGGCCATAAACGGCTACGCGTTCCGCATCAGCAACCAGAAGATCATCAACGATTACCACGGCGGCAACCCTGTCAAGTACACTGTCCATAAAAACTGGAACTTCAAGGGCGAAAACGCCGTCTACCCGGATATCAAGGTGGTTCTCAGGCAGTCATTTATGGGAAAGAACCCGAACGGGGAGCCGGCTGAGATCACCTTCAACACCTATGAGGCCAGGCTGACAGCGGAAGCCAACTGGACTTATACATTTGGCGTGAAAGAGAACCTGAGGCAGTACGCGCCGAATGGGACAGATTTTATTTACTCGCTCAGCGAGGTACTTTCCAACTACGACTCCGAGGACGTCCCCGTGACATTGTCACAGGAAAATGACGAGGGTCTTGGTTTTGTGTACACCTCAACCTTGAACCATGAGACGAAAAACCCCGATACGGCTGATGTCTATGAGCAATACAATAAAGAGATAACCAATACCTATGACCCGCAGAAAGCGAATTTCAACGGAAAGCTGGAGATAGACAAGTCCTGGGACAATCAGGAAGAGCATAACCAGAACAACGCGGGTGAGTTCGCCCATGTCAGCGGCTATACCTTCATGGTCAGCCGCAGGACGCGGAAGATTGCCGAGCAGAACCTTTTTATCGTGAAGACTAAGGACAGCTATGAGGGCGGGCAGGTCCCGCAGATCGAATCCGCTGATGGAAGCCCGCTCACAGCGGGGGATATCGGCTCCTTCACCTGGTCCGAAGAGAAGCAGGCATACATTGCGCAAGTCACCCTGGACTACCATACCGTTACCGTGACGGTGAATCCCAACGGCAACTCCGTGCATATCGAAGGATTGGCTATCTACGCGCGCGACGCGGTGCGTTACGATTACAAGATAAGCGAGAGCAGCAGGACCGGATATATCCCCGTCCTGCCTCAGTCAAAGAGGATTGCCGCCGACGACAAGGTCGTCCAGTATCAGCTGAAAAATGTTCTGGACACTGTGGAAATGCGCCTGAACAAGCGCTTCGGCGCGAAGGATAATTCATCAATTACCGAGCTTAACAGCGCGCATTTCTGCCAGTTCTTCGATGATGAGTACCTGAAGAAGCTGGAGTTTGAGCTGTACCGAAGGACAGAGCCTGCCGATGAGACGGACACCGAAACAGGCTGGACGCGGTATGACACCTTGAGCGGCGAGGCTTCCGGCGGCAGCGGGATCGCGTTCACGCTGGATGAGGCGAACAACGAGTACTACTATGTATTCCGCGGCCTGCCAAAATACAGTCCCGAAGGATCCAAGTACCAGTACCGCGTCAAGGAGACGAAAAACGGAGGCGAGATTTCGGGGCAGACCTCGAATCTGGTCACGACACAGTACCAGAATACGAACGGTACGGATTATTCCGCTGAATACACCTATAACGTAACCGGCGCCGTGCCGGAGGCTTCCGTAAGCGGTTCTTTGACGGCCGCGGACACTGCCGGCGGCGAGACGCCTTCCTTTACTGTACGCAATAACTTCCCGGCGTCGATCGTCACTCTGAAGAAGGTGTGGGATGACAATGACAATGCGGACGGCATGAGGCCGGGCCGCCTGTCATACACAGTGTATGAGAAGATTCCGGATGGGAATGCTGGGAATGCGGGAGGAGGTTCTCCTGCTGACATCGAAATCACAGTTGATGAAACCTTGACTGGCAGCACCGGGGATGACAGCTGGACGAAGACCGTACCGCTGCCGCAGTATTATTTCAACGGCGGACTGGTCGACGGGCTTCAATTCAAGCTGGATGAAACCCTGACCGACTATCAGAAAAAAACCGGATATACACTCGATGACGCGAACAGTGACATCAGCTACACGGCTATTCCGGCCGACCGCATCCTGAAGCTGACAAACAAGAAGGATCAGATCAATGGTTCGATCACGTTGACCAAGACCTGGCCGCAGGACAATGGCTGGGGGCTACAGCCGGATACGGTGTATTTTAAGCTGAAAAGGAGACGTTATTATACCAACGGCATTTTTTCGGAATACATCGGAGATTACAACGGCAGCAATAACAACTATCCTGTTCAAAGCGTGCCATCTCCTTATAATCAAGAAGAAACCGTGACGGGCATCGGTACCAATGATGTCATTGCCGTGACTAAAGACAGCAATGGAAATTATTCCGCATACATCGATAACCTGCCGATCGGTGAAAGCATAGGCGGTTCGTCTTCCAAGAACGGCGAATGGTATGGCTTTATTTACCGTTTCGTGGAGTGTGATGCTGCCGGCAACGAGTACATACGCAGCGGTGACGAGAACTACAGCGATCAGGGTGACACCTTTGCGTTCAAATGGGAATATACGGATGGCGTATGGGAGTCGTCAACGGGAAAGGATGTACAGGGCAGGCATCTGATCGTCGCCCAGGAGGGTCAGGATGCGTTTAAGACCGCCCACCGCGATCAAGGAATTGAAAACACCCTGAAAACCACCTCATACGGCTTTGAAAAGGTCTGGTACGATGAACACAACCTCTACAATACCAGAAAGGCTATCACGGTGCAGCTGGAGCGTAAGCTTGAGACAGAGGACGATACGGAATCAAACTGGAAGCCTGTCAGCCTTGCCTCATCCGCGCCTGATTCGTCCAGCGGCGTGGACACCTGGCATGCGGTAAAAGCCGATACAACCGATACAGAAGCCGTCCAGGCTTTCGCAGCTTCAGCGGACACTCAGACCGGCGTATTTGACAATCTGCCTGTCTATAACGAAGCCGGAGTGATGTATCATTACCGTGTCAAAGAGCTGAAATTCGGGACAAGCGCTGTCAGTGAGGACACCACCTACCATTCTAAACATTCGACAGCTTCGCTGGAGTATTATGTTGAATACGATGACTTGTCCGACCCTATGCTGACTCAGATAACGAACACTATCATTAAGTATGAACACTCGCAGATTTATAAGGCGGAAAAGAACTGGAACGACAAAGGCAATCTGGATGGGAAACGACCGGAACAGCTTACTGTGTATCTGGTTCAGATTAAAGGGACTCAGCAAAGCACTGACAGACGTGAATATCCAGGCATACTGAACGAGGAAAACGACTGGAAATACGAGTGGCATGATTATCCCGCACATGCGCCCGACGGAGACCCTTATTACTACGAAATGCGTGAGGGCGACACTCCGCTGTATCAGCAGTCATGGAATCATATCGATGGTCCTGATACTGATCCGGTAAAATGGGAAGAGAAGACCTTTACGAATACCCATAATCAGATAGTAAAGTCCCTCACGGTGGACAAGGACTGGCTCAACGAGCTGACCGAGGAAGAAAAGAGGTTCCGTCCCGAGAGCATTGAGTATGAGCTGTGGTGTAAGTATACAACCTATCAGTATGTGGCGGTAGATCCCAATACGTCTGAGCATACCGCGCTTACGACAGGGGCGGAAATCACCGCGGCAAAACAGGCTGAAGCGGAGGGAGTCTGTACTGTGGAGATAGTGGAGGCCGGCACGTATGACGGTCCTGTCAGCGGCGCGACAGCCCTGCTCGCGAAGTACCCCGACACCTGCAAGGAGAATGAAGTCCGGTACTTCAAGAAAACCATCACCCCCGCCGACCCCACCGATGATTCCGGGTGGGAGAACGCGGTCACTTTCAGAAATCTCCCGGTCAACCTCAATGTATGCGGCACCGGGCGCTGGAACGGCAAAGCCTGCGCGGTCGAATATTACATCAAAGAAACGGATCCTTTTGCCGGAGGGAATGACAGTTCCGTTAAGAACCCATATATCTACGGCGTTGAGTCGGCGGATGACACAGAGGGCGATCTGGAATCCTCCCATACGACTCTTCGGAGCGCAGATCCCGGAATCGGTGAGTCCGACCAGACCGTCACTGTGAAGAACAAGCTTAAAAAACGCGATATCGAGGTCACGAAGGTCTGGGAGGACAACGGTTACGGTCCTGGCCTTCACTATGACATTGACTTCACGCTGACAGGCACGGGGTCGGCATCGTTCAGCTATAGCTACAATAAGACGAAGACCCTTGCCGCGGGCGATACGTCTTCTAAGGTAACGTTCAGCGGTCTGCCGATCTACGGCAAAGACGGCGCGGCTTTGAGCTTCACCGTCACGGAAAGCGTTCATGATGAAAGCGCGGCCGTCCCGGTACACAGCAGGTACGGCTACGTAGAGTCACAGGCTGAAACACATTTCAACGATGACCCGTCGGATTACATGACCGGCATCACCGTCACCAACACTCTCCCCGTGGTACATCTATACGCCGATAAATACTGGGAAGACAACAACAATCAGGACGGCAAGCGCCCTGAGCAGCTTGATTTTTACCTTGATCGTACCGCGGGAAATGTGACCGACAGAGTGACATTTCCCAATAACTCAGGTACGGCTGACAGATTATCAGATGGATCTGCCGCGCATGCGGCGGACAGCACAGGCACCCGCTGGAGCGTGGACTTCGGCGTACAGCCTCGGTTCAACGCCGAAAACGTTGAGTTTGCCTACAGCGTGACGGAAGCCGCGTCCGGAGACAAGACGCTGGCGCAGCTGGGATATTTTCGAAATCTTGTCGGAGGCTCAGGCGGCAGCGGCCAGTCGGGAAGCGGTTCTTCAGGCAGCGGCCAGTCCGGTAGCGGCGCTTCGGGCAGCGGCAGCGGTCAGTCGGGAAGCGGTTCTTCAGGCAGCGGCAGCGGCCAGTCGGGAAGCGGCTCTTCAGGCAGCGGCCAGTCCGGTAGCGGCGCTTCAGGCAGCGGCAGCCAGTCTGATTCAGATATAGCACGGATCGGCGGCACAGGTTATGAATCCCTGTCGGCCGCGCTGCAGGCTGCCCAAGACGGCGATGAGATCGTCCTGCTCAAGGACGTCACTGTATCGCAGGCGGTCGAGATACCTGAAGGAAAGAAGGTCGCCCTGAATCTCGGAGGGCATGTACTGACCTCAGAATCGGGCAAGGATGCCATCTATGTGATGAGCAATGCGGATCTGACGCTCAAGAACGGCCGGATTGAAGCGGGCTATGACGGCGTAGGATTCGGCAGAGCTGCCGTGAACCCGAAGCTCACAATTAAAGCCGATGTAGAGATCAACGCGCCCAACGATGCCGCGGTCTTCAGCTGGACCGGCAAGGACGGCAGCATCACGATAGAGGGCGGCAGCTTTACCGCGGGAGGCAACGCCGTAATCCTGCTGGGCGGCAACGTGGGTTACGGTGGAAACACCGTCACGATCAACGGCGGCGTTTTCAACGGCTCGATGGTTCAAGCCGGGATTGACGCAGGTTACATTGCCTGCGGCCTCTACGCGCCCAACAAGGATACGGTCACGGTCAAAAACGCTGTATTTAACATCACGGGCGGCGCGGGCATTGTCCAGCGCGGCGGCACGGTGTATGTCGGCGACGGCGTAGTCATCAACACTACCGGCGCTGCGGGCGTGACCGGAAAGGTCGGCGACTCAAGGGTGGTCGTGCCCTGTGCGGCTCTGGTCTATGACAGCGCGGCCAATTACTGGGGGCAGGATGACAGCTCCGTGATGAATGTCATGGGAGGCGAGTTCACCTCCGAGCCCGGTGTGGATGCCATCTCGATCGTAAGAACCGACAGCCGCAACCGCTTCCATGTCACAGGCGGCACGTTCAGCTCCGATGTTCCCGAAGAGTTCATCGCGGACAACTATATCCGTGAGAACGTCGGCGAGGGCGGCAGCGTCAAGACAGCCGTACATATGCCCAACACTATTTATGAGACCGATATCACCGAGATCACGGAAGCGGACGTCGACGGAGACGGCAGGCCGGACAAGACCTTCCATTTCCGGAATAAGCGTACCCCCAAGACGGATGGGCTGGAGGTGAAAAAGGTTTGGGATGACACAGCGGGAGGTGTGGATTTCTCCGGATGGACAAGGCCTGAGTACGTGACCGTTACTCTGCAGTACATCAACGCGCAAGGAAATGCCGTATCTCTATCTGAGGCAGACAGCACCGACCCCGTGAGGAAGCTTTTTGCGGGCGACTATGTATTTACAAGGACTATCCGCCGGCAGGATACCGGCGGCGGAGTCGATTGGCTCAAGCTTTATGGAGATCTTCCGGTAAATGTAAACCTGACAGGGACGGAGGTTTTTAACGGCGATTCCGCTAAGATCGTCTATGCGGTTTCCGAGACGGCTCTTCCCGGACACACGCCGAGCTATTCGGCCAGCACAAAACAGAATGGAGCCGTGGTAGATCTGCCAGGGACCTCAATAGAGCTGAACGGTACCTCAGAAGCAGACAGGCTGACCGTCACTAACACACTGAAATATAAGACGGTCAAGGTGCGGAAGCAGTGGGCAGATAACTATTCGGGCGATCAGGCTCAGCATTACGATGTCAATCTGAAGCTCGAAAGCGATACAGCCGGTTACCCTTACGTGAAGAATGAGACCATCGCGCAGAGCGGAAATGCTTCGGCAGATGGTACTGTGTCCGACACGGTGGATTTCATCGTCCCTGAGTATCTGCCCAATGGGAACGCGGCGAGCTTTACCGTCACTGAGCTTTCCGGAGACAGGAAATACGGGTATGTGACATCGTACAGCGATTACAGCTCATCGGCACCGTCAAGCGGCGGCTACTCGTTCAATGCCGCTGATATTTCTGACGGTGCGGTCATCACCATCACCAACACCCTGCCGCTGACTGAAGTCAGTGTCAGCAAGACCTGGGATGATGAGTCTGACCTCTATAACCTGCGCCCTGAGGAGGTCCTGATGCAGCTTGAACGCCGGAGCGTCACGAATAACGGCGTCGCATGGGCTTCGGCAGATGCCGGCTGGACGAGATGCGGACAAAAGGCGACGATAAACGCACCTGACGCTCAGGGCAATACCTGGAGCTATACCTTCGCGAACCTTCCGAAGTTTGACGAAAACAACATACAGTATGAGTACCGGGTGGCGGAGGACAGGGTCAACGCCTATGATACCGCTTACCTGAACGTCTCCGGCGACTATCAGGGTACGCCTGTGGTCATGCAGGACAGCGATGATAACGATAACAGCTCCTTGGGCTTCAATGTAAAGAATACCCTTATCAAAAAGCCTGTAACGCTCATCAAGGTCTGGGACGACAGCGGCTGCACGCAGGCGGACCTGCACTATCCTGTCACATTTACCGTCTCACGAGAAGACGCGGGCGGCCAGGGCGGTGGTCAGAACGGCGGCGCGGGTGATGGCTCTTCCGCATCCACGTTTCCAGACAAAGAGTTTTTGCTGGACATCACCAAAGCACATACCACTGGAACCGCGAACATCTGGCAGAGGAGCACGGAGGCTCTTCCGGTCTATGACAAGGACGGCAGCGCTATCCTGTACACCGTAAAGGAGACCGAGACCAGTCTTGTGATACAGGCTGAACCTGAGCCGGTCACAGTGACTTATACAGGAAAGTACGGCTACGAGGTAAAGCAGCCTGCCGCGAATGCCTCCGGCGATTCCGCCTACACCACGAACGGCACCCACAGTGGTTATAACAACTACCATGACAGCTACACTATTACCAACAAGCTGCCCGTGACGGAGGTGACGGCGGCCAAAAACTGGGCCGGCGATCTGGAGCTTTATCCGAAGGATGCCGCTGCGGTGAAGGTCAGTCTTCAACGCCGCGCCGAAAACGGCACCGAAGAGACGGTTGAGGCGGGTCGGGTGATTCCTAACGAAGCCGGCGTCCCCGGCTCGGTGTCATTCCGGAATCTGCCAGTCTTTGACGCGGACAACAACGCCTACGCCTACGAGATCATCGAATCTCCCGTGCCTGATGGCTATACGTCATCGGTGTCTCCGGCAAACGCGACGGCCGAGAAGAATAATGAAACCGGCGAGTATGAGAGCCTGTCCTTTACGGTTACCAACACTCCGATCAAGGGCAGCGCGGCTTTTGTCAAATTCGACAACACGGACTATCAGGAGTACCACGGTGAAGACGGCTTTACGCTGCGGACAATACCAAATGCTGTATTTGAGCTGCACAGGGTGAGAGAAGATCTAAGTGCCCCACAAAAGGACATGAAGATCAAATTTATACAGCAGGGCAGCTCCTATTCCATGACCGGGCGTGTGGACGGAACCGAAAACCCTCCCGTGGATGGGGTTGTGCCCACTTCCGGGACCGAAGGCACAAGAATAACCTCAGATGCCTACGGCAGGATCCAGTTAAGCGGACTTGAGCCGAACAGCTACTATCTGACAGAGGTAGCGGCACAGCCCGGCTCGCCGTCCGGCGCACCCGCAGGCTATCAGGAAACCAGCCGGCACTTTGAATTCACGGTCGGTCTCAACGATGCAAAAACGGAAGCCAAGGTGACCTATACCTCCGTGCAGAGGGTGAGCGATAAAAACGGTACCGTCTACGGTCTTCCCAACGATGAGAACCTGAGCAAGCTCACGCTGACTAAGGTCGATAAGACGGACAGGGCTACGCTGCTCCCGAACGCGGTCTACAGCCTGCTCCGGCTGAGGAGATTCGATTACAGAGACAACTCCGCTGTCGGCTCCAATGAGTCGGAGTATCTTAGCAGCGCTCTGGTCGCGCTTACGGAGGACGGCAGCCAGCTTAATACGTATTGGAAAAACGTCGGCACCTATGTGACAGGGGCTGACGGAAAGCTAGTCGCCCAGAACCAGATGTTCGGCATCTATGCCTTCTATGAGGTCAAAGCGCCCACCGGCTATGACAGGGATTTCGCGCATAATGAAGCGGTTGTCTCTGACACCGCGCAGACGGCTTTAAATATCATCGGTCCTGTCGAGATAAACAAGAACAATGCTGTCGGCAATGGCGCAGACCGTTTCTCGCTGACGCACCTTGAGCCGCGAAGCAAGGCGAACATCAAGATCCTGAAGACCAACGAGAGGGGCGACCCGCTCCGCGGCGCGATATTTGATCTCTACTGGCAGCAGGATCCTTCAGATCCGACATCTGATGTCCGTATCGCGGAAGGGATCACGACCGGTTATGACGGCATGAACATTTCCGTCACTCGCGTGACGGTTCCTTCCGGACTCGGGAGTTCCGCGGTGAGCGTAGATCCTGGAACGAAGGCAATCATCCTTGATCCTGCCGAATTTGGCTGGGACTCTAAGTTCTATTTCGCGGAGACCGGCGCGCCCATTGGTTACGCTGCCAACAATTCCGACAACGACGCCGAAAAGTACAGGATCTCTTTTACGCTGACCAAGGAGCTTGCGCTTCCACGATCTTACGGTGGGCGCGCCTCTGCCGGGCGCGGGCTTCAAGCTGTATCAGAAGCAAGCTGACGGACAATATTTGAAGCTTAACCTGTATCCGCATACCGAAGTCAGTACGAACGGCCGGTACAGGGTGTTTTACAACGGCGTTGATGACGAGACGACGATAACGCAGCTGGGGTTCGATACTGCTGCGGGAACTACCGACATCATTACTACCGGCACGGACGGCAAGCTTCGTATAGAAGGAATGCTCTGGGGTGACTATTTCATTAAGGAGAGCGTGGCTCCGACCGGCTTCGCGCTGCCCGAAGTATCGGAGAGGGGAATCTACTTCTCTGTCGGCCGCAACAATACCTCCGGCCAGCAGCTTACGATGCAGAATATCCCGGAGACGGCCTCGCTCAACATCGTCAAGCACATCGACACGCTCAACATCGAAGCCTGGGGCGAGCCGGTCTTCATCTTCAAGCTCAGGCAGACAGAGTATTACAGCTATTCATCCGGAGCGTTCGTGCCGATAGATTCATCCGATCAGCCGGTCTGGACTAAAACGGTCAAGGTTAAGACGAGGGTGACGCAAGGCGGCGCGACGGGCTATGAAGATGCCACAGGTGAATTTGACATCGAACCCGGCACCTATGTGATCACGGAGTTCAAGGTGGCGCGGTACGTCACGAACGGAGCTTCCATGACCGATAATCTTACTGAAGCGCCGTCGACAGGCACTGTCACACCTGTTTCAAACGGCACGGATGAGGCTGTGATCAAGGTCACGCCGGGCGGCAGGACGCAGGTGACATTCAAAAACAAGCTCGACAACTATGAAAAGCAGGGTCACAGTGACCTCTGCGTCAACGAGTTCAACGGCTATAAAGCGTTCAGGGTTGACGACCGGAACGTCAGAGAAGCCGAGCTGTCTCCGCAGTCGGAGGGAAGCAGCACTTATGTCGTTTCCATCCCCAAATCCGCCCTGAACCCCAGGCTTGTGAAGGCGGACGGGACGGAGATAGCCGTTGAGGCAGCGCAGTACATTTCGATCAAAGCCGCTGGCCGGATCGAGGACATCTTAGGCAGCGTCTACACGCTGACGGCAAGCTACGGCGGCTTCACCACCTCCTTTGAGCTGCGTTTCGAGGCGAAGCCCGTGGGCAGCAAGACGGAGAGACGGGTCGTCTTCCTCACCGATGATGACAACGTGTCCTACTATGAAGACGGCGGGAAGAATAACGTCTACACATTGATCTTGATAAAGAGTGATGATGGCGTTCAGAAGGTGCTACACAACGGCACAGCAATCACGGCCTCCGCTTCATCGATACCGGCTCCGGTGATCGATCCGGCGCTTCCCGGCTATACGTTCGTGCGATGGGAGTACTCTATCGCTAAAGAGAGCGATCCGGATCATGCGGTGAGCTTTGGAGACGCCCTGAACAATAACTCCTTGTACGGAATCCTGACAGGGCAGTCAAATCCTGAAAGCCTCATCATCACCGTGAAGCCTATACTGAGTCCGCCGGCGCCATGATCTGCAGTTTTGATCAGGCGCATGGTCTTGACGAAACACCTGATTCGGAAGGCTCCGGCATCATGATCTGCCGGAGCTGAGCCGGGCGTAGACGCGATGAAACTGACGAAAGGAGCTGATTACAATGGCGAAAAACCGAAAAAAGAACCGGCGATCCATAGCGGTCGCCTGCGCGGCAGCCGTCCTTATCGTGGTCGGCTCCACCGTCGCCTTCTTCTCATCCAGAGACGAGACCACGAACCGCTTTGCCGGCAGCAGATTGGACATCATTCTGACGGAGACGAACTGGAATCCGAACGAGGCTGTCAACGTGGTTCCCGGCGATGAGCTGCCGAAAAATCCGCGGGTCACCAACAACGAGCGGACTCCCGGTTATATCTTCATGAGGGTGACTGTGCCGTGCGGAAATGTGACGATGCTGGACAAGCCTGACGGAACATCGCTTGAGACTTCCGCCGTCAATGTCCCGCTGTACAAATTCATGGTCAGTAAGAGCGATGCCCCGCTGGTTTTCGAAGCGGATACTACCTTCACATCGGCTCAAAAGGTGCGCAGCCAGTGGAAGCTGGTCTCCGGATATCCCAAGTACATCGAGCAGGACAAGGTCTTGACCTACGTATATGCTTATTCGACGGATCAAACCAGCCTCACGCCTTTGCTGGAGGATCAGACGACGGAGCCGCTCTTTGATAAGCTGTGGGTATGGAATTTCAATCAAAACAGCTTAAACCCGAGTGGCGGCAACCAGGGCTATGTGTCCGGCCGGAATTATAACGTGTTGGTTGAAGCATTCGGAATACAGGCCGTGCTGCCTGGTCTGGAGGCGAACCGTATTTCGGAGATCTGGGCTCTTTTGGACGGAGGTGGCAGCGGATGAAAAAAAGAAGATTGCTGATTGCCGCCGCGCTGGTATCTGTGCTCGTGCTTACAGCGATTCGCATGACGGCATCCTATCTGACCGATGTCGAGACAATGAACAACGTCATCACCATCGGCAAGGTGAATATCACGCTTGATGAAGGCAGCTTCAATCCGAAAACCTCCGTTCCGGGACGGGTTGAGGTTAAGGCTCCCAAGCTGAAAAATACAGGCGGCAAGGATGAATATGTTTTTATCAAGCTTCTCGTGCCGAAGGGTGAAGTCACCCTGCTCTACGAGGAGAATAATGCTTCCGCGAGTCCGCCTCAGGTTAAAGGCACGCCGATAGACGGCAAGAAGGCCCAGGAGCTGTTTCGTTTCCTGACAGATCCCTCAATCGGTACCGATGTCAGAATCACCCCCGCGTCCTTTAGCGGCGGCACCGGCACATATGCCGGGGATATTGATATAACTTACCACGCAGGCTCTGATAATCCGGGTCTGGGAGGCTGGGTGTTGCTGGAGGAAGATTTCACAGGCGCGGATAATGACGCATATATTTTTGGCTACAATAAGAAGCTTGCGCCGACGGACGAGACAGTCACTCTATTTGACAAGGTTCAGCTAAAGAGCTTTATCGATGGGGAGGTCGTAGGTGCTTCCGAGATCGGCGTGTGTTGCTACGGCATACAGGCAGACAACCTGGAGCTGGGAGGCATCGATCTGAATGTGGACTATCTCGATGGGACAAGGCTTAACGGGATTCTTTCCATCGTCAAAAACAAGCTCGCGGGTTCCGCATGATGAAGCGCGAAGCCATAGCATGATAAGGCGCAAAGTCACAGCATGACGAGGCGTAAAGCAACTGAATGAGAAAACGCAAAAGTCACAGCATGATAAGGCGCGAAGTCACAGCATGATGAAGCGCAGAGTCACAGCATGATAAGGCGCAGAGTCACAGCATGACGAAGCGCAAAGCCACAGTATTATGAAGCGTAAGAAGAAAGGAGCGCTGCAATGGATAGAAAAATGAAAAAAGTCGCTGCGGCAATCCTTTGCGTATTTGCCCTGATGTCTGTCACAGCTGCCGTCTACGCTTATCTGCAGGACGCGATCGAGCGGACAAACCGGATCGTGATCGGCGAGGGTAAGGTTAAGGTCGATGAGACGTTCACCACGCCGCCCAGCCTTCAGATGAGCAATACATTTGTCAAGGTGGTCACAGTGAAAAATACTGGGACCTCCGACCAGTACGTCCGCACGTTTCTGGATTTCTCGGACAGCAGCGTGAGAGACAGATCGAAGATCATCTATACCAAAACCAAAAACGGTACGCCCAAAGAAGCCGCCTGGGGAGCTTTCCTGAATGATCTGCCGGATGACTGGATTTATGTCGGGAACGGAGATACGGACAGTGCGGTTCTCGGCGGGTATTTCTACTATAAAAAAAGCCTCGCCCCGGGGGAGTCGACGCCGCCTCTTATCACAGGGATCAAAACTGACTACGAGACAGCAGTACCGCCCTCCGGGCAAACCGCCAATGTCGATAAGATCACGGATTTTGACGTGTTCGTCTACAGCGAAAGCGTACAGACGGTAGAGACCAAAACAGGCACAGTATATGACTCCGCGACGGACGATAACGCCTGGAGAAATGCGTGGAAGAGCTTTCTTTCCAGGAATCTATGATAGCAGCCGCATGGACTGCGCTGTGAAGGGAAGAAGCTGCGATATGCATGGCAGATCTGAAAAACGCCGGACATAGGGATTCCGCCCATAGTGTCCGGCGTTTTTAATTGTGAAAAATGAGCGGATAGAATATAATAGGTTTGCTGATCGGTATTATAACGAATTGGATTTATAGGAGAAGAACACGTAGTGAGCGGGACGAGCCGGAACATATTTGTTAATGGTGCTCGTTTACTGGTGTCCGTTTATTGGTGTTCATTCAGTATGCTCCTACATGACCGGGCTTATGCCAAGGAAACCAGAAGGGGGTAAAGGACAGGATATGACGAAATTTATATCGTGGAACGTAAACGGTCTTCGCGCCTGCGTACAGAAAGGCTTCATGGACTATTTTAGGGAAGCGGACGCGGATTTTTTCTGCATACAGGAGAGTAAGCTCCAGAAGGGGCAGATCGAACTCGACTTGCCGGGATATGAGCAGTTCTGGAACTATGCGGAGAGAAAGGGATACTCAGGCACGGCGATTTTCGCCAAAGAAAAACCGCTTTCTGCCTCATACGGCATCGGCGTAGAAGAGCATGACCACGAAGGGCGGGTGATCACCCTGGAGTATCCTGATTACTACGTTGTGACCTGTTACACACCGAACTCCAAGGACGGGCTGCTCAGGCTGGACTACCGCATGACATGGGAGGATGCTTTCCTGAACTATCTGAAGAAGCTTGAAGAGAATAAGCCTGTCGTTTTCTGCGGCGACCTGAATGTCGCGCATGAAGAGATCGACCTGAAGAATCCGAAGACCAATCACCGCAGCGCCGGATTTACGGACGAGGAGAGAGGCAAATTCACCGCCATCGTCAACGCGGGCTTCATCGACACCTACCGCTATCTCTATCCGGACAAGGTGGAGTATTCCTGGTGGTCTTACCGCTTCAAGGCGCGGGAGAAGAACGTAGGGTGGCGCATAGACTATTTCTGTGTCTCAGGCGCGCTGAAAGACCGGATAGGGTCCGCATCCATTCACACCGAGGTCATGGGTTCCGACCACTGTCCCGTGGAGCTGGTGCTTCGCTGACCTGACTTCCGTCAAATGACAGCCTGCTGTTTCTCAGGATGTCTTCCATGCAGCTTCTGCAAACCTCCGTGTCGGGCGACATGACATAGAAGAAGATGCTGACATCCTTCTGGGCGAAATATTTCCCACACAGGATGCCGTGCATCCGTACAGCTTCAAAAGCAGCATCGTGATGCCCATAAGGCACGCCATACTGCAGATACGAGAGCGGCTGCGGGGACAGCGCGTCGTGCGCCATGCCGTTTACCGTCATATCAGCCTTGATATATGCCCAGCCATCGAAACCGGCGAAATTGTCTTCGGTTCTGATGCCGGTGATCTCCCAGTCAAAGGTCTGTTCTTGAAGCGGCAGCCCAAAATCGCTGAGGACCAGCTGCGAGTAATCAAGCCGGGTTATCCGCGCGATGCTGTCACAATCCGCGCGCAGCCCGTCCGCCGAAAAACATGGTTCTTCCGGTCCGGCGACGCTGTCAGAACCGCCCATACCGCCGAGAGCGCCCATGCCGCCATGGCCTCCCATGCCTCCGGGGCCTCCCATGCCTCCGGGGCCTCCCATGCC
>CACXUY010000040.1 GCA_902770965.1 uncultured Lachnospiraceae bacterium | reverse complement strand
TCTTCAAGAATACGCGAGACGGCTTCGGGAGTATCTCCGCCGCCCTCGGCGTATTCGGTATTAATGAGGGACTGGACGTATGAGACGTCGTCTGTGAAATCAAAGCATTTTGTGACATATTTATCGCCGTCGTCGCGGTAGAAATTCACCGACCAGCTTACATCGCCTCCGACCTCACCGGCGATGGAAGAGAAATCCTTCTGGAGATAAGCGATCTCATCGCTCATGGAGCCGGTTGTGTCGATGACGAACATGACCTGAAGGCCGGATATTTCCGCCGACTTTTCCGTACTGATATGTATCTCGTCGAGGGATCTCATTGCAGTGCCGACGGTGCCCTGTCCGGAATCATCGCCGTCTGTAATATCTTCAGGGTGTTCTTCATATATAAATTCTGTGACCGGAGCAGTGGCACCGTTGACGGAAACTTCGCTGGGAACGCTGCCGGCTTTTGAGAACAGGTAAGCGCGGCCGTTTTTGTCTGTCTTAGCCGTCCAGATGACAGCTCCGTCGCTGTCGAGCAGCCTGACGGTTTCGCCTCTGAGGGCATCCCCGTCTTCATCTGTCACCACGACTTCAATCCTCGAGCGAGGGTCGAGACCGTAGCTGGGGAAGGAAATGGTGCCTGAATTCACGAGATTTGTGAAGAACGGCCAGTTGTTGTTGTCATTCCAGATTCCCGCAGTAAGGACGAAAGAGGAGGCTTGCTCAAATGGCGTCGGTTCGGTCATCGGTCCGTCGATTATGATGTCACCGTCTTCTCCGTCATAGGGAAGTGGCGTGGCCTCGGCTTCGGATTTTACTGAATGCTCTGCGGAATTGACGACTCCGTAGGCAGGGGAGAACATTGCTCCGTCACCGGTGCGGTCAACAGCCATGCTCGCAGATCCGGCCGATGGAGCCGCCGCGATGGCTTCATCCGCAGCCTCATAGGCATAGCCGCCATCTGAGTCGTCCTTCGCATGTTCGGCTTTAGGTGCGTCGGCACTCTTAGTGTGACCGGATATAATGTAGGATTCGGCGGAAGAGGAGGTATTGTAAGCTTTGTTGTAGGACAGGCTCGCTACGCCTATGCCTGAGATTACGGCTATGGCCGCACAGGCGGCGGCTGCCGGCCAGAATCGGCGAAGCCGGATATTCATGATCTTTCCGGGCCTGACGCGGTCTTTTCTTTTCGGGACAGGATAGATGTCCGCATGGTCAGGAGTGAGATGATTATCGGGTTCAAATCGATCATCGGAAACTGACCGCTGGCTTTTGTCGGAAGCCTCAAGATCCGACATTCTTGCCGCCTCGATTATGTATTCGTCGCGGATATCTGTAAGTGCATCCTGCATCCGTTCAGCACTGTTCCTTTTTTCCATATAGGTTTCCTCCTGAGTATGATTTGTCTGGTGATGCTGTTTCCATGTCCTTCTGTGAGCAGCCGTTCATGGATAAGGGTCTGCTTAGATAACTATGCCTTCGGCCTCAAGCCGTTTTTTCAGGCGATCCCGCATCCGCTTCAGTCGCATCCTCACTGTGCCTTCCTTCAGGTCGTAGATGTCAGCGATAATATCAGTCTGGTCGCAGTACCAGTACCGGCGGACGAAAATCTTCCTGTCATCGGGAGTAAGTCCGTCCAGGAACAGGTTCAGCTGTTCAGTCAGCTCCTCCGCCAGCAAGTGTTCGTCGATGTCATGCCCTGAGGGGATACATTCCGCCAGCTCGTCGAGAGATGCTTCCGCTACGCCTCCTCCGCGCTTTTGGGTGGAGCTGTTCCTGAGCCTGTTAAGCGAAATATTTCTCGTGAGCTTTCCTAAGAATACGCGAAGGCTGGACGGACACGCCGGAGGTATAGAATTCCATGCGGCAAGCCAGGTGTCATTGACACATTCTTCTGCATCATAGCTGTTCCGAAGTATATTCATGGCGATGGATGAACAGTATCTGCCATATTTTAATCCGGTCTCAGAGATGGCGCGCTCGTCCCTGGCACCGAAAAGGTCGAGAATATCATTGTCTTCCATAAGCATTTCTCCTGTCGCGATAGTCAGAAATCTTTTGATGTGCGTAAATGCTCTTCATTATATATATAACCGAATACACCCCGTGTGTCACATGTATTTTTATTATCTGATAGGGAAAGTGTTATTTCTGTTTCACGATTTCGTGATATGAAATATATGAACACAGACATGAGACATTATCTATGCCGGTATTATACAGATTCTACGGGATGATTATATGCTACACAAGTACGTTGGAGAAGCATGGAGAGCAGGATGGCATCCATGGGAAGATGTTCAACCAGGTCTCCAATAAGATCAGGAACGCGGCTATCCCGTACCGGGTGGTACAGATGATCGAAGATAATCGATGGAGAAAAATGGGTCTCCATGTCTTCCGAGATTATCAGGAAAAGTTCCTGAATGACATCGGCGTGGACCATAAGGTGCAGGATCAGACATTTGTGTCGGATGAGGAGATCAGCGCCTTCATGCAGAAGTTCGATCACATCACAGGAGGTGAGAGGTGCCGATTGGCGAAGGAGGGATGAACTTTTTAGAAATAGCAACGAAAAATGGATTACTGCTATAAATTGCAAAAAGAAAACTTCGGCCACAATGACGGCAGCCGGAACATAAAAAGAGCGTCCACCGTAGCAGACGCCCGAAGAGCAGTTGTAAGATGCAGTTGGAGATTTATTTGTGCATGAACATAGCCTGCGCGTACTCTCTAATGTCTCCGGGATTGACCATGTTGTACTTTGTCTTAACCGAGCTGAAATAATCCCCAATAAGGACTTTGTCAATGATTCGGTCAGACGGTGCAGCAATGGGTAAATCACCACGAGTAGTGAGCCAAGGAGTTTCATTGTGTGTGAAATGTTCAAGTACCTTACCGCTGTAGCAGCAGATGTTATTTATAACGCTATCATAGATGGCCTTTTCACCGGAAGAAAAACCAGAAGCGTCAAAGTCATCGGTTTTTTCAATCGGGTCGAAACGATAATCCCGGTATCGGAAGTAAACGTCTCTGTAAACTGGCCCATGCACCCATGCCTCACAATCTTCCGAGAAAAGGAATGTCCTATAGAAGGCATAAAAGAAACCCTGAATATAGTAGAGTGCCTTTTGCAAGGCAAGCGGGGTGATATCCTCACATTGACTCAACAAATATTGGATTACAGTGTTAATCTTGCTATCTGACGGTATGTCCGCAGAAAGAAGTGCTGTAACTGCACGATGGCTTTTTTCATAAGCAAGCGCGGATTTCAGGTTTCCTCTATTCGATTCCAGCAGTTCGGAGTAGAATTGTGGATCATTGTAGATTCGGGCAAGAATGTCAGAGTACTGCTTTGTGGGCATGTCTCCATCGTAATATCGAGAGAAAGTCTGCTCTCCCCAACCAAGGAGCAGAGAGAGCGGTCTCTTTCCAATATCATATTTTTCTGGTATCTCCCGAATCTGATCGAGAGCAATGATTCCATTCACCTGACGGTAAACATCATAAAGCATTCGAAGATTAGTATCTGAGATCTCAGGAACATAGACCAGAGAGCCGCAATCTGCACAGCGGGCTTCTCGACCAGTGTAGGAATATTCTTTATCTCTTATGGTGCCCACCATCGGAACGGTTGTTACAACATAGCTAACGTCATTTCTGCACTCTTCGCAAAACACTTTCTTAGTGTTCATTAGCAGCTCCTCCTTTCTATCTGCCATTATCGGAATAGATAATCGACAGGTTTATTTCTTTTATGAAATGATATGACTACAGCCCTGCTTCCAGAAGGAAGGTCTATAACATTAAACTTTATGTATACATCAACTGTTTCTTCCTCGCCGTCAGCATTAAATAGCTGAACATGTGGTACAAAAACATAAAGCACTTCATACTCATAACCGATTTTAGTGTTCTGTAGGGAGTGACAGAAATCATCTGTCTCAATCTGCATCAGAATGGATTTTTGTTTATCACTCCGGATGTTGTATTCATTGATGAAGTCTATGTTCTCTTGTCGGTTTTCATTCAGGGAAATTGTATATCTGTTTTTTTCTACGCAGGATTTGATCTTCGCAAGAACTGCATCGATCTCTTCTCGTGTGTAGTTTTGATTGTAGTGAGGATTCATAAGACAGCCACCTCCGATGCTATGATACAACAATACAAGGAAATGGTCAATATAAATTGCACTAATTAGTGCATTTATCTCATATTGAGGTGCAGAGAACTTCGGTCACCATGGTGGCAGCCAGAGCAGGTATATGTTATGTAAGATTAGAAACGATCAGGATACTCGGCGGCAAGCTACTCCTTGGCCTTCTTCAGTCGGGACAGAAACGTTATGCGCTTGATGCCATAAAGACCATGCGAAAAGTTTGGCAAAACCGTTTGGGGCAAAAGCGTCCGGCAAAAAAGCTCCCTGATTGCCCTTGATAGTTAGGGAACAAAACAGTATAATAACTATTAAAATGTTCCCTAAAAGGAGTAAGTGTGCATGTCAGCATTTGATGAAATCCAGGCTCTTCTTCGTGAAAGAGCAGATCTGAATTCAAGACTATCTCTGATTCCCTATGACGGAACTCCTGAGATAAAGGATGTGAAAGGGCGGAAATATCTTTATACGAGAAAGCGTGTAGGCAGCAGAGTCACTTCAACATATGTCGGAGTATATTCAGAAGAACTGCATCAGCTTCTTCTTCGAAATACCAGGGAGGCAAGAGAACTCAGAAGACAGATCAGGAAGCTTGATAAACGCCTGGCTGAGCTCGGATATCAGGAGGGCGAGCTATCTTCTCGTGTTATTGAAAATCTGGACTTTGCCCGGGCAAATATGAAGGTAAACATCTATGATCAGGCTGTTCTGGAGGGTGTTGCCACATCATTTCCTCAGACCGAAGAAATCATTGAAAACGGAAGAGTGAATGGTATGACAGCTTCTGATGTGCAGAAGATCCTGAACCTGAAGCATGCATGGGAGTTTATTTTGGATCAGGATGTTATACAGGCAAAAAGCGATTACTATGTTCTTTGTCATATTGCCCGTTTGGTAAACGAAGGTTTTTTCTCTGATGGTGGAAGAATTCGCGGGATTCCTGTGACAATAGGTGGTTCATCATATATTCCTCCGCTTCCGATAGAGTCTGTCGTGAAGGAACATATTGAGGATATCCTGCAGGCCCATATAGATGATATCGATAAGTCGATTCGCCTGTGTCTGTATGCCATGAAAACGCAGGTCTTCATTGATGGAAATAAACGGGCGGCGGTCATCTATGCCAATCATTATCTGATAGCCCATGGCCAAGGGTTACTGGTCATCCCAGAAGCCCATGTTTCAGAGTTCAAAAAGCTTTTGATGATGTATTATGAAGGCCAGGATTCTAAGCGGATTACAGACTTTTTGAAAGGTAATTGTTGGAAGAGATTTTGATATATTCAGTTTGTGGCTGTTCAGCATCCCATGTCTGGGGTGCTGAATAATAACCACATTTTTTTTTTCACATTTTTTATTCCGGAAACACATAATCACGTAGGAAAGAGAGAAGGATTGTGCTATATTTATATATGTGGTTTTTGAAAATGCCGACGAAGGGCATAGATAAACGACCACGATTATAATGGATAACAATATGGATGCCTATAGATTAGGAAAGGAGCTCCATCTGCCATGAGGTGCATAAAACGTAACGGAGATATAGTCGCTTTTGACCCGCAGCGCATCATAAACGCCATGAGGAAGGCATTTAACGCTGAAGGAGTCCGGGTGGATGACTCCACGCTTCAGATGCTTGAGTCTCAGGTGGAGGGTGATTTCCAGAACAGGGTGAAGGACGGCTGCATACAGGTCGAGGACATCCAGGATTCAGTCCAGCACATCCTCTGCAGCAATCCCGCCTTCGACAGGGTGGGTATCGCCTACGCGCTCTACCGCCGCAAGAGGCAGGAGGAGAGGGCGATGGAGGATGCCTTCTGCTCCGGGGTCATTCAGGATTACACCGGAGAAGTACCGATCCCCGACCCGCTCTATCAGAACAACAACGCCAGCCAGAGCATGTGCTGGGGCGCTTTGCTGCTGCACAACAGCGGCGAAGTGGTCAGGAATTACTGGATGGCGAAGATATACGACGCCGAGATACATGAGCATTTTGACAACCTCGATTTTTATATTCATGACAACGACTATCTCACCGGAAGCTGCGCGGGCTGGTCGCTGCTGCAGCTCATCCGTGAGGGGCTTCCTTCAATCGGAGGCAAGACGGCCTGCGGACCTGCGAAGCACCTGAACGTCCTCTGCAACCAGATAATCAATTTCCTTGGCATCATGCAGAATGAATGGGCCGGCGCGCAGGCTTTCTCAAGCTTTGACACATATCTCGCGCCGTTTATCCGGACAGATGAGCTGAACTATAAACAGGTGAAAAGCGCTATCCAGAGCCTTGTCTTCGGCATAAATATGCCGAGCCGCTGGGGCTGCCAGGCACCCTTCAGCAACCTTACCTTTGACTGGGAGGTGCCGGATGACCTGGCGAGCCTTCCATGTATCGTCGGCGGGGAGGAGCAGGACTTTTGCTATGGGGACTGCAAAGCCGAGATGGACATGATCAACAAGGCGTTTCTGGAGACCATGATAGAGGGAGATGCCGATGGCCGCAGCTTTACCTATCCTATTCCTTCATATTCTATCACCGGTAATTTTGATTGGTCAGATACCGAGAACAACCGCCTGCTCTTCGAGCTGGCAGCGAAATTCGGCGTCCCTAATTTCAGCAACTTCATAGATAACGGCCTTGATCCGGGCGATATCCGTTCCCTTACTTCCATCCAAAAGCCCGATTTTGGAAGGCTGTACCGAAGGAACGGCGGCAATTTCGGGGCGGGCGAGAACACCGGCAGCATCGGCGTGGTGACCATCAATATTCCCAGACTGGCCTTTCTGTCGAATTCGGATGAAGAATTCCGCGAGAAGCTAAGGCAGCTGATGGACATAGCCGCCAGATCGCTCGAGACGAAGCGCAGGGTGCTGGAGAAATACATGGACATGGGGCTTTACCCTTATACACAGCATTTCCTGAAAAATGGTTTCAAGTATCATTTTGACACCATTGGCGTGGTGGGTTTCAATGAGGCGGGGCTGAACGCATCCTGGCTCAGGAAGGACCTGTCATCTCCCGAGACCCGCAGCTGGACAGTCGGCACGCTCCGCTACATGAAGGAGCTGCTGCTGGGCTATCAGGAGAAATACGGCTGCCTGTTCAACCTTGAGGCGACTCCCGCTGAGTCAGCCGCCTATAAGCTGGCGAGATTCGACCGCAGGCTTTATCCCGGCATCATAACCGCGGGAGGAGAGGGCGGCGTTCCTTATTATACCAATAGCTCTCATCTTGGAGTGGACTTCACAGATGACGTCTTCGAGGCGCTGAACATGGAAGAACCGATGCAGCTTGAGTACACCTCCGGCACCGTCTTTCATGCTTACCTTGGGGAGAGGATGCCAGACTGGCGCTCCGCCATGAAGCTCGTCAGGACCATCGCGCGGAACTACAAGCTGCCGTATTTTACGGTCAGCCCGGTATACAGCGTCTGCGAGAACCATGGTTACCTGAACGGCTGTCAGGTGGTCTGCCCGAAATGCGGACAGCCGACCGAGGTGTACAGCAGGATAACAGGTTACTACCGCCCCGTCAAGAACTGGAACGCGGGCAAGGCGCAGGAGTTCAGAGACAGGAAATATTTCAATTGAATGCTTATGTCTGTGGCGTCAAATAAAAATTGTTTGATATAACAGTTTAAATATGATGTGGAATAATTATCGGCTTATAGCAATTTACGTTGTTAAAAGCTTTACAGAGGTGTATAATGTCTCTAAACCGCTGCAGAAGGTCTCGCACACGAATCGGATGTTTCATTTCTGACGGACGTTCGCATGACAACCGCGAAGCCTCGTTCACAGGACCGGCTCTGCGGGCAGGGCGGAGATGCGGGACGCGCGGCATACCGTGTCTGAGGTGCCGGACAGTTACGTTTATTTATCGCGTGGGAGGGATTTATGAAGTTATTAGAGGACCGGATTCTTAAGGATGGACAGGTCAGAGCTGGAAATATCCTGAAGGTGGATAATTTCCTCAACCATCAGATCGACGCGCAGCTGCTCGACGAGATCGGACGTGAGTTCGTGAGGCTTTACAAGGACGAAGGCATAACGAAGGTGCTGACTATTGAAGCCTCCGGCATAGCTATCGCTATCATGGTCGCTTACCACCTCGGCGTACCGCTCGTATTTGCCAAGAAGGCGAAGAGCAAGAACATCGATGGAGAGGTATATACCTCTCAGGTCGAATCCTTCACGTATAAGAGGACATATGACATCACGGTCGCGCAGAAATTCATCACACCGCAGGATAAGCTCCTGATCATCGATGATTTCATGGCGAGCGGAAAGGCGATGTACGGGCTGCTTGACATCTGCGCCAAGGCCGGAGCCAAGGTCGCCGGCATCGGGATATGCATCGAGAAGGGCTTTCAGGGCGGAGGAGATGCCCTCAGGGCCAAGGGCTACAGGGTAGAGAGCCTTGCCATCATCGAGAGCATGAGTGAGGATGGGATTGTTTTCCGTTGAAATAACTTGATGAAGGATGGTACAGGGACGGTTCTTAATTACAGGCTGCGAGCCGGGAGCCGTGGGGCAAGCTTGCTTGCATCCACGGCTCTTGGCGACAGTTCACATCGAGTATGTCAGCACGAGATGCGGGCGGCGTGGCCGAATCGAGTAGGGGAGGCATCTCACCTGCTCGATTCTCTTTTTTGGGAGATTGAGAACCGTTCATTGCATTTGCCGAAAAATAAAGGCTTGAAGGCAGAAAAGATTCTACAATGATCGGATATTGATTTAATAAAAACTATTTCCTTTGTGGCGTTGATGTGCTAAAGTAAAGGTTATATGCTTGGTGGAGTTATCCGCGCCTGCATATGGGCTTGACGTAAAATGTTAGATCTACAAAATATCACTATTGTTATCATGCTTTCGCGGCCGCGATCATTATTTCCGATGATGATCCATGTGGCTGCCGGCATAATATCAGGGAGGATTCAGATGGACAAACAACAGATTGACCTGTCATTGCTGGACCCCGTTCTGGCTGAATATGGCAAGGTCAAGGGAAGCCTGATCACCATCCTGCAGAACGCTCAGGACATCTACGGCTATCTTCCTAAGGAAGCGATAGAGCGCGTCTCGGAGGAAACGGGCATCGCGGCCTCAGAGATATTGGGCGTGGCAACGTTCTACACGCAGTTCCGCTTTGCGCCCGTTGGAAAATACCTGATCATGCTATGTCAGGGAACCGCCTGCCATGTCAATTCATCGGAGCTCATACTTCAGACTATCAAGGACGAGCTGAAGATCGAGGACGGACAGACCACCGAGGACGGCATTTTCTCGCTTAAGTGCGTCGCATGCCTTGGCTGCTGCTCTCTGTCGCCTGTCATGATGATCAATGAAGACACTTATGGGTCACTCACGCCAGACAAGACCAGGAAGATCCTGAGAGAATTAAGGGAGGCGGCGGTATGAGAATCGTTATAGGACAAGGCTCGTGCGGTATCGCCGCCGGGGCCGAGAAGGTGCGCAAGGCGCTCCTTGCTACTGACATCCCTGTGGAGAACATTTCCATCACCGGCTGCATCGGCATGTGCTACCTCGAACCTATCGTAGACCTCTATGAGGATGACGGCGTGACCCGTCTCGTGCGCGTCACGGAGAAGGACGCGTCCGCTATCGCCGATTATGTCAGGACCGGGGATATCTCGAAGATCGAGAAGCTCATCGTGAGCGCCGAGGACAGCGAGTTCCTGCGTAAGCAGACGAGGATAGCCCTCCGCAACTGCGGCATCATCAATCCTGAAGCCATCGGTGAATATATA
Organism: uncultured Lachnospiraceae bacterium; assembly: GCA_902770965.1. Taxonomy (GTDB): domain Bacteria; phylum Bacillota; class Clostridia; order Lachnospirales; family Lachnospiraceae; genus RUG11623. The sequence continues at coordinate 10,603 of CACXUY010000040.1, read as the reverse complement.
GAAAAAGACGGTTATAAGGCACTGAGGAAATGCCTGACGGAGCTTACGCCCGACGAGGTCATCGGCGTGATAAAGACCTCCGGACTCAGCGGCAGGGGCGGCGCGGGCTTTCCCACCTGGTTCAAATGGAATGCCGCGAGGAAGAGCGAGGGCGATGAGAAATATCTTATCTGCAACGCCGACGAGGGCGACCCCGGCGCGTTCATGGACCGCGCGGTCATCGAATCCGATCCGCATAATCTCATCGAAGGCATGTTGATCGGAGCTTACGCCATCGGCGCGAAGCACGCCGTCGTATACGTCAGGGCGGAATATCCTCTGGCTATCCGCCGCCTCAAGAAGGCCATAGAGCAGGCCAAGGCAGAGGGCATCATCGGCGAGAATATCTTCGGGACGGGTTTCTCCTGTGATTTCATGATAAAGGCCGGCGCCGGAGCCTTCGTCTGCGGCGAGGAAACCGCGCTGATAGAGTCCCTGGAGGGACACCGCGGCATGCCGAGGCTCAAGCCCCCATTCCCCGCGCAGAGCGGCTTTTGGCACAAGCCTTCGAACATCAACAACGTTGAGACCTTCGCGAACGTCGCCTGGATCATCAACAACGGAGGGGAAGCCTTTGCCGCGATGGGCACCGAGGGCTCGAAGGGCACCAAGGTCTTCGCCGTGACCGGCAAGGTGAAGCGTTCAGGGCTTGTCGAGATCCCTATGGGCAAGACCCTGCGCGATGTCATATTTGACATCGGCGGAGGCATCAAGAGCGGCAAGGCCTTCAAGGCCGTCCAGATGGGAGGACCCTCCGGCGGCTGCATACCCGCAGAACTCATTGATACCGTCATCGACTATAAGGCGCTCGGAGCCACCGGAGCTATCATGGGCTCGGGCGGCATGGTCGTCATGGACGAGGATACCTGCATGGTCGGCATGGCGAAATTCTTCCTTGATTTTACCGCCAAGGAGAGCTGCGGCAAATGTATCCACTGCCGTATCGGCACCAAGCGTATGCTTGAGATGCTTGAGCGCATCACCAAGGGTGAGGGTAAGGAGGGCGACATCGAGCTTCTTGAGGAGCTTTGCTATTCTATCAAGGACGGCGCGCTCTGCGGACTCGGCCAGACTGCCCCGAACCCGGTTCTCACCACTATCAGATATTTCCGCGATGAGTACGAGGCTCATATAAAGGAACACAGATGTCCTGCGGGAGAGTGCACCGAGCTCATCAGCTACAGCGTCATAGAGGATAAGTGCCGCGGCTGCACGCTCTGTGCGAAAAACTGCCCGGTCAATGCTATCTCGGGTGAAGTAAAGAAGCCTCATGTCATCGATAAAGACAAGTGCGTCAAGTGCGGAAAATGTTTCAGCGTGTGCCGTTTCGGCGCGGTCCGCAAGGCATAAGGAGGGCTGAAAATGATTAATCTGACTATCAACAATACAGCGGTTTCAGTCCCCGAAGGAACTACGATACTGGAAGCGGCGAGGGCGAACGGCATCTACATACCCACCCTTTGCTATGACAAGGCCGTTGAGGTTTACGGTGCCTGCGGACTCTGCGTGGTCGAGGCGGAGGGCATACCGAAGCTTCTTCGATCCTGCTCCGCGAAGGTCTCCGAAGGCATGGTCGTCAATACAGAGAGCGAGAGGGTCGTGCGCTCCCGTAAGGTGGCCATGGAGCTTCTGATGAGTGCCCATGACGGCGACTGCGTCGCTCCCTGCCAGCTGAACTGCCCCGCGCACACTGACTGCCAGGGTTATGTCGGCCTGATCGCGAACGGCGAGTACGATGCTGCGCTGAAGCTTATCAAAAGCAAGATCCCGCTTCCCGCCTCCATCGGCCGCGTATGTCCTCATCCCTGTGAGAAGAGCTGCCGCCGCAGGAACGTGGAAGCGCCCATCAACATCGCGCAGCTTAAGGCGTTCGCGGGAGACATGGACCTCAAGAAGGACAGCTACATCCCTGAGTGTAAGCCGTCGTCGGGCAAGAGGGTGGCGGTCATCGGCGGAGGCCCCGCCGGACTGTCAGCCGCCTACCATCTCACGATCATGGGCCACGAAGTCACGGTCTTCGACATGATGGAGAAGATGGGCGGCATGCTGCGCTTCGGCATCCCCCAGTACAGGCTTCCGAAGGAGGTCCTGGACAAGGAGCTTGCCATCATCGAGAAGATGGGCGTGGCCTTCAAGAACAATGTTAAGCTCGGCGTCGATTTTACCATCGAGTCCCTCAAAGCGGAATACGATGCCGTCATCGCGGCGGTCGGAGCCTGGAGGTCAAGCCCCATGAGGGTTCCCGGCGAGGAGCTGGAGGGTGTATACGGCGGGATAGATTTCCTGAGGGGAGTCATAAAGCATAATGCTCCTGATATAGGAGAGAAGGTCGCCATCTGCGGCGGCGGCAACACGGCCATGGATGCCTGCCGCACGGCTGTAAGGCTCGGCGCGAAGGAGGTCTATGTGGTATACCGCCGCACCCGCAGCGAGATGCCGGCGGACGAGCTGGAGATCGATGAGGCCGAGGAAGAGGGCGTCATCTACAAATTCCTGACCAATCCCATCTCCTTCAACGGCGAGGATGGCAAGGTGAAGTCCATTACCCTGCAGGTCATGGAGCTTGGGGAACCGGACGCTTCAGGAAGGCGCAGACCGGTACCTGTGGAGGGCAAGACCGAGGAGATAGCCGTTGACAGCGTCATCCTCGCCATAGGACAGAAGCTCGTTGCTGAGGATGTCAAGGAGCTGAAGCTGAACGAGAGAGGCAATATCGAAGCTGACCCTGATTTCTTCAGCACCAGCATGGAGGGCGTGTTCGCCATAGGAGACGCCACCAACAAAGGTGCTTCCATAGCCATCGAGGCCATTGGCGAAGGAGACCGCTGCGCCAAGGCTGTTGACGCTTATCTTTACGGTCAGGCCTTTGACGCCAGAGTTCCTTACGTCTCGAAGAGGGACGAGGCTTCCATAGATTACTCTGACCGTGAGAAGAAGCAGCGTCTGACCGCAAAGGTTCTTCCCGCTGAGGTTCGCAGGAAGAGCTTCGATGAAGTCAGCTTGGGTTTCACGGAGGAGGAAGCGAAGGCCGAGGCCGACCGCTGCTTAGAGTGCGGCTGCCGTGAGTATTACAAGTGCAAGCTCCTTAGCGTCGCCAGATTGTACGACATACATCCTGAGCGATTTGCCGGTGTCATGCCTCAGCGTTATACCCATGACGAGAATGCTTTCATAGAGAGGAATACCGCCAAGTGCATCCTCTGCGGCCTGTGCGTGCGCTCCTGCCGCGAGGTCATGGATATCCACGCCATCGGGCTGATGGGACGCGGCTTCACCACAGAGGTGTCGCCTGCTTTTGCTCTGCCGCTTGACCAGACGAAGTGCAACAACTGCGGCCTTTGCGTCGAGCTTTGCCCGACCGGCGCGCTGACTGAGAAGTCGTGCCTTGCGAAACAGGTTCCTCTGGATGAAGTCTACTCCGAGGAGACCGTCGAGATCGGAGGAAAGGAAGCATCCGTGCTCGTCTCCCGCTATGATGGCAAGGTCATCAGGGTCATCCCTAACGATGAGGTGTCGAGAAATGCGGGGCTTAGCCGCGAGGCGCTTGCGAAGCTGGTGAAGTGAAAAGTGAACAGCAAACTTATATAAAACATCGAGCAGGGGATGCATCTCCCCTGCTCGATTAAATATGGCAGTTTTGGAATCTCAGTTTTCATCAGGCACGAGCTCATCGAACTCCACTTCATCGAGCAGCTCATCGAAGCGGTCGAGCACCGCGTCAAGCTCTTCATCGTTCTCGATCATGTCAAGGATGGGGTTCTCGTCCGCATCTTCGCTGTAGCGATAGAAGTAGATAGGGCAGTCGTCCTCATCGCCTTCGAATTCCTCCGGGTGGAGAGCGATGTACTGAATGCCGTTCACCGGGAAGATGAAGTCGATGATACAGTCCACAACTGCTCCATCTTCAAACTCAATGGTCATGATGTCGTTTGACAGAACATACATCTTGTCGTCTTTTTTTTCCTGATCCATAACCTTTTCCCTCCTGGGTTGTACTTGGGCTGCTTGATGAAGCAGCCGGATATATTATCTATTTAAACTTGGCTGTGCGATTAATCAGCATCGTAGCGGACTCATGGCGGACGTCATTCGGCGAGGAATTTTGTGTGTTCTATACATTGAAACGGAAGATTATAGTGTCTCCGTCCTGAACCACGTATTCTTTCCCCTCCATGCGGATGAGGCCTTTCTCACGTGCGGCGGCATAAGAGCCTGAGTCGAGAAGATCCTTGTAATTGATGACCTCTGCCTTGATGAAGCCTCGCTCGAAATCAGAATGGATCTTGCCTGCGGCTTCAGGAGCTTTGGCTCCGCGGCGGATGGTCCATGCCCTGGTCTCTTTCTCACCCGCAGTGAGGAAGCTGATGAGGCCAAGCAGGTGGTAGCTCGCAGTGACAAGCTTCTCAAGCCCGCCCTCCTTCAGACCGAGTTCTTCGAGATACTCAGCGCGCTCCTCATCGGAAAGCTCCGATATCTCTTCCTCGATGCGCGCACAGATGACGAATACCTCTGAGCCGTCCTCAGCGGCGATCCTCCTGACGTCGGCGACATAGGGATTGGATGCCCCGTCGTCCGCAAGGCTGTCCTCATCAACGTTGGCCGCATAGATGACGGGCTTGCCGGTCAGAAGGTCAAGAGAACGGATGAAGGCAGCTTCATCATCGCTTTCCGGCTCCATGGTCTTGGCTGGCTTGCCGGTCTCCAGCCAGTCCTTAAGCTTCTTCAGGGTTTTCAGCTCTGTCTGGAGCGACTTATCGTTCATCGCGCTTCTCGTGGTCTTGGAGATGCGTCTTTCAAGCACCTCGAGGTCAGCGAAGATGAGCTCCAGATTGATCGTCTCGATATCCCTTCCCGGATCGACGCTTCCTTCGACATGGATCACGTTCTCGTCCTCGAAGCAGCGGACGACGTGGACTATGGCATCTACCTCGCGGATGTTTGCCAGAAACTGATTCCCAAGACCCTCTCCCTTACTTGCTCCCTTCACGAGTCCGGCGATATCAACGAACTCGATGACGGCGGGCGTGACCTTCTTTGAAGAGTACATGTTAGCCAGAAGACCAAGCCGGAAATCAGGAACCGTGACGACTCCTATGTTCGGGTCGATGGTACAGAAGGGATAATTGGCCGCCTCGGCGCCTGCCTTGGTAAGGCTGTTAAAAAGAGTGCTTTTGCCGACGTTCGGCAGCCCCACTATGCCAAGTCTCATATATCTTTATAACCTCCTGAAAATCAGTCATTTTCACGATGTCCGAGCAGATGATCGGTCGTGTTTCACCTAAACTTGAAAAGTATACCATAGAAATCCAAAAAAAACAATGAAGAATACAGAAAAAATATAAAAGCTTATAGAAACTTGACAGAAGCTGACAGAAGATCGGCAGAAGAGCAACCGAAAGAGAACCAATCGGCAATAGAAAAGTTCTCAATACAACATACGCATTGGCGATCAACAAGGTGTGCTGAACCTTCGATCTTGAAAAAATCAATACTGCTCACTATTCTATTGATGAAGTCATTAGTGTATGTTAAAATTAAATGCAACTACAGCTAGATTTCGCAATACAGTGGTTTAGAAATAAGAGCATTCATAAAGGAGAGATAAGATGATCAGAAAAAGATATTTCGCGCTGCTTACTATGTTTGTCTGTTGTGTTATTTTTGTCGGATGCGGTGCGAAAGAGGGAAGCACTTTGCCTCAAGACTTAGGAACATCTGCTGAAAGCTCACAGTCAGGCGATGGGCTTGTTCAAGGTGGGGAGACAGCGCAGGCAGCGGAGAGCGAAAATGACACTGAAGCCGAACCAAATGAAGATAAAGACTTGGATACCATAAAGAATGAACTTGTCCAAGAGATAACACTTGCTATGACAAAACAGGAAGAAATCTATACGACTTTCGATAAGAGGATGGCTGACCAAAACGGCAAGGATCGGCTTTCTTCTGATGAGCTAGAACTCTGGGACACAGTGTTGCGTGATACCTGCTCATATATAACTGAATATCTCAGTGAGGATGAGCTGCCCGCATTTACCGCCGAACAGGCAGAGTGGCTGGATCATAGGGAGGATGAAGCTTATTTCTATGATTGGTATTATGAAGACGAGGAGTATGGTGAAGAAGATGACTTCATGGTGAGTAACAGGTCCAAGGCTCGCATTACAAGGGAAAGGGTAAGGGATCTGATAGAAAGGTATGTGGATGAAAAGATATTAGAGCCAAAGGACGGAGAACTGTCGCATTTTGAACTCGAAGCGATTGAGGATAAGCTGAACGGCATAGGCTGCTATGGATTCCTTTTGAATTATTATGATGATCCGCGCTATATTGAGTGGCTTCAGGTATTTTACAATGGAGCGGGCTTTGATCAGGGATATCCTTCGGAGGAGATGCTTCAGGCTTGCAAGGCACATGGATATGATGATTTCTTCACCGATATTGTTACTGTTTCTGCCGAAGACGTCGAGAATTATGTTAAGCTGACAACGGGCTATGATTATTCCGAGATGTATATGCCCCTTGTTACGTTCTATTTGGAGGAGTATGACATGTATATATTACAGCATGGGGACACCAACAGAACTAAAGTCAAGGCGGTAAGCGGAAATCTTGCAGACGGAATATATTCTATCGTATATGGAGAAAGCGATTGCGTTAAGTTTGCGGCAAATGCTGATGGCACGCTTCGTTTCGTCTCAAACCTTCCTGAGCAACCCTCGTCAGAACATATCAATAAGCCACGTTTTATTTTTGAAGAAGAAGGATTTGTCTTTAACGACAGTGACTTAAGAAAACTAAAGGAGGACGAACTGAAGGGCTTGAGTGCCGAGGAATTGCGTACAGCGCGAAACGAGATATATGCTCGCTGTGGAAGAAAGTTTTCTGATAAAGCCATTCAAGAATACTTTGACAAATTGGACTGGTATTATCCGTCTATTGAACCTGAAGATTTTGATGAGTCGATGCTGAATATTGTAGAAAAGTACAATGTTAACCTTATCAGCAAGTACGAGGAATCGGCAAATAAGCGGTGAGATATTGGGGCGTTTACATTTGACAGATGTCATGCTCTGTTCAATTGGCAGGCTGCATGGTCAATGTCATAGGCGGCGTTGCCTTTGACAGCTACTACATCCATTATGACGCCGAAGGAAACCCGGCGTTCATTTCTGCCAGTGTAAATGGGGATATTCGGGAGAAATTTGCATACCTTAGGAACATGCAGGGAGATATCATCGGGCTCGTGAACGAGTCCGGTGCAGTTGTGGTGAGGTACTACTACGATGCCTGGGGGAAGCTGCTCCAGACGGAAGTGTCCGACAGCGCCTATAATGACATAGCGGAGAAGAACCCCCTGAGATACCGTGGGTATGTGTATGACACTGAGACGGGGATGTATTATGTTGAAAGTCGTTACTATAACCCTGATATCTGCAGGTTCATCAGCTCTGATAATGTGTATTCTGGCATATGTGCCACTAATGGATTAGCAGAGTGTAATCTTTTTGCTTACTGCGATAACAACCCTGTACTGAAAGCTGATGATGGCGGGGATTTTTGGAATTGTTGTTGCTGGAGCTCTTATTGGGGCGGCTGTTAATGTTGCTGTGACTATTGGTGTAAGCGTATTTCAAGGGAATAAATTATCTGTGGGAGACCTTGTTCTTTCTGCTACCACAGGCGCGATTGGAGGCATGTTGACTTCATCTGGCTTGTCAGTAAAAGCGATTGTTGCGGCAAGTGCTGCAGTAGGCGTAGTTGGAAGTATTGTGAGTGATATCGCTTTAAGAAAAGAAACAGATTCTAATAAAATTTGTGATAATGCAGTAAGAAATGGTATTATTTCGGGGTTAGCTGGTTATTTGGGAGGAAAAGGTATTGCTAATGGAAATAAAGCATTTATATATGCTCAAAAAGAGTATAACAAAAACCTTTTGTCTTATCTGGGAACAATAGGAAAATCAGTCATAAAACGTAATGGGAATAATGCTGTTAGGCTGGCCAAAGGAACACTAACCGCATCAGGTAAGGTATGCCGTCAGCTAGCAAGTCCCAAATTAGCCGAAACTACAAGTGCATTTGTGAATTCATGTTTAGTGGGAACAATGTTAAGCGGCAGCTTCTATGGTGGAAAAAATACCGACACTTCTCATCGCAGAATGAGTGGTTATATGAGGTAGATGACATGAAATCTATATATGTGATTGAGACAATGAATCTGCTTTTATATTGTTTATTCATAGGCGGAATTATTTATCATATCCGCTGGCTAAGAACCAACAAAGACTTGGTGAATGATGTCAGAAACCTTACAGCTTATGATATTCGATTTCCAATGTACTATTCACTGTCTGAAAGCAGAAGACTTGAAGCATTGCCCATGAAACACGCTGTCTTGCCGAGTGTGCTGACAGGTTTCATTATGACCAAGTATCTTTTGGGGATACGTAATATGTGCTACCCGGAAGGAACGATATTCCGTGATTCTGTGTACGGTTTCGTATTGCATGAGGGATTGTTTCTTAGTGTTACGGTGGTGATTTTCTGGTGGTACGTCATGCTTCTTTGCTATTCTTCAAATGAGCTTTTACAAATTGGTTCTTTTGCAGGGTATGTCAGGAGATATAATAACGGAATAAGATTTAATAGATGCGATATCCTTAGGCGACATTGGAGTTTGTTCTGTGTCTTTCTTACGGGCATGTGGTTGGTGATACATTTATTTACGCTTACGTATGCATATATGACCGATGAGGAATATGTCAGTAGGCATTTTCTTGTAGAAAATCATTATTGTTATGATGAAATTCATGCTTTAAATATTGAAGTTGTATTCAAACCAGAGGGATTTGAGGTTTATTACAATCTTGAGCTAAATAATGGGAGTATTGTAAGGGATTGGTCTTCCAGTCCGCTGTATGGGGCATCTTTATCTGAAAAGAAAGAAATGTTGGATTTTATCAATAAAAAGGGGGTGGAGATACACCGGCAAGAACTGTCAAGAGATGAAGTTGCGTTCATAATAGGGCATGGCGGGGCGGAATATCTTAGTGCTATTTTTCCGGAGTGCAAAAAAGATTATCTGGAATTATGGATGCCAGATAATAAATTCGCAACAACTTCTAGAAATGGGAAAAGGCTTATAGTAGACAGAAAGACGTTGCAGGTAAAGGAAGATAGTTCTGAAACAATGTCCGTAGCTGTTAGATTGTTGAGCGCAGCTATTATAACACCTGGGATATATATGCTTTGGATAGGGTTGTGCTATGAAAGAGACGAAGATATGGATTCGCTAGATGCTTTCTGTGTACACATGCCACCTCTTTTTGGGTTTGTTGGTTCGTTATTTATGGGTATAGCAGTTTACTGCGCTTTCGGCATGCAAAAAAAAGAAGAGTTCTTAGGATACGCAATACTGACAGCCGGGTTTGTTCTTATAGGCATGTTCTGTGCAGTTCTTCCGCTAAAAGGCACATATGATATAGAGGTTTGTGGCTCATCGGTTCGGATTATCAGAATTAAAAGAATATGTAGGACTTATTATTTTGAAGATATTCGGCTCTGTGAAATAAGGCGTGAAGGTATAAGGGTTTATATAAAAGGAGAAGAAAAGAAAGCTTTTGATATTGACAGATTTATGATCGGATACTGGAATTTCCATCAGCGTTTAGTGAGGGATGGGATACCAAAAATCGTTCTGAATAACTAAAAGACATGGGAGGGGCGGGCTGACCAGGCTGTGGAATTACGATGCCTATGGGCGGACGAAAGAGATCATCACTAAGAACGCCGCTGGGCAGCAGATACTGAAGTCCGAACTAGTCTACCCGATACCCGACTCCGCCCACACCATACCCAGGGCAAATGGATGGAGAAACACCGCTGCGGGATTCAGCCAGCTTCTTGAGTATGGCTACTACTCCTCAGGCAACATCTCCATCGTCAGGGACAATGTGAACGGCTCGAACTATGAGGTTCGCTACTCCTATGACAAGCTCTCGAGGCTGACGGCGGAGTTCAATGGGAAGAAAGACAGAAAGTATGTGTATGCATACGACTTCTCAGGCAACATAACCTCAAAGAAGGAATACAGATGGTCCGATAATGCGCTGCTCCATACTTATAATTATACTTATGGAGATGCGACCTGGGGCGACCTGCTGACCGGCTACGATGGGCGGACAATAACGAGCGATACCATCGGCAACATGACGAACGACGGCATCTGGAGGTATACATGGGAGCACGGCCGGCAGCTAGCGTCACAGAGGAAGATATCGACAGGGCAGGTCATAAGCTATACGTATGACACTGACGGCCTCCGCCTGTCGAAGATGATCGGAAACAATGGGAAGAAATACTTCTATGACAAGGGCAGGCTGAGCTGCATGGTCAATGTCATAAACGGCGCTAATTCTGACAGCTATTACATCCATTATGATGCCGAAGGAAACCCGGCGTTCATTTCTGCCAGTGTCAATGGGGCTATCAGGGAGAGGTTTGCATACCTTAGGAACATGCAAGGAGACATCATCGGGCTCGTGAATGAGTCCGGTGCAGTTGT
>CACXUY010000039.1 GCA_902770965.1 uncultured Lachnospiraceae bacterium | reverse complement strand
ACAAAGATCTTTCGGTCAAGGAAAAAGAGAAAGTCATAAGACTCAATGTAGCTTGAATTAGATCAGGTAGAGGCATCAGGCTAATGCCATTAAAAGACCAGAGCATAAAAAGCTTCGGGAATTTATAAATATCAACCATGAGTTGGTAAATAGCCAACACAGAAAGAGAACACATGCTGTAAAGACAGCCAGGAACAAAGGCTGTAAAAAAGGCAGGAACAAAGGCCGTGAACAAAGGCTGTAAAAAAAGCCAGGAACAAAGGCCGTGAATACAGGCAAGAGAGGAGAGAGGGGAAGCACGTCAGGATGAAGAACGAAGAAAATATAAGAAAAGAAAACGAAGGAAAAGAAAACGGATGTAAGGAAAACAGATGTAAGGAAAACGAGAGCAAGGGTAGATGCTTTCAGCTGGTATTGGGGCTGGCGCTTGCGGTTTTCATCATAGCTTTATCAGCAACCGCGGGACTTAACCTGAGAGGCATCTATTCAGCCGACATAGACCGCTATGGGCTTACGGACATCAGCGGCTTATCAAAGGAGCGGCTTGAGGAGAATTTCAGGGTTCTCGTAGACTACAACAATATCTGGGGAGCCAAGGAGCTGGATTTCCCGGATTTTCCGATGTCGGAGCATGGCAGGATTCATTTTGAAGAGGTAAAAAGGATATTCTGCGGACTGCAGTGGACCGGCCTCATTTCTGCCGTGATAATAGCGGCATATGTGGCTTCGGTGATGGTAAAAAAGGACAAACCCGGCAGAACAGTTCAGCGTGCCGCATCGGATTTGCGTTTCTTAAAGTACGGCGCCATGATGGTGATCATCATACCGGCAGTGCTGGGAGGCGCTATCGCCATAAACTGGGACATGGCTTTTGTGGTCTTTCACAAGCTGCTTTTCAGGAACGATTACTGGCTCTTCGACCTTGAGACCGACCCTGTGATAACTGTGCTTCCGGATCAATTCTTTATGCATGTGGCTTTGGTCATGATCGGGGTCGCCCTGCTTAGCTGCGCTGTTTGCCTAGTTGCATATATCAGATTGCGCCATGATCCGTCTTCGCTCAAGTTATGTCGGAATGAATGAGCCGTATGGGTCGGAAGCGGTCTGTCGGGGGCAGTCTGGATAACAGCAAGAACGCCGCATTCGTTATTTGACGAGTGCGGCGTTCCTGCGTTATCGTATTCCGTAGGTTTTATCGTATACTGTATGCGTTATCGTATTCTTCCTGCGTTATCGTATACTGTATGCGTTATCGTGTTCTGTATGTTTTATCGTTTGCCGTATGCTATAACCGTATGATCATCGCTTTCCGTATGCTTTTATTCCGCCGGTTCTTCTATAACGGCAGGTTCGGCGGGCGGAGCAGCCTGCTTGGTTCCGATGACGGTGGTCACATAGGAGCCTTCATAGACATCGTAGGATACTCTGTCGCGGCTGACCTCATTGCCGTCTACATATACGATCTTTTCCAGATAAGAAGTGACGGCCGCATGGTGCGATCCGGTAGACTTCTTGTAGCCCGCAGGATAAGAGGAGCTGTATACAGTCTTGTCAGGGTAAGTCTTCTTCGAGACGGTGACGGATTTGAACTCTACAGTGCGGTTCTCAGGTCTTGTCTCCTGACCGTATATGTGGAAATACAGCCTGCCGTTACTGACATAACCCTGGATGTAAATAGGGGTCGCCTGATTATTTGTGAACACCAGATCCTTGGACCCGCTCGCGATGGCCGCGTCAGTGGAGTAAGCAGAATAACTGATGACCATGGAGTGAGGATGTCTCTCATCTATCTGCAGTTCAGACCTCAAGAGCGCTCCGTACAGCGTTGTGGATACCTGGCAGACGCCGCCGCCTATGGCCTCCTCATTGCTGCCGTTGTTGAACTGGATGCCCTTGCGGTATCCGTTCTCGGTGGTACGGGGCAGGATGGTCTTGCTGACGGACAGCTGTTCTCCGGGCATCAGCACACGGCCGTTGAGGCGTCCTGAGGCGACTTTTATATTCGTGAGGCGGCCCCACGAGTCATCGCGTATAGGAGTGGAATACTTGCCTAGCTCTGACTGAATGGTGGCAAGCTGCTCGGAAAGGATGCCGGGAGAAGTGATCTCAGCGACGGCATCGAGCGATTCGGCCGGAGTCTCCGAGGCGAAATTCTCAACTATGCCGTTGACAGTGGCTTCCTGGTTAAGGCTCACCCCATAAATCTCAGGCGTGATGATAAATTCTCCGTTCTCGCGGCGGATGGACGCGTTCTGAGGCTCGGTGTTCAGAGGAATCAGCCTCTCGGATACAAATGCGTTGACAGCATCGGGGTTGACGCTGGTCTCAACATCCTTAACATAACCATCGCAGAGGTTGTCGGTTATCTCACGATATCTGGAGACGAGTCCGCCGCTCTTGCCTATCTTCGCGGCTTCCTTAATCTCGTTCCCGTAGGTCCACTTATAATCAAATGAAGATACAGCTATCGAAACCGGCGTTTGGTTTACATTAATTATGAAATTTGAGTCTGCAATGCTCTGGAAGTAACCGTTCACGGCTGCTTCAGCCTCTTCAACCGTCATGCCGCCTATATCGATACCGCCTATGACTGTGTTATAAGCTATGCGGTCAGGGTGGTCGAAGACCAGGGCCAGAGCTTCCTCAAGGGTGTGGGCTGCGGGCTTTGTCGCTTCGGCAGGCGCTTCCGCCGCTGCTTCGCCGGTCTCGCCTTCCTGATCTTGGGGCGTTTCCACAGCCTCTCCTCCTTCGGCTTCGGCATCGGGAGCGGCGGTCTCGCCTTCCTGTGCTTCATCGGCGGCGGCTTCATCGCCTTGCGCGTTATCGGCGGCTTCGTCGACTTGCGCCTCCGCGGCTGCTTCGGTATTCTCGCCCTCGGCTGCCGCTGTATCGGCCGCATTCCCCTCGGAAGCAGCGTCTGCCGCAGCCTCGCGGGCTTCCTCCGCCACAGGAGTCTCCTGCGGCTCGGCATAGGCGGCCATCGGGACAGGAATAATAAGGCTCATGGCCGCGATCACAGCGGCGGCCTTATAAAGGGGGCTCCTGCCGAAAGGCCGTTTACAAGTAATATATCTTGTCTTCATCGTTAACCTCCGTTAAACCCAAAACAAAACAATAAAGGCAAACCATTTTGCCTTTCGTTATAGTATACAACATTTTCGGCGAAACAGAGTATGGAATATAAAAAATAGTTATGTCGTTTTTCTCAGAGCTTCGATCAGAGAAAGCGAAATTACAGTATCCATTTTGAGTTATTGAAATATTCCGACATCTGAAACCATACCGGTTTGCATGAGGTCAGGGCAGCTGCGTTTTTCGGGGGCTGCGGCCTGTCCATGCTCATGCAGGTCAGCGTTGCCAGAGGGTGTATGACCTTGAAGCGCAGGCCTTCAGTTCGTGCAGGCTCGCGACCGTGCTTGATTGGTTAGCAGTGTTTGCGTTAGATATACGCCCATTCAGTTCGTGCAGGCTCGCGACCGGGCTTTATCCGATACAGTCTTTCTTGACTAGAAAGGTCATACGTGATACCCTTAGAACAGATATCAGCCCCGCGGAGACTTATAAAGTATGGTCGTGCCAAACTTGGCATGTAGGTTTACATAGCTGACTGAGAGGCGCCGCTTTGAAAAAATTCATGCTAAGATGTAGGAAGAGCATAGTTCTCTTGATGAAATTGGGTTTGTACATGGTGCTTATGGCGACATTTTTCCTGCTTATGTCCATACACAACCCGCAGATCCTTGTCATGTCGCGTACGATGGCTATCACGATATTTACCTTCGTGATAATTATTTTGCTGCTCACGAATATTTACGGGCACTATGACATTGGGACGAGGAAGAGCCGGCCGATCGTTTATTCACTTTCGCTCAGTGTCATTTTCACAGATGTCATCACGTTTATCGCACTTTATATCATGAACACGAATGATGCCAACAACAGGGAATTCCTGAAGGAGGACATATTTCTTCTCTTTATAATAATGTACCTTCAGGTGCTGGCGGTCATTATTTTTACCTATGGCGGACAGGCTGTGTATTTTTCCATAGTGGATCCCGAAAGATGCCTTATTATAACAGATTCGCTTGACACCCTGGACGGGCTCATGAGGGGCATAAAGAAATACAAAAAGCAGTACAACGTCGTGGGGGTGGTTGAGTATGACAACCACGATCTGTGGGAGAGGATCGACCAGGTGGACACGGTCTTCCTCAACAATGTTCCGCTTCAGCAGAAGAACGAGATAGTAGAGAGCTGCTACCGCAAGAACAAGAACATCTACTATAACCCGGAGATCATCGATGTCGTCAACATCCATTCGCACCATGTTCTGCTCGATGATGTGTCCGTCATTTCGGCGGAGGTTAAGGAACTGTCAGCCGAACAGAAGCTGATAAAGAGGGCGGGCGACATCTTCATTTCCCTGTTCGCGATAATCGTCGGCAGTCCCATCATGTTGGGCTGCGCCCTTGCCATTAAGTTAAATGACGGCGGCAGCGTGCTGTTCAGGCAGAACCGTGTCACGAAGGACAACCGTATCTTTACTATATATAAATTCAGGACGATGAAGGAGGGCGCGGACCTGCATCTGTGTACCACTGATGACGAGAGAGTCACGAAGGTCGGCAAGGTGCTCCGCAAGTACAGGCTTGATGAGCTTCCGCAGCTGTTCAATATCCTGAAGGGCGACATGAGCCTGGTGGGACCTCGTCCTGAGATGACCCAGTTCGTCTATGTGTACATGGAGGATCTTCCTCAGTTTGGTTACCGCCACAGGGTAAAGGCCGGCCTCACGGGTTATGCCCAGGTCATGGGGAAGTACAACACCAGCTCGAAGGACAAGCTTGCGATGGATCTCATGTACATCGAGAATTTCTCCATATGGAATGACGTAAAGATACTGTTCCAGACAGTGCTGGTGCTGTTCAAGGCGGAAGACAGCACGGAGGGCTTCATGAAGGGCGACAAGCAAGGCAGTATGGAAGAGATGGGCTGATAAGATGAATATGAATAGATATGATACGCACATTGATAGAGATGAGATCAAGATCAGCGTGATAGTTCCGGTCTATAACGTTGAAAAATATTTGCGCAAGGCTGTTGACAGCATCCTTTCGCAGACATTGACCGAGCTTGAGCTTTTCCTGGTGGATGACGGGAGTACGGACAGCTGCGGAAAGATCTGTGACAGCTATGCTGCCGAGGACAGCAGGGTCAAGGTGATCCATAAGGAAAACGGAGGAGCTCCGAGCGCCAGAAACATGGCTCTCGACCGCGCCTGCGGCAAATATGTTTTCTTCATGGATGCCGACGATTGGGCTGAGCCGGACATGCTGATGGACATGTACGCCTTTGCCGAGAGGGACGACGCGCAGATCGTCGTCGCGGGCTTTTATATCGATACCTATTCAGGCGACAAGATCTGCCGGACAGATGAATTCAAGATAGACGACATGGTGTTCAAGAACCGGCAGGCCTTTCGCGAAGCCGCCTGGAGGCTTTTCGACAAGAACCTGCTTTATGCGCCGTGGAACAAGCTCTGGCTCAGGAAATATCTTGAGGATGGCCAGATGCGCTTCCCGAAGACATTTTGGGACGATTTTCCGTTCATACTCTCCGTCATCAGGGATGTGGACAGGGTCACGGTCACCGCTTACATGTACTATCATTTTAACAGGGCGAGAGATGACTCAGAGACCTCGGGCTACAGGGAGGGCATGTATGAGAAGCGCGAGGAGGAGCACGGCTGGATGAAGGAGCTGTACCGGTACTGGGGCGTGAATGACCCCGCCAGCCGGGAGATGGTGGCCCGCCGTTACATAGAGAGGTTCGTCGGCTGCGTGGTCAATCTCATGAATCCCAAGTGCAAGGGCACTTTGGCGGAGAAGCGCAGGACGATTAAGCAATGGATACTGAGCAACAACGTGCGTCACTCGCTGAAGATCGCAAGGCCGCATTCATTCATGATGCTCGCCATGCTGCTGCCCATACGCATGAAAAATGTTACGCTCACCATGCTTGAGGGCATGTTCATCAACTGGGTGAAAAGCAATGATGTCGCGACCTTCGCAAGGCTGAAGGCCACTAGGTAAGGGGCGCTGAAAAAAAGGGAACAGAAAAGGAGGCGGGCATGGCTGACCGTCCGATGTTCAGTGTAGTGATACCATTCTACAATTGTGAGAGATATATTGAAGCTGCAGTCTGCTCGGTCACCGGGCAGACCTTTTCTGATATAGAGGTCATTTTAGTTGATGATGCTTCAGAAGACGGAAGCCATGGGATCGCCGCCAGGCTTGCCGCTGACGACAGGCGCGTCAGCCTGATAACGCTCGCGTCAAACAGCGGCGCCGCTGCCGCGCGAAATGAGGGCATCGCCCATGCGCGTGGCCGCTATCTGATGTTCCTTGATGCCGATGATGTGTATGAACCCGGCCTCATGGAATATCTGGGACGTGTCCTTGACCGCCGTGCCCCTGAGGTTATGGTGTGGGGAGTGGTTCAGGAGGATTATCTTCCCGGAGAAAAGGTGAATGTGAGAAGGGTGGTACCTGTCGCGAAGTTCTGTGCCTCGGAGGAGGAGCTCAGGAAGGAAATATTGGAGCTTGAGCGCAGGGAGCTTTATGGGTACCTATGGAACAAGGCTTATCTTACCGATGCTTTCAGAGGCAGGGGCGTGACTATCCCTGACCAGTCCTTCAACGAGGATGAGATGGCGAATATCATGTTCTTTGAGCATGCCGGCTCCGCGCTGTTCATCCCGAAGGCATTTACCCGTTATCGCCGCAAGAGGGAGGGAAGCCTGACTCACCGCTATCTGGGTGACTATTATGAAGTCGCTATGAAGAGGGTCGAGGGCTTGCTCAGGCAGCAGGCGCGATGGAAGCTCTATGACGAAGAGTGCCGGAAGGTTTTGGCCGCCATGCTGCTTCGCTATGATCTGTCCGCGCTTATGCGGATCGCTGACAGAAGGTGCTCGCTGTCACATTACGAGAAGAGGAAAATGGTCCGCCACATGAGGTCAGGAGCTCTCGGAAGGGAGCTTCTGCCGGGCGCGTCCCCGGATTCGAGAGTACTCAGGCTGCTTGCGGCGTGGCTGCAAAAAGGAAGGATTGAGAGCTGCCTTTTGTTAGGGCAGGCAGTCTGGTTCGTCAGAACCCGTATGCCGGGAATATATGGAAGGGTTGCCGGAGTATGAAAAAAAAGATTTTATTTGTGTGCAACAACCTTATTTACGGAGGCATTCCTCGCTCTTTGATAAGCCTTCTGAAGGAAATTAAGGACGATTATGAGATAGATCTGATGCTGTTCTGGCAGGGTGGAGAGTATATCAGCGAGATCCCGGAGGGAGTGAGGCTGATCGATCCCGAAGGGCTGCTTCCCCTGTTGGGAATGCCGCAGTCCGTGGTGAACAGGGAGTCTCTGCCGGAGAGCGTGCTGCGCATGGGCTTTGTCGGATGGAGCCGCATGTTCTCTCACAGAGGTCCCCGGCGCATGACATTTGCCACGGTGCCTCCGCTGAAAGGCTATGACGTCGCGGTGTCTTATGCTCAGGACAATTCGGGCAAGAGCTATGCCATCGGCTGCAACGATTACGTGCTTGAGAAGGTCGAAGCACCCGTCAAGGTCGCTTTTGTGCACTGCGATTTTATCAGATATGGGGGAAATGATAAGGTCACGAGACAGCAGTACCGCAGCTTTGACCGCATAGCGTGTGTGTCAAAAAGCGCCAGAAAGGCTTTGCTTAATGTCCTGCCTGAGCTTCGAAGCAAGACCTATGTTGTTGAAAACTGCACCGATTATGAAGGGATAAGAAGCCTCGCCGAGGAATACATAGAGCCCATAGAGACAGACACGGCTATGAGGCGGGATACCATAGAACCCATAGAGACAGACCCGGCTATGAGGCAGGATGTGGAAGCCGGCCGGGATGCATCTGCATCGGGCGCATTGTCCGCGGCGGCAGCATCAGCAGAGACATCCGCCGCGTCAGCAGCGTCAAGGCCGCTGAATATGATAACAGTATCTCGCCTTACGGCTGAGAAAGGACACGTCCGGGCGATAGAAGCGCTGCAGGATGTGATGAAGAAATATAAGAATCTGACATGGACTATCATAGGTGACGGTCCGTGTATGAAAGATATAGTATATACCGCTGAAGATAAAGGGATATTGGATCGTGTCTTCTTATACGGAGCGCAAAAAAATCCTTATCCTTATATGAAAAAGGCGGATTTCTTCTTCCTTCCATCTATCCATGAGGCCGCGCCTATGGTGTTCGGTGAGGCGCTTGCGCTCGGGCTGCCCGTACTGACAACCGATACCTGCACTGCTGCCAGAGAGTTGGAGGATAAAAATCTGGGGATCGTCTGCGCCAACTCAGAGGCGGGCATAAAGGAAGGGCTGGAAATGATCTGCGCAGATCCGTCACTGCTTGAGAAGCTGAAGCTTACCGCAAAGCTGGCACGTAAAGATAACAGCCGACAGAAAGCACAGTTTGAGCGCATGCTTGAAGGTGTTCGCAGACCGGCAGATGAACCGGGCGGCAGAGCGGCTGATGGGTCTATGGGCATCTGCCCGGATGACTGGACAGACAGGTCGGCGGGAGCAGAGGAATATTGCGAGGAAGCATCATTTGACAGAGGCGGCGTGCCGAGCCTCAGCATAATCGTGCCTGTGTATAATCGCAGCCTGACGGTAAGGCGCTGCGCCGAGAGCCTTCTCAGGCAGGATATAAAGGATTATGAGATCATATTCGTGGATGACGGCTCCGATGACGGGACTGCCGAAGTGCTGGAGGAGATAAAAAACAAAGCGGACGGCATCGGAAGAGGCAACATCAGAACTGAAAACATCAGCGTGGGCGATATCGGCGCGGACAATATCAGCGAGGATAATATCAGCACGGACAATATCAGTGAGGACAATATCAGTGAGGACAATATCAGCGAGGATAGTATCAGTTCAGATAACATCGGCGCGGGCAGCTTCGATAGCAGCGGCGTATTTCCTCGCGTGAAGGTCATTCACACTGAAAACGGCGGAGTAGCCAAGGCAAGAAATACAGGGCTTGCGGCTGCGGCAGGTCGTTATGTGACCTGGGTGGACAGCGATGACTGGATAGAGAAGGACATTTTAGGTAAGATTCTCGAGAAAGCGGACAAATGGGAAGCAGATGTCATCCTTTTTGACGGCTGGGAAGTCCTTCCGGGCGATATACATCCTTATTCGGCGGTTGAAGAACCTTTCGTTCTCGGGGAGGGACGGCTCGCGAGGGCGGAGTACCTGCTCACCAAGCCTTGTCCGTGGAACAAATGGATCCGGCGTGATATACTTGCCAGACGGCATGACTGCCCTGACTTCCGTTTTCCGGAGGGAGAGATATATGAGGATCTCTCGATCATTCCGAGCCTTGCCATGAGGACGGACAGGATATATTATATGAAGGAAAAGGTATACCACTATTATTGTTCCGGGATCTCTATCATGAATCAGGATGGCTGGAATGAAGATATGAGGAACATTTTCCGTGCCGTGCGCAGGGTGCAGCGAGTCCTTGCGAGGGATTTCCCGGAGGAGGTCGAATATATCTGGTGGCGTCACCTGCTTATGAACGGCAGCCGGCGTTTCCTTGAATGCGGCAGGCAGGACATGGCAGAGAAGGCGGCTCGATGGATGAAGAAGTATTACCCTTCCTGGCGCAGGAATCAGTACGTCAGGCAGTCGTCCCGCGGCGCCCGTCTGTCAGCGGAGATGTTGGCTGTGAAGGATTACGCCGGCTTTAGAAGGTACTGCGCGGTATCTGAGAAGATCAAGGGGCTGGTGAGAAGATAAGAGGCTCCGGATGTTATTTGTGAAAGGATGGCGGCATGAAGGACGACGCGACAATTGAAAAAATAAGCGGACATGTCGCCGGCGAGAACGCAAGACGAGGCACTAAGAACCTCGTATATTCGGTCCTGGGCCAGGCTGTCACGATACTTGTCGGCATGTTTCTGCCTCATTTCATCATCCTGAAGTACGGCTCTTCGGTCAATGGCGCCTTGAATTCCGTCAATCAGGTATTTGCTTATTTTGTCCTGCTTGAGGCAGGTATCGGCGCGGCGTCGCTTCAGTCCTTGTATATGCCGGTGAGCGGGGGCGACAGCCGGTCCATTTCCGCCATAATGTCCGCGACCCGAAGGTATTACAGCAGAACCGCGAAGCTGTACTTGGCTGCTATCGCTGTATTTGCTGCTGTTTTTTCAGCATTTTTCACGGATGAATCAGTCAATGCGGTGCAGATGGCAGGAATCATCGTATTTTCCGGGCTTGGCAACGTGCTGAATTTCTGGTATCAGGGGCGGTATAAGATCCTGATGCAGGCTGAGGGAAAGAAATATGTTATAAGCAACGTCCAGACCGTGACGCAGCTTTTGGTCTGCGCGGCGAAGCTTGCCGGAATAGCGGCCGGCTGCGATATCGCGATGGTCATGTTCCTGGGCTTCATCGTCACCATGACGCAGACCTTCTGGTATATGTGGTACATCCGCAGGAGCTATGGCTGGCTGGACGAGGAGGCCGCGCCTGATTACGCGGCGGTCTCGAAGAAGAACGCGGTGCTGGTCCACTCGCTGTCACAGTTGATATTTCAGAATACGGACATACTGCTCCTCACCGTTGTATCGGGGTTCAAGGTTGTCAGCGTGTATTCGGTGTACAAGCTGGTGGTGGCGGCGGTCTCAGGCGTGACTTATCAGATCAGTGAGAGCCTGACCTTTGTCCTTGGCCAGAAATATGCCTCTGACCGTGCGGGGTATGAGAAGAGGATCGATGCCTTCGATGTGTTCTATACGGCTGTGACGCACACTCTATTCACGATTACTATAATTATGTACCCTTCATTTATTGACCTTTACACGAGAGGAGCGTCGGATATAGCGTATGCTGACCCTTACCTGCCGCTTTTATTTGTGGCGATTGAACTTCTCAGCAGCTGGCGAAGGGCTATGCAGAACACCATAGATGTCGCCGGGCATTTTCAGCAGACCGCTCCGAGGTCGGCGGCGGAGGCAGTGGTCAATCTGACCGTGAGCCTTCTGCTTGTAGGCAGATTTGGCATGTACGGCGTACTGACAGGCACTATAGTCGCGCTGCTCTACAGGACGAATGATATAATAATTTATGCAAACCGTCGTCTGCTTAAACGCAGCCCGGTAAAATCCTACAGGATATATGCGGCGTTTACTGCGGTTTTTGCCGTCTTTTTTGCGGTGTCAAGAGCAGTCCCGGCAGCATTTGCCTCGGTCGGCTGGCTGGACTTTTTTGCAAAATGCGCGCTGTGCCTCTGTGTGACTGCCGCGGCGTATTCGGCGTTGAGCTTCACGGTCTTTAAAGAACAGGTAAGGCCGATAACGGAGATGCTGAGGAGGCTGCGTTAGCTTCGGTCATACATCGCCTGTATGCTGCCATAACTTTCATATGTTGTGGCAGCACAGGCGTGCTATGGATGTTTATATAGGTTATGGAGAAGAGATGATAGGAATTGATAAGAAGGAAAGGTTTTGCGGCAAACTTCGTTTTTCCTTTAGATGCGTTTTTCTGTTTGTCATACTTTTGACCTCCGTCCCATATATAAAATGGGAGCTTGAACCATTTCTCAAGCTTTTTTTGATATGGGGGGCGGTATGCGTCGCGGCAGACTTTTACTGTGGCGGTCGAAGCCTGAAGGATCCTTCGTTGTGGCTGCTTGGTCTCTTTTGTGCTGCCTACGCCGTATCTGTATTTATGAACAGGAACAGCCATTTCTCAACAAATCTTGGCAGCCTCTTTTATATGGGAGTCGTTTTTCTTGTCTGTTACGGGGACAGCCGCGGCAGAACGTCCAACAGCTGCCATAATGATGGGAGCGCATGGAACGACCGTATGGCATGCGGAGTGGATGAGGAAGGAGATGACGAGGTCAGAGGGGGGATTCTTCGTGAATTCCGGACATATCTTCGCGTTATGTCATTCGGAACCTTTCTGCTCTCATCTGTGTGCCTTGCCACATATATATTGAAGATAAATATCATGTATCTGAGAGGTGAACGGAGGGGTTATATAGGTTATTGGGATGACAGGCTGTGGGGCTTATATAATGCGAACACAAATGGCTTCTTATGCGCTATTTCCATCTTCATCTCGGTGCTTTTTATCCTATGGAATCATCTGAGGAAGCATCAGATGATATGGGATCACCGTAGGACAAAACGCGGTGTAAGCGTCATGAAGCGTAGATACAGCCTCGCATATGACATCGTTAATATTATAATCCAGACGATATGCCTTTCGCTAAGCTATTCAAGAACTTCTATCATGGCGCTTGCGGCCGGGATAATGCTCATCATATGGTTTGTCGGGGATATAGGTGGATCCCTTCTCGCAGCCAAGCCAAGACGCCTGTTCATAGTCGGTCTGTCTGGCCTTGCGGTAGTGCTGCTTTGCCTGGGGCTTCGCGGATTCCTGACCGCGATTTATGTGAAGCCGAATGTTAATCCTTCAGTCGTTACTCTGAGCGCGAACAGGGGGCAGGTGTTCGCGGCAGAGGCAGGCGCGGCCGTGATCGGCGCGGAGCCGGAGGAGATAGAAGAAAAAAGATATGACCGGTGGGGACGTGAGCTGAGGGACGGTGAGGAAGGCATGCTTACAGGCCGCCCAATGCTGTGGCTGGCGGGATTCCGGACATTTCTTGAAAGCCCTGCCTTTGGCGTCACCCGCGAGAATCTCAGTCAAAGCGTCGCGCTGAAGCTGTCAGATCGGGGCTGGATTCCGGATCTGGAGGCAGGCGGAGTTCACAATGGACCTCTTACCGTGCTCATCAGCTCAGGCTTGGCGGGCTTTATCCCTATGCTTACCTTCGCGGTCATGTATTTTTGCCGTATCATGCAAGCTGTTAAGCCGGATGGCTTTGAGGCGGCACGCAAAAAAGACATGCTCAAAGCTGTGGATGCGAGATTTGCTTTTGTGGGAGCAGTCGCTCTTATCGTGCTGATGCTGATCACGGAGATGACCGAGTCCAGAATTCTGTATCAGGTAAATGTGTTCTTCGCTTTTTTCTGGACCATCTGTGGCTACGCGTCTGTCATGAGCAGCATGAGCCGCGGATCTTGAAAGGGGTTCTGAAATCATGAAACGTGGGAGTACAGGTGGGATCACAGCTCTGATGGCATGGGATGCTGACTGCATTGTGTTTGCGGCAGCATATTTTATCACTGCGGCTTTGTCTTTCAACAGCCTGACCGCCGGCTCTGCGTTTGTGAAAATCCTTGCGGGACTGATCATGCTCTGGGGCACGGCATCGGTTGTCAGGCGGCTGTTCATGTGGAATTATATAAAGAAGGACAAGCTGTTCTGGCTGTCTGTATTTTTCTTCGTAAGCGCGGTAATAAGCTCCTTGATAAATATTCGCTATGGATTTGCGGGAAGCCTGAAGATGCTGGTATGGATGGCATTGGAGCTGTTCTTGCTGGCTGCAAATATCGAAAGAAAAGCTTGCGGAAATCGAAGTGAGAGCGCTTCGTCGGACGGCAGACGAAGCGAAGGCTCTGCCAGAAGGGTGATGTTCTCGATGCTTTTTGCAGTCACCTTCTGCCAGTCACTTATAAGTGTAATTATGCTTATAACAGGCTTCAGTGACGCGGCTATCGCCAGAGGACAGTACATAGGGCTGCAGCTGGGAAGGCTTTGGGGCTGTTATTCGGATCCTAATTATGGCTCTGTTCTGGCTTGTTGTTCTATCGCGGTCAGCATCGGGGAGCTTTCCAGGCGAAATGTGGAAAAAAGGCGAGGATTCGGCAACAACACGGAGGCTCCTTGTGTCGGGAGCAGCAAATTAAGGCGTAAATATAGCATCACGAAAAACGGGCAAGTGGATATCATATCTGTTTTGCTTGCACTGAACGTAGTATTGCAGTACATTTATATAGTCTTTTCGTATTCTCGCACGGGACAGATCTGTCTGGCCGCAGTGTTGCTGCTGTTCGCGTATGCTCTGGCATCCGAAAGCCTGAATAGTACGGGCCTGAAGGCCAGGCCAGGCCGGTCAGCAGAGTCAGGACGGCCGGACAGGCAAAGTCTGTCAGCAGAGTCAGGACGGCCAGACAGGCAAAGTCTGTCAGCAGAGTCAGGACGGCCGGACAGGCAAAGTCTGTCAGCAGAGTCAGGCAGCCCGGCAGGTACAAAAAGCCATGTCGGAGCTGGCGGCTTAGGCAGGATAGCCCTCTGGGCTGCCGTATTTGCGCTGATCGTGATCCTTGCAGGACCTGTGATGGAGTGGCTTCGGGCTGGCTACAATATGATCGAATCGTCAATGTCATTTGGCTCGGGAGAATCATCCTTTGAAGTGCAGACAGGAGAAGTATCTGATTGGGAATCCATAGAGGAGGATGCTCTCGGCAGCATGAATAGATCTGCCACATCAGACATTGTCGCCGTGGCTCCTGTTTTTCGGGAGGACATACAAAACGGCGACCTGACGAACGGCCGTATAGAGATATGGAAAGAAGGACTTCTTATCTGGAAGGATAATCCGGTTTTTGGGATTTCTTACCGCAATATCGCCGTATATGTCAGGGAGAAGCTTCCTGATGGATATATGACGACAAGGGAAAATGAACTGAACACATTTCACAACATGTTCGTCGATATACTTGTGGGTCAGGGGCTGCCGGGTGAGCTGATAGCGCTTGCGATGGCCGTGGTCATAATGTCAAGGGCTGCCGCTCTTTTCAGGAACGATGGCGGCGAAGCAGGCTCGGCTCGTCTGTGGAGCTGTGTTCCGGCAGTGTTGGTCCTGACAATAGGGCTGTCGTCGCTGGCGCTCACGGAAATATTTTACATCAATACGCCTACGGCAGTGCTTTTCTGGTGCTGTTTATCGCTCATGCCTGCTACCCATGTAACACAAGGACATAATAAGCCCGCATAGCACTGTTTCGCGGCGGGCCGAATATCAAGGAAAGCTTATAACTATTCAGCATCCTAGACTCGGGATGCCGCGCATCCCTCGTTGAGGGGCGGCCAGAGGCGCTGCGCGCCTTGTCCGCCCCAAGATAACTGTTATAATACGTCCGAAGTGCAAGCACATCGTCATGTATTCTGACAGTTAGCTTGGAGTGCTGAATAATTACATAATCTTTAGGACACTGTAGGTATGGAAGGAATGGATAACAATTTGAACAACAGGCGGCTCGCCATCGCCGGCCTGGCAGCGTTCGTCCTGCTGTCAGCCGTCAACATTTATTATCACACCAAAATTCAGGTCTCGTCGGATACGGTGACGATGCTCCCGGTGGCAAAAGATTTTCTGTCGGGCAACTATCTGCTTCGGCACTGGAAGCTTGGGACGAATAATTTCTTCTTCACGGAGACGATCTTCTATGTCCTCGGAATGGCGATAGGCCTGTCAGACAAGCTGATGATAGGTACTATAACCCCGATCTTTGTCTCAGCATTTGTCGTTATGTTCGCGTGGTATTTTATCATCAATGACAATGGCGCGGGGGAGGGCTATAAGCTTTACCCGCCGTCGCTCCTGCCAAGGACACGGTGTTTTCTGGCCTTATGCTACGTCCTTGCGGCCGGTATCGTGCCTTGGCCGCTGGCGTATACGATGCTGAACGCCAACTCCCATAATAACCTCTATTTTTTCATAGGTCTGTGTTTTGCCATGCTGATAGCATGGATGAGGACCGGGAAGCTTAAGCTTCTGATACTGTATGTCCCCATCGCTGTCCTCCTGATTTTCTCGGAGGGCTTTGCCACCATGACCTTGGTGGGACCGGCCGTGCTTTTCGGGCTGTGGTACGCGTTCTTTGACGCGAGGCGCAGACGGGAGGGCTGGTATGTGGTGGCTGTAAATGCCATCGCGTGGCTGGCTGCGGAGTGCGTCACAGGAACAGTGCTGGCCGCGAACGGTCTTGTCACCTTCGGACTTCCCATGAAGCTGGTTCTGTCTCCGCTGAACGTGGCCTACCGCGTCAAGGCATATATCCTCGAATCCAAGCTTTTCTTTGACACCGGAAATATAGAGTTTTTGGGTATCAGCCTTCCCCAGTATGTATTTGAAGTCGTAATCTGGCTCACCATGGCGGGCTTCCTGCTGGGCCTTGTAATGGCGCTCTTCAATTTTGCCAAGCTCTCGGACATAGACAGGCTGCTGTTCATAACCGTCTTCCTGAATCTTTGCGGCTGCTTTTTCTTCAAGGTTGATATCCATGTCCGCTACATCGTGCCTACATGGATATTCGGAGCCATCGTTTCCCTGAAACAGATCGCTTTGCTGTTTGAGTGGATTGCCGAGAAGAAGCTTATATGGCGCGTTCTTACCTGGACGCTGGCCATCCTTATGGGTTTGAGCGTACTGGCGACGAGCATAAAAAAATTCATGGTTATACAGATAAATACGCCCTATGGATGGAAGGAGAAAGAGGTCGCCGCTTTTCTGGAGAAAAATGATTACGGGGACGGCTACGGTCTTTTCTGGTCATCATGGAATATTTCCTATTATTCAGACGATGAGGTGGATATAAAGGCGATTGTAGTGGACAACGAGGGCGTCTATAAATATTATGAGCTGATACGCGATGACTGGTACAACTGGGATGACAGGGAGTATCTGGTCATGAACGAAAGCTATAGGGAGAAGCTAGAGCCGCATGTTTATGAGTACATTGGAGAACCCGCGGAGGTCACACAGGTCAATGATTACATCATTTACAGGTGGACGGACGATGTGACGGACGAGCTGGAGCAATATGACGTCGGCAAAAAGAGGGAGCAGGCTGAACTCGCGGAGAGCATGGGTCTGCCGGCGATGGCGACGTCTGACGGAGCCGGCTGAAGGCTAATACTGTTGCTTATGGATTGCTTATCAGCACCGGAAGCCGCGTTGATCCGCGCGTATTATTAACGCTTGTAAATGATGCGTATTATTAACGCGAATCATTAACGCGAATTATTAACGCGAATCATTAACGCCTATAGTTAACGCGTTTTTTATGAGAGGAAATATGGACAAGATCGCTGTACTGATACCTTGTTACAATGAAGCCGCGACTATCGGGAAGGTCATCCGTGACTTTCACGCCGCCCTGCCTGACGCGGTGATTTATGTATATGACAACAATTCCACGGACGGGACGGACGCGATAGCGGAAGCGGAGGGCGCGGTCGTCAGGTACGAATACCGTCAGGGGAAGGGAAATGTCATCCGCTCGATGTTTCGTGAAATAGACGCAGAATGCTATATTATGGCGGACGGCGATGACACTTATCCTGCTGATGAAGCTGTGTCGCTTGCAGAGCCGGTGCTTGCCGGCCGCGCTGACATGGTGATTGGAGACCGCCTGTCATCGACATATTTTTCGGAGAACAAGCGCCCTTTCCACAATTCGGGGAATCGTGTGGTGCGCGGGTTGATCAATCACATATTCAGCAGCGACGTAAGGGATATCATGACGGGTTACAGGGCATTTTCATGGCTGTTCGTCAAAAGCTTCCCGATCCTGTCCCGAAATTTTGAGATAGAGACCGAGATGACTATACATTGCCTTGACAAGAACTTTCGGATCGAGGAAGTGCCGGTGACCTACAGGGACAGGCCGGCGGGAAGCAGCTCGAAGCTGAACACCTTCAGGGATGGGATGGGGGTGCTGAGGACGATAACCGCGCTCTTCAGGGACTATCGCCCTATGTCATTTTTCTCGATAATAGGGATGATACTGATCGCAATCGCGTTCCTTATGTTCGTGCCGGTCTTCGCTGAGTATCTTCATACGGGACTGGTCGCCCGCTTTCCCACGCTGATCGTCGCGGGATTCGCCGCGATAGCCGGCATCCTTATGTTTATCACCGGTATTCTGCTTCATTGCATAGCAAAAAAACACAAGCAGCTGTATGAGCTGTACCTGAACCTTATCGCGATGAGATGAGAATACGGTCCGGGGAGGATCAACGACGCCGATTTCGGCTGCCAAGGAGAATATAAATATGCCAGAACAGGAATATATTGAGATTCGCGGGGCCAGGGAGAATAATCTCCATGACCTGTCCGTGAAAATACCAAGAAACAAGCTCGTGGTTTTGACAGGACTTTCGGGTTCCGGCAAAACTTCCCTCGCGTTTGACACAATATACGCTGAGGGACAGAGGCGCTACATGCAGTCTCTGTCGTCCTATGCCAGGCAGTTCCTGGGGCAGATGGACAAACCGGATGTCGATTCCATAGAAGGCCTGTCGCCCGCCATCTCCATCGACCAGAAATCAACCAACCATAACCCCCGCTCGACAGTGGGTACCGTGACGGAGATATATGATTATCTTCGTCTGCTTTATGCCCGCATAGGCATCCCCCACTGTCCGAAGTGCGGAAGGGAGATCCGCCGCCAGACGGTGGATGAGATGGTCGATCAGATATTGGAGCTTCCCGAGGGGACGAGGTTTTCCGTGATGGCTCCTGTGGTGCGCGGGCGCAAGGGACAGCACATGAAGGTTCTTGATAACGCCAGACGCGCGGGCTACGTCCGTGTGCGCGTTGATGGGATCGTGTATGAGCTTTCTGAGGATATCGCGCTTGATAAGAACATCAAGCATACCATAGAGATCGTTGTTGACCGTCTGATCGTGAGGGACGGTATACGAAACCGCCTGACCGATTCGGTAGAGACCGCATTGTCTCTGACGGACGGTCTCATGTCCATTGATATCCGTGACGGCGCCACGCTGAATTTCAGCCAGAGCTTCAGCTGCCCTGACTGCGGCGTGAGCATAGAAGAAGTGGAGCCCAGGAGCTTTTCGTTTAACAATCCCTTCGGAGCCTGCCCTGAATGCTTCGGATTGGGCAACAAGATGGAGTTTGACCTTGATCTGATGATACCTGACCGCAGCCTCACGATAAATGAGGGCGCCATCGGGGTAATGGGCTGGGGTTCGTCCGGCAAGGAGGGGAGCTACACCCATGCCATGCTTGAGGGGATGGCGGAGAGGTACGGTTTCAATCTGGACACTCCCTATGAAGAATACCCGGACTATGTCAGGGATCTGATAGAGAACGGCACCAAGGGCGAGCGTTTTCCTGTCAGATACATGGGCGAGCACGGCGATAACACCTGGAACGTCGCATTTGAGGGTTTGCTGAAGAATATCGAGCGGCGCTACCGTGAGACATCAAACAACGAGATGAAGGCGGAGTATGAGACCTACATGCGCATCATACCCTGTGATGCCTGTCACGGACAGAAGCTTAAGCCTACGTCGCTCAGCGTGACGGTCGGGGGCAAGAATATCTATGAATATACCACGATGCAGATGCCCGAGGCACTTGATTTTATCAAGAGGCTTGAGCTTGGCCAGATGCAGTCGATCATTGCCGCGCCTATCGTGAAGGAAATAAAGCTCCGCCTGGGTTTCCTTATCGATGTCGGCCTTGATTATCTGACTCTTTCAAGGTCTGCCGGAACGCTTTCCGGAGGAGAGTCTCAGAGGATAAGGCTTGCGACGCAGATAGGTTCGGGGCTGGTCGGGGTCACCTATATCCTCGATGAGCCCAGCATCGGGCTGCATCAGCGTGACAACGGCAAGCTCCTGAATACCCTCACCCACCTCCGGGATCTGGGGAATTCCGTGATCGTGGTGGAGCACGATGAGGAGACCATGCGCTATGCCGACTGGATAGTGGACATAGGCCCGGGAGCGGGAAGCCATGGCGGCAGGGTCGTTGCCGAGGGCACCGTAGATGATATAATCGCGGTTCCGGAATCCATAACCGGTGCTTATCTTTCGGGCAGGAAGCGCATACCGGTGCCTGCGGAGAGGAAGAAGCCGACCGGGCAGCTTTGCGTCAAGGGCGCGTCCGAGAACAACCTGAAAAATATAGACGTAAACATCCCGCTGGGCGTATTTTGCTGTGTCACGGGAGTATCTGGTTCCGGAAAAAGCTCACTGGTAAATGAGATCCTGTACAAGACCATGGCAAGGAAGCTCTTTAAGGCGAGGGCAATCCCCGGAAGGCATCGCTCCATCGAAGGGCTGGAGCAGATCGACAAGGTGATACAGATAGACCAGTCGCCCATAGGCAGGACGCCGAGGTCGAATCCCGCCACTTACACGGGGGCATTCGATTTGATCCGCGACCTTTTCGCTGCCACAAGTGACGCGAAAGCCAAGGGATACAGCAAGGGTCGTTTCTCGTTCAACGTCAAAGGCGGCCGCTGTGAAGCCTGCGGTGGCGACGGTATATTGAAGATCGAGATGAATTTCCTGCCCGACGTGTATGTTCCCTGTGAGGTCTGCGGCGGAAAGCGTTATAACAGGGAGACCTTGGAGGTGCGCTATAAAGGAAAGACTATATACGATGTGCTGGAAATGACTGTGGAGGAGGCGCTTGAATTCTTCTCGGCGGTGCCGTCTCTCAAGCGTAAGATCGAGATGCTGCACTATGTCGGGCTGTCATATGTAAAACTGGGGCAGCCGTCCACGGAGCTTTCGGGAGGCGAGGCTCAGAGGGTCAAGCTGGCGACGGAGCTTTGCCGCCGCCCCACCGGGAAGACCATGTACATACTTGACGAGCCCACCACCGGACTGCATTTTGAGGATGTGAACAAGCTGGTCGCGATCCTGCAGAGGCTGACCGAGGGCGGTAACTCAGTCCTCGTCATCGAGCACAATCTTGATGTGATCAAGTGCGCGGATTACCTGATCGACATGGGTCCTGAAGGAGGGGACGGCGGCGGCAGGGTCGTAGCCGAAGGCACGCCCGAAGAACTCGCCGATGTACCTGAATCGTACACGGGACGGTATGTGAAAGAAAGCCTCAAAGCAGCGTTATAAAGAAAAATAGAGCCGGGATCCGTGAGGATTCCGGCTCTTTGTATGTGTGCCGGGCATGGCACTATTCTTGCTGGTGAAAGTCCAGCCATGGGTAACCTACCGCCCATGTAGTTAAACGCAAACCGAAATCGGAGACGATG
>CACXUY010000038.1 GCA_902770965.1 uncultured Lachnospiraceae bacterium | reverse complement strand
CCTAAAGAAGCTAAAAGCACTTGGCTGGGAAGGGCCTGTAGTTGCCGCATAAGCCTTCCAGGCACAGGTTTACATTTATCTTACGGGTGTCATAGGGGAAGTCTGCCCTTTTTTACCCACCCGGTAGGTTGTGTTTTAAAGTAATATTAGTTAAACGGAGAAGTATTTAATGGCAGAAGCATTTGCGCAATTCATGGTAGATAAGCTCGGCGCCATGCCGCCCGAGCTTATCATATTCATCATTTCAATGATACCCATACTCGAGCTTAGGGGCGGACTGATAGCGGCCGCGCTCCTGAAGATCCCTGTACTGAGGGCTTTACCCATATGTATAATCGGGAATATGATACCGGTTCCCTTCATACTGCTTCTTGTGACGCCGATATTCTCATGGCTGAAGCAGACGGATCTCTTCCGGCCGATGGTCGAAAAGCTTGAAAAGCGAGCCATGGGCAAGAGCGACCAGATAGCGAAGGCGGAGTTTTGGGGACTGCTGCTTTTTGTAGGCATACCGCTGCCCGGCACAGGAGCATGGACAGGCGGATTAATAGCCTCCCTGCTCGACATCAGGCCGAAGAAGAAAGCCTTTATTGCCGAGATACTGGGCATATTTTTGGCTTCAGCTATCATGTGCATAGCAACATATCTTATACCCTGGCTGGTATCCAATGCTTTTTGACATATTTCTTGATAAATCTATACCTTATCCGACTTTGAGCAGGATGTGCCTCGAAAAATCGATTGAGATTCGTTTTCTGTGAGGCATAGCCTGCTCGGATTATGTATAATCATAAGGTCAGCTGATCACAATAATATAGAAAAGACAGGAGTAGATATGGGTAAACAGATATGGAGACCGGGAAATATGGTATATCCGCTTCCGGCGGTGATGGTTACATCGGTTGACAGCCAAGGAAAGCCGAATATTATGACGGCCGCCTGGACAGGGACGATATGCAGCGATCCTGCCATGGCCTATGTCTCGATACGCAAAGAGAGGTACAGCCACGGACTGATCCTGAGTTCCGGTGAATACGTGATCAACCTGACGAATGAAGAGCTTGTCACTGCGGCTGATTATTGCGGCGTGAAGAGTGGGCGCGACACGGACAAATTTGCGCAGATGAAGCTGACGGCAGCACCGGCTTCGATGGTGTCGGCGCCTCTTATTGAGGAGAGTCCGGTGAACATAGAGTGCCGTGTCCGCGAGGTCAGGGAGTACGGTTCACATGATATGTTCGTCGCCGAGGTGCTGGCGGTTCACGCCGATGAGAAATATTTGGATGGAAATGGGCGCTTCCATCTGGAAAAAGCAAAGCTGATAGCTTATTCGCACGGCACATATTACTGTCTCGGCAAAGCCCTCGGAACCTTCGGCTTCAGCGTGAAGAAACAAGACGGCGGAAAGAAACGCGGTTCACGGTACAGTGCATAAAAAACCGGGGACAGTAAGCATACTGTCCCCGGTACATTTTTATATATTCCATAGCGATAGATCGCTGGCTTGAAAAAAGCCATTTTTACTCCTTGGCAATGATACATATCCGCGCGATTCCGTTTCTCACAGCAGGTATCATGAGAACAATGATGGTGAGCAGGGCTTCAGCGAGGAGGTAGCTTCCGTTGTAAGCGACGGAATAGGCCAAGGGGGACATTCCTTCGGGTGTGTACGTTTTGAAGAAAATAATTCCCGAGAGCACGGCGAAGACGAAGCGCCCGATGACGGCGGCACAATAACCCATGATGAGACCATTTTTCTTATTTGAGAAGAAGCCGCTGATGCCCAACGCCCCATAGGCGAAGACATAGTCAACCAGTGCCTGAGGCAGGCTGATGATATAAGGGTCTAGCAGCATATTCAAGAGGCCATAGGCGATGCCGACAATGAGTCCGACCGAGGGACCATACATATAGCCTGAAAGGGTTATAAAAAACATGGAAAACAGTGTTATCGAACCGCCCATCGGAAGACGGAAGAGCTTAAGGTTCGACGCCACGAAAGCAAGAGCGATCAAGACAGCGCAAAAAGCAAGCTGCTTGGCGTTCATGCCCTTTTTTTTGTCGCCGATTGTTGAGACGATGATGAGAAGAGCGAAGATGATTACTGCGATGGCAATGCTGCCCAGAGTGCTGAGTTCATTACCGTCAGCTGATAAAAAGATGTTTAGCATAATAATGCCTCCTTTCGCCGGTATTATCCGGATCAAGTTCCAAGGGTCGTACTTTATGGTACTCTCAGCCATTTTGGCACCCCTGCATTTCGTACGCGCCGCGTAAAGAGCATGGGGGCGTACAGGTTACACATATTCAGTTGTAGGACATCGGCTGCTGTTCGGCACTGTATCATTTGCTGAGCTTCCCAAAGCGTGAAAATCGCAGAACCGAACAATTGTTGTTGCCATTCATGGCACGCAGCTTTATAATACAAGGTTCAAAGAATTATCGAACCCGGTATCATCATTATAAGAATTAACCATCATGACGAGAACGATTATTCCTGCGCAGCTTCAGGAGTGGCGAGGGCTGAGAGGGCAATCCTGCCTCCCTGCGCAGCTTGATTATCCTGCGCAGCCTCAGGAGTGGCGAGGGCTGAGAGGGCAATCCTGCCTCCCTGCGCAGCTTGATTATCCTGCGCAGCTTCAGGAATGGCGTGGTTTAAGGAGCTCGTCTGAGTCAAGCACGATAGTGAAAGGCCCTTCGTTCACGAGGCTGACCCTCATGTCCGCCCCGAAGACACCGCAGGCGGTCTCTATACCGCTGTCCCGACACAATTTCACTATATAGTCATATATCGCTTCCGCGTGCTCGGGTGAACCGGCCTTGATAAATGAGGGCCGGTTTCCCTTGCGGCAGTCAGCCAAAAGGGTGAACTGTGAGACCAGAAGAAGTGATCCGCCAACATCCGAGATAGAGAGGTTGGTCTTGCCGTCGCCATCCATGAAGATGCGAAGCCCAAGCATCTTGGCTACCATCCTGTCGGCTATGGCTTCGGTGTCATCCGCTCCGACTCCGACGAGAACCATGAAACCAAGTCCTATCTGTCCGGTCAGCACGCCATCGGAGACCACGCTTGCCTCTGTAACTCTCTGAACAACGAATCGCATGACTGACCTCCTCAATAAAAAAGCAGGCTGAAGCCTTTCTCATCTATAACCGGAATCTCCGTGACATCCATGCTGGTAATATTTATCCACCTGTTGTATCTATAAGTGGAAAGGAGTGCGGCGATCTTTTCTTCTGTGCCCTGAACCTCCATCTCAACGTTCATATCATCGGAAGTATTCCTCACCCAGCCTGTGAGGCCGAGCTTTTCCGCAGCCATCTTGGTGCGGTATCTGAAGCCGACGCCGGTGACGCGTCCACTGAAGAAAATATGCTTACGGACGATTCTTCCATTATCTGCCATGCGGACCTCCATCACTGAACAAGAAAGGGATTTAAGTTGCAAAAGGACGGCTCATTCGTAAAACAAGATGTATTATAACCTTATTTCAGCTTTTTATCAACAAATCAGTGATATTTCCTTCAGTCATGGTAGAAAGATTATCTCATATATTGTACTATATCAAGCAGAGCATAAGCTTAGCTTTTTATACGAGGCGGAATAAAACCTGGTACGAAGGCCTATGTCAGTAATATGGAGATGAGAAAGGAGGCAAAGAATTACAAGATGGGCATGAATGATGATCTCGAGAAGAATGATGATGTTATCGGTAATGAGCGCAACGAGTGTAATATGAACATCAGCGAAATCAACGCGGAGAGTAATGCGGACAGCAGCGCAGAAAGTAACGCGGGCAGCGACGCAGAAAGTAACGCAGAAAGTAATGCGGACAGCAGTTCGGAAAGTAACGCGGACAGCGACGCGGAAAGCAATGCGGGCAGTCCGGAGGGCAGTTCCGCTGAGAACAGCAGCTCCGGTAATCCCGGCGACATCAGTAATATCACCAACTACGACAATTTCGGCAAGCGCAGGCCCGGTGGGGCTGGAAGCATTGGAGGAAACGGCATGCGAGGTATACGCGGAACACATGGCATACTGACTCCGCCCCTGGGTTCGAAGAACAATCCCCTGGGCGGCAACCGGAAGCCGGATATGAAGAAGATCGGTCTCATCTCAAGGATAATCGCGGCTGTGGTGATCGTGCTCATCATCGTAGGAAACAGCTTCTACAACGTCGATGAGCAGCACAACGCTGTAGTAACACAGTTCGGAAAGGTCGTCCGCACTGACACCGCCGGACTTCATTTCAAGATACCGATCATCCAGAAGGTGAATATGGTTGACATGACGACCCACGGTGTGGGGATAGGCTACTCTGACGGCGGCTATGATCCCTTCAATACAGGCATGACATACAACTCTTCCGATTATTACAACACGAACAGTGTCATGATAACATCGGATTTCAATCTTCTTGACATCGATTTCTACCTTGAATATAAGGTCAGCGATCCGGTTGCTTATCTTTACAATTCGATAAGTCCAGAGGAGATCCTGTTCAACATGGCATTCGCCGCCATCCGTTCCACGGTCGTTAACTTCACGGTCGATGAGGCCATGACGACCGGCAAAAGCCAGATACAGGGCGAGATCAAGGAAAAGCTTCAGGCATGGCTGCTTGATGAGAATATTGGCATGCAGGTAGTAAATGTTCAGATTCAGGATGCGCAGCCCCCGACAGCGACCATACAGAGCGCTTTCAAGGAGGTTGAGAACGCGAAGCAGTCAAAGGATACCGCTCTGAATAATGCCAGACAATATCAAAACGAGCAGGTTCCAAAGGCCGAGGCGGAAGCCGACAGGATTCGCCAGAATGCTGAGGCTTCGAAAGCCGCGAGGATAGCGGAAGCCGAAGGCCAGGCATCAAGGTTTAACACCATGTATGAGCAGTATCAGGCAAATCCTCTTATAACCAGACAAAGGCTGTTCTTTGAAGCCATGGAGGAGGTCCTGCCCGGCAAGAAGGTAATAATTACCGACGGGAATACGCAGGAGCTTCTCCCTATCGACAGCTTCAGCACGATGACAGGAGGTGCGACGAATGATTAAGAAGAAAGTGATATTTGCGGTTGTCATATTGGCTGCCCTGATCGTTCTGGCAAACAGCTTTTATATAGTCAACCCTATGGAATACAAGGTCATCAGGGCGTTCGGGCGCATAGAGAAGATCGATGACACACCCGGCCTGAAGATAAAAGTTCCTTTCATCCAATCAACGCAGACGGTAACCAAAGCATTGAATGTGTATGACATACCGGCTTCAGATGTCATCACGAAGGACAAGAAGTCCATGATCGCCGACAACTACGTATTCTGGAAGGTAGTTGATCCGACGAAATATCTCCGCACTCTGAACGGTATCGACGACCGCGCCAAGGAGCGCATAGACGCGGCGGTATACAACAGCACCAAGAACGTGATTTCGTCGATGACTCAGGACGAGGTCATTGATGCCCGCGATGACAGGCTGACAGATCTGATCACCGATGACGCTAATACCGCGATGAACGAATATGGGATCATCATCACACAGTCCCAGATCAAGGCTCTTGACCTGCCGGAGGATAATAAGGAAGCGGTTTACCAGCGCATGATTTCCGAAAGGAATAACATCGCTGCAAGCTACCGGGCTGAGGGCGAGGCACAGGCGCAGAAGATAAGAAATGAGACCGACCGCACCGTGACCGTTACCAAGGCTGAGGCCAGCAAGGAGGCGGATATCCTCATTGCTGAGGGCGAGGCAGAGTACATGCGTATATTGAGCGGAGCCTACGATACTCCTGATAAAGCGGATTTCTACAACTACATCAGGTCTCTCGATGCCCTCAAGGAATCACTCAAGGGCCAGGGACAGACTATTATATTAGGTAAGGATTCTGAACTCAGCAAGATCCTGTATGGTCTTGGACTGTCCTGATATAAAAACCATTGTAATTCTATTCAGCATCCCAGACTCAGAATGCCGCGCATCCCAGACTCGGAATGCCGCGCATCCCTCGTTGTGGGGTGCTGAATAATTACCGAATCATTATGATTTTAGTTTACATATAAGCAGGACTCATGCTATAATAATTCGATGTGCAGACTAAAGTCAGTTATAGTTAGAATCAGGACAAAGATGAGTGTGGAGGTCAAGATGAAGGTATCATCACGTTATATGCTTTTTTCAGGCCTGGCAGCGGCAGCCTGCATCCTTTCCTTAGTCGGCTGCGGCAGCAAGAAGGTGACTGCTCAATCTCTTCTGAAAAAGGCTGAGGCAAAGGAATCTGAGAATGTATCTATGGATATCGAGAGCGATATGACTCTGTCTCTCGAGGACGAGTCCATGAATTTCCATTATACCAGGCAGATAGAAGAGAAGAGCACTGTCCAGACGGATGGGACGAATATGTACGCGCAGATTTCGATGGGGAATATTGAAGAGCTCGATGGAGACACCCAGTATGTTACCCAGAATACCAAGATGTACATCGTACCCAACGGCGCTGTCGAGCGCGTATATATCAGTGTCGATAGCTCCGGCTGGATGTTTTATGAGCAGGAACACGAGGAGGCGTCATACTACAGCCTGCCTGAGATATACCAGGGCGGTGTGGAGTGGACGCTGGCTGAGAACACAGAGGATATTGATGGCGAGACCGCTTATGTTCTTACCGCACAGATTCCCGTCAGCAATGAGATGCTGCAGGGTTCATTGACAGATTTCTCGGATGCCATGATGGACGTGATCCGTTCCGTTGATCTTGGAACCATGCGAGTGGACGCCAAGATCTGGATTTCTGCCAAGGCGGACGGCGGTTTGCTGAGAGCGGAGTACGACTGGAATGATTCTTTCGGAGCAGAGAGGTTCATCGGCACAGATCTGCAAGGTTTCTCCGCGACGCTGAAGGAAGTCTACTCGAATATCTCATACGGAGATGTCAAGATAGAAGTGCCTGAGGATGTCATCTCCGGCGCGGAGGTGGCAGATCTCGTCGAGGACTATGACATCTCCATATCGGAGGACGGCGAAGAGGCGCAGACTGAAGAAGGACAGGCTCAGGAATCATTGGCTGATGGCGGACAGGCTCAAGAACCCTTGGCCGAAGCCGGTCAGGCTCAAGGAAACCAAGCCGAAGCCGGTCAGGCGCAGGAAGGACAGGCTGAAGGAGCGCAGGCTCAGAACTGAGGAACCGAAGCCCAGACTGAAGACGGATTGGATCAGGACGGTTATCCAGGTTTGCTTAAGATTAAATGAAAGGATGACATAACCGGATATGAATGTGATCATATTCTCCAACAGAATAAAAGCGGGAGCATTCTTCGCATTGGTATTGATGGCATTGATTTTCCTTCCATCGAACGTCATGGCAAAAGCCGATGTCCCGACTATTTCTATCCGCCTGGCAGAGACCACGGTCGACGAGATAAACAGCGGAGACAAGTCCACCAAGTATGGCGGCAACACTGCGGTCATCATGGATACTCAGGGCAGAGCCCTCCAGACGATTACGAACGTGGAGATAAAAGGCAGGGGAAACACCACATGGAAGGCGGAGAAAAAGCCCTACCAGATAAAATTTGGGCAGAAGACAGATATTTTCGGGCTTGGTAAATCGAAGAAATGGGTGCTGCTGGCGAATCACTTCGATGCCAGCCAGCTCCGCAACGATTTCGGTCTCTCCATAGCCCGCAGTATAGGCATGCCGGGGACTACCGACGGCGTATTCGTCGAGCTTTTCATAGATGATGAAGATTTAGGTCTTTACTATCTATGTCACAAGCCGGAGATAGGAGAATCGGTATTAGATCTGAAAGCTGAAGACGGCGTACTCTTCGAGATCGACCAGCCGGAAGACGCGAACACTATCAGCTTTATCTCCTCCGACGGCGACCATTTCAACCTCAAAGATTCAGTAAGCAGCGATGATGCTATCATCAAAAAAGCAGTAAATGTTTTTGAAAGCAGGTGGAATCGTTTAGTTGCAGACGCAAAGGGCAGGGATTGGGAGGCAGTCAGCTCCCAGATAGACGTCGATTCTTTTTGCAAATATTATTTGCTGAATGAGCTTGGCATGAACCTGGACGCAACTTTGACGTCCTTTTATGTGTACATGGACGGTGAGTCCGATGTGATCCACGCGGGTCCTCCCTGGGATTTTGATATGTGCTTCGGAAACCAGTGGGGCAAGCTCACGGAGAGGATGTGGGCATATCAAAGCCTTCACAACGAACCTGACCCTAACAGCCATATACTGATGACCCTCCTCGACATACCTGAATTCAGGCACCGCGCGGAGGAGATATGGCGGGATGAGATGCGCGACAAGGTGATGGAGTGCATTTCTGACATGGAGACGACAGCTGCTGCCATCAGAACCGCGGCAGCGGCCAATAATAACTTATGGGGGCTTGATAACTATGACACGGCAGTCTTCTCTCTGAGGACATGGGTCCTCGAGAGGGTTGACTCCCTCAGCAACTGGTTCAGCCATCCGGCAGACATTCCTGATGGGAACTACATTATAACCGCGGGGGGGAGCTATCTCACGGGAACCGGACTTAGCGGCACTGCCATCAGGACGAAGCTGACGAAGCTCAAGGATGGATTTTGGACTATCGGAACACCTGACTATGCTTCATATCTCACCGGAACAGCAAGGACATCGCAGTATTTCTCGACTCCTTCAAGCGAAGCGAGGATGAACACCAACTCTCAGGAGTGGATGATACAGGATCTGGGTGAAGGCAGATGTGCTTTCTTCAACAAGGACAGCGGCCTTTACCTGCGCATAGTGGGAGGCTTTCTTCAGGAAGGAAAGAAGAGCGAAGGGATCACGGAGTTCGTGCTTACATCCACAGCCGAACAGGACGTATTGGTCGAAGAATTTATAAAGAGGCTGTACAAGACATTGCTTGACAGGGATGTGGACAGTACGGGACTTGAGAGCTGGTCGCGATACCTGTTCTCCGGCACCCCCGCCGCGAAGGTCATAAGCGGAATCACCTACAGTCCTGAGTACCTTTCCAGGAGCATTTCTGACACAGATTATGTGAAGATGCTCTACAGGGCTTTGCTGGATCGGGAACCCAAGGACAAAGAGATGACTGCCTGGCTGGGAGTTCTGAACCAAGGCTATACCCGGAAGAAGCTCATAGAGGGAGTTTCCGGCTCGGATGAATATGTCGCCATGTGCGATGAATACCAGATAGTAGCCGGGAAATACCGCTCAGATGACATGCTTGACCACAATGGGGCATATCTTCGTTTTGTCGGAAGGCTGTATGTATATGGGCTGGGACGGAAATGGGATGATGCCGGTCTGCGCGGCTGGATGCAGCGCATAGTGGACGGCAAGACCTCACCTGAAACAGTAGCTACAATCATACTTGATTCCAGTGAGATGCGGACACGCAACCTCTCGAACAAGGATTTCGTGAGAGCGGTCTATCTCTCGGTGCTGAATCGCGAGCCGGATCCTAACGGAGAGCAAATGTGGCTTCTCGCCCTTGAGATAGGATACGATCGCAGCCGCATGATACGGAAAGTGATCAAGTCTGGTGAGTTCGCTGTATAAAAATGTGACGTATAATAGTTTTTATGCCCATGAGTGCATTGACTGAGGATGCTCTTGTGGGTATAATCTTTCATGTCGATTTTTTTTTTTGAATTATTCACAAAGGCTCTTATACAAAATCTTTATACACATGTCTTTATTATATTTAAGTATGTAAACAGATAGCTGTATATGGATTGAGGTGTATGAGCCTTCTTTACATCATAAGTCGGCCCCCGCGAAGCGGGCGGTCATACAGCGATGCATACATACATCGGATGTATGCGGCCATAGCTTTCTTATGTTTTAGCAGCACGTGCGGTGCTATACTGATACCCGATCATTAATAACCTGATAGGAGTGAATGCTATGAAGAAAAAAAACGCGAAGCTTACCGCGTGGCTGATGATCGCCGCGATAGGCTTCTCATGCTTCCCACCCTCAGCTTTTGCGACTGAGGAAGCACAGAGCATCAGCTACGTTCCGGATGAGTATGTGGTCATAACGGAGTATGGACCGGACAACGACGAACTGTTCGCCCAGTATGTCGACAGAGAGTTCGGCATTGAGGAGACTGCGTCTGATGAGCAGGAGGCGAGCAATTATGCCGTCAGGGCTTCCGGCAAGGTTGCGCTCTCCGGAGTAAATAAGATCGTCTACGATAAGCTGAGCGAAGGTATCGCGGATATCGCTAATGGCAGCAGGGAATCCGCTGTCTTTGTGATCACAGCAGAGGAGCTTGGGATCGACGGCAATTATTCAGCCTCTGACCTCGGTGTATCTTCTACAGTTGTCGACGGCTCGATAGATAAGGATGCCTCCGCTGCCATGTATGGCATGATTGATCTGGATTATCGGATGATAATCGATCTGCTGCTTTTCGACATGCCATATGATCTTTATTGGTATGACAAGACAGTCGGCATCCGTCTGCAGGCGCCTTCGATTGCTGCCAATCATACAGATGGGGAGTGGAAGCTTGCCTTCAAGGGTGATTATACGGTCAAGATGGCTGTTTCCGTGGATTATATGGGCTCTTACGATGCCGGCGATTATAAAGTCGACACAGGCTTGACCGGAGCCACGTCTGCGGCAGTTGCCAAGGCGGAGTCTGTCATAGAGGCAAACAAGACGAAGCTCGACTATGATAAGCTCGTTGCCTACCGGGATTTTATCTGCAATGAGGTCTCTTTCTATTCAGCCGGTTCAACCTCCAGCCGCAGCTACGGCGATCCTTGGCAGCTGGTCTATGTTTTTGACAGCGACCCCACAACAAATGTAGTCTGCGAGGGCTATTCCAAGGCTTTCCAGTACCTTTGCAGCAAGAGCCAGTGGCATGACCCTTCGGTTGCCTGCATATCCGTGTACGGAGATATGATCGGCGGGACCGGCGCGGGCCGGCACATGTGGAACATAGTCTCTTTAGGCGGGGCGAATTACCTTGCCGATATAACAAACAGCGATAACGGCACGGCCGGATCTGACGGTTCGCTCTTCCTCAAGGCTTATAGCAGCGGAGATATCTACGATGGCTACAGCTTTACCTATGGCTCAGGAAAGACCATAACCTACGCGTATGACAGCGATGTCAATGAGGTGTACAGCGAGAGCGATAGGACTCTGTCTGCTGTCGATCTCAATCCCGATGAGTATCAGGCAGAGCACGGACATGCCTGGGGTGAGGGCACTGTAATCAGCGACGGCTCATGCACCGAGCCGTCCGAGAGGGCTTTTACGTGCGGTATATGCGGCCTGACCAAGACGGAGACTGTTGATTCCGGAGGTCATACGCTCACATATACAGCGGCTGTCGATCCTGCCTGCGATACAACCGGGAATACCGGTTATTGGACGTGTACAGCATGTGGGAGGCATTTCTCGGATGAAGAAGGCAGGAACGAGATAGAAGAAAACAGCTGGGTGATACCCGCTGTTGGACACAGCCCTGTGAAGCATGACGCGGTTGCCGCGACATGCACGGAAGATGGCAGACGTGAGTACTATTCCTGCGAGGTCTGTGGAAGGATTTTTGAAGATGCGGACTGCGAAGCAGAGACCTCTATGGATGCTCTGACGGTGAAAGCGCTCGGGCACGATTGGGCTTTCGTTGATTTCACCTGGACAGAGCTGGGTGCTGATGCGCGTTACGGCGCCACGGCCAATTATAGATGCCTGAGGGATGAGAGCCATGTCGGACATGTTGATATCGATGTGACCGCCAGTGAGAACAGCGCTACCTGCCTCGTTCCCGGCAGCATAGTCTATACGGCTGAGGTGAACGGAAGCAATAGCTTAGACGGGGCTTCTCATAGCGAAAGCAGGACTGTCGAAGGCGAGTACGCGGTACATAAGCTGACGAAGACCGATGCAGTGGCTCCGACATGCGAGGCCGCCGGCAACAGAGAGTATTGGTCTTGTGATGTCTGCGGAAAGCATTTCTCAGATGAGGCAGGCAGAGCTGAGACAGCGGAAGGCAGCTGGATCATCCCTGCGAGAAGGCATGCCTGGGAGTTCGCTGGTTTCACCTGGACAGAAAACGGTGAAGAGTATCAGGCGACCGCGGATTATGTATGCAAGAATGATCCGAGCCATACACAGTCCATCGAAGCCGTAGTCACAAAAGTCGAGGACGAGAACAAGAGTCTGTATAAGGCATCGATAGGGGTTGGCAATGAGCTTGACGGCATGGCGCATCATGACGAGAAGGTCGTTGGCGACAGCCATGTACACATGATGATCAGGTTTGATGCGGCTGCGCCGACCTGTGAAGAGAGCGGCTGTCAGGAACACTGGTACTGCATCGGCTGCGGCAAATATTTCCAGGATGAGGAAGGCAGAACGCAGATCGAAGAAAACAGCTGGGTCATTTCGGCGACAGGTCATGACTGGGATGACGGAACAGTTACGAAGGCGGCAGGATGCACAGCTCCCGGAGTCAGGAAATATACCTGCAGGAATGATCATTCGCATACCTATACCGAGAGCATTGAGGCGCTTGGCCATGATTGGATGACTATTGTTTACAGCAGGCCTACCTGCACTATGTCGGGACGCAGCATCAGCGTTTGCAAGCGCAGCCGTTACCATATCATTACGAACGTAATCCCCGCGACCGGCCATGAATGGGATGATGGTGTCGTGACAAAGGAGCCGACGGAGACCAGGGATGGGGTCAGGACTTATACCTGCAAACACAACCATCGTCATACTCGCACGGAAG
Source organism: uncultured Lachnospiraceae bacterium (assembly GCA_902770965.1). Classification (GTDB taxonomy): domain Bacteria; phylum Bacillota; class Clostridia; order Lachnospirales; family Lachnospiraceae; genus RUG11623. Next base: position 9,746 of record CACXUY010000038.1, on the reverse strand, counting down.
CGATACCTGCGGTAGGGGTGTCAAGCAGAGCCGAGACAAATTACGGTACGGTTTCAGAGAATAAAACAAACAGCAGCGCAGTCGACTCTCCTTGGTTCAGCCGTATCCGCAATGTCTGGCGCAGATGGACGAATTACATGTGCGCCTTACAGTAAATTTCAATATTACTGTCATGTAGTGAAGCTTACGTGAATCGGTAATAAGGCCGTATGCCGCTCCGTCAAGACCATAGCGGCGCGGCAAGGGCAGTCCTGGTGAGGCGCTCGATATGAATACGGATAAAACACAGGAGGATTATAGGATGGATAGAACAGCACAGTTTCTAAAGGAAGCAGGAACTTATTATCTGGCGACGACCGAGGGTGATCAGCCCAGGGTAAGGCCGTTTGGTACTGTGAACATATTTGAAGGCAAGCTTTATATCCAGACGGGAAAGGTGAAGGATGTGTCGAAGCAGATCCACGCCAATCCTAAAGTCGAGATATGTGCTTTCAAGGATGGTGAGTGGCTGAGGCTTGCCGGTGAGCTGGCAGAGGATGACCGCATAGAGGCTAAGCAGTCCATGCTGGAGGCCTATCCGGCTCTCCAGAGTATGTATTCCGCTGAAGACGGCAACACCGAGGTGTTCTATTTCAAGAACGCGACGGCTACCTTCAGCTCCTTCACCAAGGCTCCGGAGGTCGTGTCGTTCTAAGCGGGTTTGGCACTTAGACCATGCAGAGGCGGTGTCATTCTAAGTGGTTTCTGACACTTGAGTCCTGATATCGTAAAGAAGAGGTACAGCCATTTTCAGACGCGGCGGACGTTCTGTTATGGCTGTACCTCTTCTTTATATATGCGCGGTCGCCGCAAGGAAGATGGCGGCTATCGCTGACCGGCCGCCGGCGCATCGAGCGGAGTGCGGCTGCGTCTGCCCTGTTCGATTCCATATAGGCGGTCGCGTATGGATATCTGTTGTGTGTATACGGTTTACGATTGCCATGCAGCCGGCGATGCCGATTTTGGTATGGAGGCTTACCGGTAGATACAGCCTCCTGTCGGGATGTACTCTTTGTTTATGTAGCGCAGTTTTTCGGCGAGAATATCCGCGTATTCTTCTTCTTTTGTATCGGCGAATATCACATCGGGGAGCTTCGCCGGATTGAGTCTGTAGTAAGCGATCAGCTTGTTGATGGAGTCTTGGTTTATCCCGGAGAGCCAGGCTGAGTATGCCGAGTTCCTGAGTTCGGGACAGGCGAGGTACATCCAGGTATGCTCTGTCAGGAAGAGCACGGATTTGGCCGATGTCTTTTCTTCAATATATAAAACAGCATCCATGAGGCGGTCATACAGTTGTTCTTTTGCGGCCGTGGTTATTACGCCGGCTTGAGGACCATAATCCAACGTCGTTGTCTGTGTCTTCATTGACGACTCCCAGAACACATGTGTGGCGCGCCTGTAGATAAGCAAACCGCAAAGCGTCATCGTGAGTACCAGGGATAGCATGATGGGAAGGGCGGATCCCAAGCTGTTCAGCCGGACGGCTGGCGTTCTTTTGCCGACATCAGATCCGTGCTCCTGGCTCATTCTTATATCTGCGGGATCATTTTCTTCCGCATTATCGACTGAGGAGTCTTTTTCGGCCGTGTCACTGCCGCCCATACCTCTGTCTCCCGCGTAAGCCGCAGCCGTACCATGTACATTCTGACTTAGTATCTCCTGAACCAGCAGCCAAAGCATGGTGACTGAACCTAGCATCGATACCGTTGAAGCGGATGAGATAACATAGAAGTACTGGTTTGAAGTAAAATGGATGCAGACGGAGTACAGCATTCCGGGTATTACCACGCCCAAGAAAAGACGGCAGCTGCGCCGGTCGCAGGTCAAAAGCAGGCAGAAGACTGACAAGAGGTTGACAGGATACATCAGGTGATTGATGTATCTGCGGTCAATATTAATGGAGATAAGCATCATCTCCACCGCGGCAATCGCGAGCACGATGTACACCGGTCGATGTGCCTTTCGCTTTTTATCCAGGATGACCGCTCCAAGCAACAGTCCCAGGAAGACTATAACAGTGGGAGACCACGATGATGAGTTATAAATACTTCTGCCATAGGATATCATCTTTGCGGAAAATGCTGTTGACTTATGTTCCGGATCGTTCATGATCTCAGGAAATGCCTTCACTATGTCAGCTATGGAGGCACGGCTCAGGACGAATACAGCGAAAATGACGGCAAGCAGGGCGGCTCCCGCAGAAAACCAGAACAAACCCAGCAGAATATCCTTCGAGCGAGCGGTGATGGCGGCATGTAGGTTTACAAGCGCGCTTACGCCGGCGAAGGCGAGCAGTCCGAGGACGGCGACGGCGTATACCACTATGAGGTAAGGGCAGCACAGAACAGCTCCCGCGAAAGCGAATCCGGAAAAAACAAGGTTCACGCGAACCGATGAGGAAGCATCTATAGTCGCTATGGTCACTGTCGAGAGTCCCAGGAGGAAGATTCCCATCGAGTTGTATGAAAGCGCGGTTATGTTGAAGGGGATGTATATCAGCGCCAGGATAGAGGCAGCCAGCGCGCCCTGAGGTGATACGCGCCTCAGGCGGACATAATACCACAGGCAGCAGAGCGCCTGGACAAATATGCACAGATGGCGGAAGCTGAGGATCATGCCATCGGTGAAGCCGTTGATGCTTCGATAGATCGCCACGAAAGGCAAAAGCAAAAAACCTGACATCTGTGACAGGTGCCACTCTTCGAGAAAAAGGGCATCGCCTTGGGCAAGACGCCATGGTATGGTCAGGTAAAAGGATTCGTCATTGTTTCCAAAGCCGTAGCGGCATTTCCAGAACAGGAAACAAAGGACGGATAGAGCTAATATAATAAAAATGAGATCATATATATGTATATGCTCTTTAGGTAGATGTTTTTTAGGACGCGTCATATTCTCAGGACTCCTGTTGCGTTATAGTTATAGTAGATTCATTATAATGGGGAGTCAGAAGTTCTGTCAATTGATCCGGAATAATCGTTGCATTGCTGTCATAGGAAAAATTTTATAAAAATGTAGTTTAAAAAACATCCTTCATTTGATACAATGGTGTTAAGATTTCAATTACTCAATATGGTATCAGGAGGTGGAGCTTATGCCCCGTGATTTCTTTAATCGTATCCCCATAAATCTGTCAGGCGGATTCTTCATATACACAGCCACCGGAGAAGAGGAGCTGTGCTTCGCGGACAAGAATGTCATGAGGCTTTTTGACTGCGATACTTATGATGAGCTTTGCGCGCTGACGGGCAACAGCTTTCGCGGCATGGTACATCCTGAAGATCTCGACAGGGTAGAGGGCGAGATCAAGGAACAGACAATGAACGGCGAAGAGCGCCATGATTATGTACAGTACCGTATAATTACCAGGCGGGGTGAAGTACGCTACGTGGAGGACTTCGGGCATCTGGTATATAATGATGAGGGTGACAGCTTTTTCTATGTGTTCATTATGGACATAGAACGTTCGGAATGCCTTAAGATGAACCAGAACGAATGGGCGGCCAGGGTCGGCTATCGCCATGAGAAGAGAAATGCTTTGACAGGGCTTGTATACGAAGGCGAATTTTATGCGGCCTGTGAACAGAAGCTCAACGATGTCACAGTGAACTGGCTTCTCATGGTCATTGACCTGCAGAACTTCAAGCTGTTCAACGAGTGGTATGGCCGGGAAGCCGGTGACATGCTGCTGTCTGAAGTCGGACACGAGCTGCAGGATATAGCGGATAGGCATGAGGGCATAGCCGGCTATCTGGGCGGAGATGATTTTGCCATCATGATGCCCTCAGGTATATTTGACGCGGAGGCTCTGTTAGATAGGATGCAGGCCGTCATAGCGCGCCATGGCGAATCCATAGGCTTCTTTCCGGCGATCGGAGCCAGCTATTCGAATGGGAACACTTCGGCCTACAGGATTTATGACCAGGCGTCGCTTGCCTGCCATGAGGCGAAGCTTGACCCGAAGACGCGCATAAAATTTTTCTCGCAGGCCATGGTAAGCCGGGCGGAGGAAGACCACAAGGTTCTTTCGGCCTTCAGGGAAGCGATGGCAAACGGTGAGATCACGTTCTTCCTGCAGCCGCAGTGCAGATCGTACAACGGCAAGGTCGTAGGCGCGGAGGCACTGGCCAGATGGATACAGCCGGATGGCAGGATGGTTCCGCCGGCAGCGTTCATACCGACGCTTGAGCGCTACGGTTTCGTGCCGGATCTGGACAGGTATATATGGGAAGCGGTCTGCAGATGGAGCCGGAAGCTGCTTGATGAAGGCAAGTTCCCGATCCCGGTCTCCGTGAATGTCAGTCCGGTAGACATCTTCGCGTTGGACGTGCCCGCTTACTTCGAGGAGCTGGTTGAACGATATCAGATCCCGAAATCGGCGATAAAGATCGAGATAACAGAGTCAGCTTACAGCGAAGGCTCAGATAAAGTCCGCGCCACGGTCCAGGCGCTTCGCAGCGAGGGCTTTGTGGTGCTCATGGATGATTTCGGCAGTGGATTCTCATCTCTAAACATGCTTCGCGAGCTGAACGTCGACATCATAAAGCTCGATGCCTATTTCCTGAGGATGGATAAGAACAATGAGAGGAAGGGCATGCACATCATCGAGTCGGTCGTCAATATGGCGAAGACGATGGCGCTGCCTGTCATCGTGGAGGGCGTGGAGACGAAATCTCAGCGGGATTATCTCATGGGACTTGGCATACGCTATATCCAAGGCTATTATTTCTATAAACCGATGCCTGTCCAGGATTTTGAGACGCTTATCTCAGATCCGAAGAAGGTTGATACTCATGGCTTTGTGTTCAAGGCAAATGAAGAGTTCAAGATCAGGGAATTTCTGAATGACTCCGTTTACAGCGATTCCATGCTGAACAACATCATAGGACCTGCGGCGATCTACTCGCTTCACGAAGGGGACATCGACATCATTCGTTTCAATCAGCAGTTCTATCAGGCGGTCAGCGTACCCGATTTTCATTCGAGGCTTCTCGGCATACAGAATTTTATGCCGGAAGATGAAGTTCCGGAGCTCTTCAAAACCCTGAAGAAATCTTATGAAGACAGGCTGAATGGCGCCGGAGGCATATTTACCTTCAAGAAAATAGATGGTTCAGCCTCGCGTTTCCTCATTCACTTTTATTTCCTTAACGAGGATGAGGAACAGCGCCGCTTCTATGGAGCGGCGCGTGACGTCACGGAGCTGACGAACCTGCAAAGGCACATAGAACTGCTGTCCAGATTTACTTCAAGGACCCTGCTCTTTCTGCTGTACAAGAAAGGCGAGTACTATTTCCAGGTAGTCGCTCATGGGCTTGCGGATGTTATGGGGCTGTCCTCGCAGGAGCTAGAGGAGGAGTTTAACAGCCGGGGGTTCTGCAAGCGTCTTCAGAACGGTGGTGACAAGAAGCTGTGGAAATTGGCGCTCAGGTGCTCAGAGGAGAAGCGGAGCATGAAGAAGGAGTTCGTCATGACCAACGGGAATGGGGCTGCGCTGAATATCATTGTGGATGCGGAACCCATCGACGATGAATTGGGCGACGTCAGGTGCATCCTTTCTATCAGGAAGAAATGAATTACGTGAGATGCGTGATCTCTGTTTACAGGAAATGCAGCTATTCAGCACCCCCAGACTCGGGATGCTGCGCATCCCTCGCTGCGGAGCGGTCAGAGGCGCTGAATAATTACAAGAAATGATCGATGAGGCACGTGTTTCAGAAGGGGTTGGAAAGTTGGCTGTCAGCCAGATGAAGGTACTGCTCATGAGAAGATATATGAAAACAGCGGCTGTCATCGCTGTAATCGCGCTGTTCTTAGAATTATTTGTATTCAATTTCCGGGCTTTTGAGTCACTTTTGTTTCCGGAAGCCTCCAGGGTGACGGTATATGAAGATGATATCTGTCCTTCGACAGAAGAACCGTCGGAGGCGGAGGAAAAGCTCCCTGCCCCGGGAACCTATACTGTTCTGTATCCTTCCGATACCATGATCGATGGAAATGGAATGGTTGTTTTTCCGGAGGATGAGGAACCGCAGATCATGATCGCGGCGAATGACCTTATGGCAAAGAACCTGCTCCTTGACGTGGAGGAGCCGGAGAAGGATGATGAGGAGGATGACGGGGTCCAGGCGAAGCTGGACGTAAAGATAAGCGCGTCTGATGAAGGCAGTGCCTATCATTATGATCTGCCGCAGATCAAAATCTATCAGGATGAGCCTGCGTCGCGCTATATCAAGCTGAACCTGAGCGGCAAGGTGAATACTCTGCTCATCACTTTTCCGCGGCTTGAAGGACAGGAGCTATACGTACATGATATCGAGCTAAATGCCCGGAGGCCTTTTATGGTCAGCCCTGTCCGTATCTTTGCCCTGACCGCTGTCATGGCGGCGGCGTGGTTCATGCGTCCGTCGTCTTCCGTGTGGCGCAGCAGGTATTCGCTGAAGAAAAAGACACATCTGGCGGTGGTATTTCTCCTGGCTTTTGGGCAGCTCATCTTTCTTACCGGTACGACGTCGGCCGCGAACCGGAGAGTCAGGACAGATTATACGCACCACAGGCAGTATTACAAGCTGGCTGTCGCTCTGACTGAGGGGAATTTTTATCTTGAGGATGAGCCGTCCGAAGGGCTGATGGCCATGGAGAATCCATACGACAGGAACGCCAGGCGGCAGGAGGGCGTTTATTCTCTGTGGGACACTGCCTATTACGATGGGAGATATTATTGCTACTTCGGCATCCTGCCTGTACTGACCTATTATCTTCCCTGTTATATTGTTCTGGGGGAGGAGTTCCCTGCCTACGCGGGCATACTGATCCATCTGGTCGTAACTGCCTTGACTATGATCGTTCTCCTTGATGAATTGTTCAGGCAGTCTTTTCCTCACGCGTCTCTCGGAGAATACATCGCGGCGGATCTCTCCCTCGTAGCTGCCGCTGCCTTGCTTGTCGGAGGTCAGACGTTGACATTCTACGTACTGCCGGTGTCCATGGCCTTGATGCTGACAGTTCTGGGTATATATTTCTGGCTTAGCGCGAGAAGGGATTATCGCGCCTCACAGATAATTATGGGCGCTGTCTGCCTGGCGCTGACCGCCGCCTGCCGTCCTCAGTTCGCGCTCGCGAGCTTCCTCGTGTTCCCTCTGCTCGGAGGAGAGACGTGGCGGAGGCTGCGCATGCCGGGATTGCGCACGCCGGAGGCCTCAAAGGTGCGGAGAAAGACGCTGCGCACGGTTGCTTTTGCCCTGCTTCCCTACATCGTTGTGGCGGTCTGCCTGATGTACTATAATGCCGCGCGGTTCGGCTCCCCCTTTGATTTCGGGGCGAACTATAACCTGACGACTAACGACATGACGCACCGCGGTTTCCATCCGGACCGTTTTCTGTTCGGCTTCTTCACATATTTGCTGCAGCTGCCGAATTTTACAGGTATAAGACCATATATGCAAAATGTAGCCATATCGACCGCATATCAAGGTCTTACGGTATTTGAAGGGATGCAGGGAGGTCTGCTGTGGTTCGCGCCTCTGCTTTTGGGGAATCTCCTACTTTTGAGGAAGGACATAGGGGCAAGGCTGCGGGCAAAGAAGCTGTGGCATTTTGCTGCTTTCAGCTTGTTCCTGGGGCTATCTGTGGTCGGCATCGATATTCAGGTGGCGGGAATCCTGCAGAGATACTGGATGGACTTCGGCTTCTTCATGATGCTTTCCGCCGTCATCTGCGTGCTTGCCGCAGGGGAAGCCGCAGCGGGCGTTGATGGGGGCTGCACAACTTTCGCAGCCAAGGCAAATCATGATTCTTCGATCTTATACGTATATGCTTTTTGTCTGTTTGTCTGTATTTTGCAGATGGCAGCGATGTGGGGGGTCTGGATGTACAGGTATGTGTGATGCCGGTGCTTCAATATGGCCGGAAAGAGGATGATTTTCAAAGGCCTGGTCATAGCTTAATATCATAGTTTAATATCATAGTTTAATATCATGGCTTAATAACATAGCGGCATCGTCTTTCATATATGGAAGAGGATGCCGTTTTTATATGCAGGACGGTACAAGGACTCATTCCGGCGTTTCAGGGCTCGGGTCGTGCGGCGAGCAGGAGGTGATGGCATTGTCCATACTTCATTATGTAGGACACATATATTAAGCGTTGTAATATTATTTGAATTATGATAAAATCTAGCAGTAATAATAGGATATTTGAGACAGGTATATTTAGCAGAGTTACATTTGATAAAGATCTATCTAATAGGGATGCTTGGCAAGGATACATCTGACAGGGGGTGAGCATTTATGATTGCATGAAGAGCTTAGTATGCATGTGTGTAAGGCGATTATGTAATGAGGAGACATTCTGAAGAAATCCAATAATTACAAACCATGAATATGGAGAAAAACTATGAAGAAAAAGGCGAGAAAAGTTTTGAGCGTATTGCTTACCTTGGCTATGCTGCTGGGGCTGATGCCAGGGATGAATTTGACGGTAATAGCGGACAATACCGTTACAGAATGGCATGTTGGAGATACTTTTAGCCTACAAGGGAAATATTGTGTTATAGATGATCACCCCTCGGGATACGAGGCAGTGCTATGCGGTAATACCGCGCGTACCGTTCCTAAACCATCCGGTAAGTGGTTAGGTGAAAGTAATCAATGGGAATTCAGTGACTGCTACGACATAGGTGCTGAGGATTATTTTTGTAACATATACTTAACAGTTCGGCCTGACAAAACACAGGCTGATGTTCCCACAGGCTTTAGGATTAAGAGCGGTACCGGCATAAATAATGATCCATACATATTTGAACTAGTGTATGCTGATGACGTTCCGGGGGATGCGGTTGCTGCAACCGTAAATGCGAACGAGCTTACGTATGACGGGACAGAACAATCACTTGTTACCGTAACGGGTGAAGCCAACGGCGGCACGATGCAGTACGCCCTCGGCACCGTAACCGAAGCCACTGAACCGTATTCCACAACCGTCCCTGAAGGTAAGGATGCCGGGACCTACTATGTATGGTATAAGGCTGTTGGCGATGCCAGTCACAACGACTCCGAGGAAGGGCAGGTAAGCGTTACCATAAGCCCTAGGGATCTGGCTATCACCGCAAAGGCGGCCGGCAAGACCTATGGGGATGCGGATCCCGAGCTGGAATATGAAGAGAACGGTCTTGTAAGCGGGGACAGCATCACCGGCAATCTGGTGCGCGGTGAGGGTGAGACCGTGGGAAGCTATGCCATCAGCCAGGGAACCCTGACGGCGGGTGACAACTACAAGATCACCTATCACGGAGCGGTCTTCACGATAGGGAAGAAGCCCATAAGGATAACCGCCGATTCGGTCAGTAAGACATATGGGGAAGACGATCCCGAGCTTACCTATACGGTCGAAGGGCTCGCGGACGGCGACAGCTTAAGCGGCGGGCTGGAAAGAGTCCAGGGCGAGGATTCAGGAACCTATGCCATCAATCAGGGAACTTTGGGTGGAGACAACTATGAGGTAGAAAGCTTTACGAACGGCGTCTTTACCATAGAGAAGGCTGATTCAAGCATGGAAGAGCCGACGGCAAACGTCCTCACATACAACGGAGGTCCTCAGCCGCTGCTGGTCTCGGCCGGCTCGACCGAAGACGGCACGATGCTATACAGCCTGGATGGCCAGCAATTTGGCGATGCCATCCCCGAGGCCGCTGACGCGGGCCAGTATACGGT